>NZ_JBXAHO010000030.1:0-77471 GCF_058795195.1 Pseudomonas sp. GW823-FHT06B06 | reverse complement strand
AGGCGGGAATGCCCAGTTTCGTGATTAACATGCTCAGAAAAATTAACTGACTGTTGCACTTGTTCCTTGAGACCGCCCATCCTGGACTGTGTCCTGCACGTCCGAGTGAATTGCCGGCGCAGAGGGCTCAGGATCACCGAATAGCGCCCGGCGCATCTCATCTTCCATCAATTCTGTATTCATGCCATTTCTCAGAAGGGTGTTATCTATAACCTGATCGATTCTATCAGGATGGACAGACTCTGTTGTAAAGCGTTGCTGGGGTGAGACCTCAAGTGGTAAGGGACAGCAGATAACGGCGAGTGTCAGATGTTTCCATCTGCCGCCTATTATTGCGGGCAGCGAACGGCCCAGAGTGTGTAAAAACACTTTCGTATCAGGGACGCCTAAGCCGAGCGCTCTTGGGCGAGGCGATTACCTAAACTTTGATCGGCGCCTATTGTCGCTGACCCACCAGAGCCACGGACTAACCACCCCGGAGTTGACCACCGCCTGCGCAATGCTGCTGTATGTCTCATGGAATGGTGAATGGGTAGAAGAGCGCCAGGGCTGGCAATGGCGCTGGATCAAGCTGATCGAGGCCGCCAGCGAATGCGGGGCCGGAGGTCGGCGCCCACCGCGCCCGGGGCGATGCGAGAATTATTCTGGACGTGCTGTGCTACCTGCAACGTCGCACCAATGGACGCAAACCAACAAGCTGGCCTGCCGTTAGATAACCAGTAGATGCTGCCAAAGCTAATTCAATTTTTCACATGGCTAAAATCAAGCGTCTTATGTCTATTGAAAGTATTCATCAGTACCAATAAGATGATTCTGCAACAACCAAAATAAATATTAACATCAAGGAGAAATGTTATGGCGCTTAAACCAGGCCCAAAGCCAATTGCTAAGTCAACCGGTGAACTTGATCAGCGTCGTCGTGACAATAAAGACACGCCGGGAAATAAACCCGACTTGAAACCTAGCAAGTCCTCAAAAAAATAGGTTGTCGCTGGCAGAAGCTACTTTAATGGTAGCTTTTGTCATTGGAGCTTATAGGGGATGAATGCATAGCCTGTAATTTCGCCTTAGCTGACGATCATTACCCGTTCTATGAGCGCTATAACGAAATATCGAATATCATCATTGCGGCATAGCCTGAGAGTTAAAATACCCTCCAGGCTCGCTGCGGACAATTTTTTTTCAACTCTACCGGTGACTGAATTGCCCCTGATTCGCAAAGAAACTGAGAGACCGCTTTTGGCCGAGAGTTGACTGAGACGATAGGCTGGAAACGAACCATTGCGGTCTGTCACGAGGGCTGCAATGGGCACTAGTAAACGTTAGTTGGGCGGGCTTTCAAGGCCGCACTGAGCGCTGTGTTCAGCAAAGAACGATGCATTTCGATGGGGCTCTGTGACTCCGCCACACCAGTTGAGGAGAATGTGAGAAAGCCGCGCTTACGAGAGCGGTGAACTGTAGTGTTTTATACTGTTTTTTCCTGAGCAATGACCGCTTCCGCGACCTGTATGGAAGCGCTCGCTTCTTTGAGCGGAACTTCACCTACTGATAGGGAGCGCTCGATCAGTAACTCGCTGCCCCTGTCTTTTAACAGCGCTTGTAACCGATGAAACTCGTTACACCAAATAGTTTCAATATCTCGATCCCGGGTTTTGTCACGGTCACCGCTGAGAGCTACTGCACGAACCTGCAAACGACCATTGTCGGCCTTGCCGCCAACTTCTACGCCATAGCCGGGGGTGGCTACTTTACGCAGTACGACCTTTCCAGTTTCCGCCCAAGCGGTCGCCATGCCTTCGCGTACTTCGTAGCCGAGGCTCGCCAATCCACTTAGCACGGCTTCGCGACGGGCCAAGGCCGCTTCGGCCTGCAAATGGGTTGCGATAAAGGCTTCACACTGCTCGGTCAGTCCCGCAATCGTCTCTAGGTTGGTGACGGTAGTACAGGTGCTGATTTGACTTAACAGCGCGGTATAGTCAGTACCTACCTGTGTTTCCATTTCGCTGGCCAAGTCCTGTAGCCGTTGGAGGCTCTCTCGCTTGTTTTTGAAAGTACGAGTGGATGAGGCCAAGTCGAGGACAAGACTGTCGAGCAGCAGATTACGCCGTTGCGATTCGGGTTCCGCCTCGGCTCTTTCCTGCGCCTGAAGGAATGACGCGGCGCTGCCGGTACCCTGCAGCAGCTGCAGTTCAGCGATGTGTCGGTTTATGCGTTGCAGGCGTATATCGGGCAAGGTATCAGGGTGTCGGGCAGCCATCCATTCGTTCAAGGAGTTCGGAGTGTCATCGACCTTGAGTTGCTGTGCCAAGGCTCGCTGGGCTTCGCTGAGCGTCTCTTTCTGATCGGCCTTGGCCAATTGGACGAAACCCGCAGCCAGTAGACGCTCACCATCTTCCTTGATGATGCCGTTGGCCAATTGCGTGAGAGAACGCAACAGGTCTTGATCGGCGCCTTCGGAGCACGCTTGCAATGCCTCGAGCAATGTTGCGGCGTTCTCCTTAAGGCGTCGTTCGCGTTGGCGTCGCTGAGCGGCACGAATAATCGCGCGTTCTTCGCGATCCTCCAGGTCTCGGCGTAGGTGCTCGATCTCGGCCGGTACGGCCTTCTGCAGCTCAGCAAAGCGCTCTTGCGCCAACAGGGCGCGCAGGCGATCGCGTCGGGCGAAGGTGGCGACGCGCTCCTGTTCGTTCAGCTCTCCGACCTTACTGGCTTGCGCCTGCCAACGTGTCAAGACCAGCTCCAGGCGTTGTAGGTGGCCTTCGCAGATGGCGATGATTTCTTCCCAGGTGACAATGCGAACGACCTTCGGACCACTCATAGGCAGGTTTCCGTATCGGCTGTAGTGGGCGTCTGTTGCGACGGGGGCGTGGCCTGCATGGCCTGTTCAATGGCTTCACGCAGGCGTGCACGCTCGCTTTCACCATTGTGATACCAAGCCTGTGACGAGACTCGGTGAATATGAGGGATGGCACGGTGCAGTACGGTCGGACGCCAGATTTCCCGGGCGCGGGCGCGCTCTAGCAGTGCGTGGCACGGGGCATCGCATTCGATGCCGATGCCGTATAGGCCCGTGCTGGCGTTCTCGATGGCGAAGTCGAGACCGAAGGCGTCGCCCTCGCTGGCAGGGGCGGCCTGCCAGCCCAGGGAGTGAATAAACTCGCCGACCAGTCTGACGAAACCATCACGGCGTTGGCCTTGTTCTCGTTGCTGGCCGTTTCGGTCTGTCTGCAAGCGCTCAAGCAGTTTACCGCTACTACCGAACTCACCCGCGGAGAGAGCGCGCGCGTACTCCAGATAGCCTTGCAAGTAGTCACGCGGGCTGATCGGCGCGCGGTGTGTGTTGAGCATGTCGGAGATATCGGCGATCGGCATCGAGGTGATCATCACCACCTTGCGTCGTGCACGGGTCACCGCCACATTGAGGCGACGCTCGCCGCCGGTCTGTCCGAGCACACCAAAGCTGCGACGGAAGGTGCCTTGACTGTTGCGACCGAAAGTCGAAGAGAAGACGATGACGTCGCGCTCATCGCCCTGTACGTTTTCCACGTTTTTGACGAACACTGACATATCCTCGCCGTCCTCACTGCGTTCGCGCTCTTCGGTGTAGGCAGCACGAAAAAGTTCGTCCTGTTCCGCACGCTGCTCCAAGTGCTCCTCGATTAACTCTGCCTGCTTTCGGTTGAACGTGACCACGCCGACCGAGGGACGCAGATCGTAGGGTTGCTGCCAGAGTTCATTGAGATACTCAACGACACGTTCGGCTTCCTCGGCGTTACTCTGGTTCTGGTATAGCCCCCCGACCTCGATCAGCTCCAGAGGCTTGATACGCAGAATGTTCGCTTGCGGATGACGGACCGGGACGTTAAGACGGTTGCCGTAGAATGAGGCATTGGAGAAGCCGATCAACTCGCGGTAGGCCGAACGGTAGTGGATCTGCAATGTTGTGTTGGGCAGGGCGGTGCGCGCCAGTTGCAGCAAGTCAGGGCAGTCCTTGATCTCGCGACGATTCCAGGTGTCTTCGAAGGCTTCGCGTTGTTCCTCGTCAGCGTCAGCGTCAGGCTCGTCACCATCGAATGTTTCGGCTTCGTCGCTTTCGATGCGGCTGGAGAAAAAAGCAGTCGGCGGCATCTGTTTCTCGTCGCCGCTGACCACGGTGACCTGACCTCTAAACAGGGTCGGCAAGGCGAATTCCACAGGCATCTGCGAAGCTTCGTCGTAGATCACGGTATCGAACAGGCCGGCCTTAAGCGGCAGCACACGGCTGGCCACGTCCGGGTTCATCAACCATACCGGACGTAAGCTCATTAGACCGAGGTGGCTGCCCAGTTCGATGAATTCGCGCAGGCGCCGCGAGCGCTTGCCCGTTAGTCGGGTGACGTCCTCCCACTGTTTGTGATTGCCCAGGCGAGTAAGGTCGATGCCGTTGGCGAGTAACTCTCGGTTGAGCACACGCATCTGCGCGTCGGCTTGAGCGAGGCTGGCTACCTTGGCCCGAGCCTCATCCTGACTGAACAGCAGTTCGGGGTAGGCCTGCTCAAGTCGATGTTTCCAACCTAGTCGCGCTTCGCGATTAAGCAACCGTCTTACGGCGGCCTCCAGTTGCTCGGGTGCGATGCCGTCCAATTGCTCCTGGCGCTGCCTCAGCAGTGCGAGTAGCTCCAGATCCGGCTCGGCCAGCTGACTAGCGCGGCCACGGAATGACTGATAGGCGGCGAGAAACGGCTGCGCCTCATGTAGGCGATCAAGCGTCAATTGATTGTTCAGGTTGTGCGCGATGGCGTGTTGCAGTTGTTGCACCAGCTCATCGCCCAGCCAATCACCGAGCACTTTGAGCTGGTCAAGGCTGGACTGGCGGACCCCGTGGCGCATCAACGAGGCGTCGAGATTGTTGAGAAGCGCCTCGAGGTGTTGCTTGTCTCCAGCCAGGACGGCCTCGTCGGCTTCCTCAGGGCGCGGCGATTGCGCTATGGCGCGGGCCAGCGCCTGGATCTCTAGTAGGTGGCGGATGTCGCTCTTCACTGTGCTGACCAACTCCAGGCAGGCTTGCTGGCTCACGGTCTCCAGCTCTAGTACCTGATGCAGTGTCGCCAACTCGGCCCGCAGAGGACGCCACTGAATTTCCAGGTGGATCGCGGCGTGCAGAGTCGGGAGGACATCAGCAGCTAGACTTTGCCCTTGCTGTTGAAGAACGTTGCGCAAGCGCTTGCGCCGCAGCAGATGCAACGGGTTGATGTTCGCCAGCCAGGTTCGGGTAGCCATGACCTTGGCGCAGTCGTGCGCCAAATGCCTGAGTGTCTTGCTCTCAACCAGACTCAGTGCTGGCGATAGCGTGGCTGCGTAGTGGTCCTGGTCCAGCTGACCGAGCTGCTGATCGAGCTGGCGTAGTTCGCCGAGAATCGACTCACCTCTCGGCGCCTGGCCGACTTCGCGGCTGCGGAACAATGGCAGCCAGCGCGCCAAGCGTAGGCGTTGCTCTTCTTTCAAACCGAGCAGAGTAGCGACATGGGACGCTATCCAACTACGGTACGGCGTCGGATCGTCGATTTCGAAGCTGGCCGAATGCGTCTGCAGCGTGGCCTGACGGTTAATCTCGGCCTGGGTGAAACTGTTCAGGTTGTCAGTGAAGGCCTGCAAGGTCGCACGGTCGGCGGCGAATGGCTTCAACTGCTTCAACAGGCTGCCTTCGAAGCGAGAGGGTAGCCACAGACGTATCAGAGGGGCGCAGTTTTCCTCTAAACGCGTCAGGCTGGCGAGGTCCAGTGTTACCAATCGTTGACGTAAGGCCGGGAACTCGATTGGCTCAGGACCTGCCTCCAATTCAATCAGCTCGCCGAGCAGTTGGCGATAACTGAGGCCGGTGCTTTCATCTAGACGGTGCAAGCTCTGGTGGAAGCGGTCGAGTTCACCCTCTAGGGCTTCGATACGGGCAGCGATCTGCTCGCGTTGTCGCTGCCAGCTTGGCGGCCGAGTGCCGTCAGCGAACAAACGCTCCAGCTGTTCGCGGATGCTACGGATAACCGGTTCGCGGTCGCGGTTGACGTCATTGAGCATAACGATGCGTTGGCCCAGACCTTCAGCCACCAGGCGTTTGTACACCACTTCTAGCGCGGCATGCTTCTGGCAAACAACAAGCAGGCTGCGCTGACGGCCGATGGCGTCGGCGACCATATTGACGATGGTCTGGCTCTTACCTGTACCTGGCGGCCCCTCAACAAGTAGCCCTGGACTATGTCGTGCCTGGATCACCGCCGCTTCCTGGGACGGGTCGCTGGCAACAGTGAAGAACCGCTGCAACTCGTTTGGTGGTGTCACAGGCACAGCTGCATCGGCTACTTTGAGGCGCAATGCAGTTTCCAGGCCGGTGCCGACAGGCGACAGATTCTTCAGCTGGCGCAAGTCTTCGCCGATCGCCTGCCCCATGAAAGTCACATGAAAAAGTACCGCAGCGCAGCTCAGTTCATCTTGGTAAGGAGCAATTTCCACGGTACTGGGCGGTAAACTGCCGAGCACCCGCGAGCGGATGGTAGCGAGCATACCGAAGGCATCCATCACATCCGCCGCGCGGATCGACGAGCGACCTAGTAGTTCATCGGTTGTCTTACGCCAACGCTTGAAGGTTTCGGCACCGAGCACGCTTTCCAAGGCAGGGTTGAGCCGAATTTCTTCACGCTCGCTGTCAAACGCCAGAGCGGCGTGCCCACGGCTGCCCAGTTCAAGCTGCAGCTTAACCGGCCACAGCAACAACGGGATGATCCGCGTACGCGTGGTACCGCGTGCATCGCGGTTGAGCAGGAATGGGAAACCTAAATAAAGGCCATCGATACCGGTGTCGCGTTTGTACAGCGCGCTCTGCCGGTACAGGGCATGCAGGCGTGATTCCAGTTGGCTGTTGAGCTGGAAGCTTTCCGGGTCCAGGTTCACCGCATTGGCATTGCGTTGCAACAGATGGTCGAGCAAGGCCGCGGCCGGACTGCGTTCGCTGTTCAGTTCGTTGACGTCAACGCGGGCGGTGGTCTTGCCAATGCTCATGCGCACCAACGGACCGCGCATCACGGCGGTCACTACCTTCTTCTCGAAGAACTCGAGGATCTGCGACACATACTGCTGTTTCTGTGGCTCCAGCCACTGGTTGGACGGAATGGCCAGCAGCACCAACATCTGAGCCAATGGCATGCGCCGCTCCAGACGGAAGTGCTCGGCCCATTGGTCCACTGTCGCCACGCCGGAGCGGGCGAAGCCGCGAATGCGCTCATCGACACTACGGTACAACTCCAGACGTGAATGCAGCAGCAGTTCACCCGCAGTCTCAGTATCGAACCAGCTGACGTCGGCGGTCTTGGCTAGTTCGGCGGCCTCCTCGATGATCGAGCTGGCCGAACGGAACTGGCTAATCGCGGCACTGAGCAGCACAATTAGATCCTCTTCCGCGATTACCCGGCGCTCTGAAAGTGACAGCAGCCCCGGGTGATCGGTGTCGGGAAGTAGTCGTTGGCGCTCCTGCCACTGCGTCGCCAACTTGGCACGCGAGGTCGATAGCGAGTAAATCCGTAACGGCTCCTCGACCAGCTCGATATGTTGATGCAAGGCACGCTGACGGACACTTTCCGCGCGGGTCTTCAGGCGCGACAGCCAATGGTCAGTCTGTAGCTGCTCGAGCAAGTCTGGAACCGAACCGCTGATCAGGCGATAGCCTTCCAGGGGGTGTTCCAGCAACCATCCTGGGGTCACGATCTCGCCGCGATGGATTAAGGGAATTTCTGGATTGAGAGCCTTCAGTGCCAGCATCAGGCGGAAGTCGTCCTCGATGCCTTCGTGTTGAACGATCTGACGCAAACCTGCGACCAGGGAAGGCGCCAAGCTGACCTGCTCGGCCCAGGTCACTATTACCCCACGAAGCAGGTGGTCGAGGGCCTGTTGCCAGTTGTTCGTCTGTGCCGCTGCTAGGGCGAATACGCCGGGCAAGTGATAGCGGCGCGGTCCTAACTGCAGCGTAGCGCCTTCGCCCTCATCATTCTGTTGAACGGAGGAGGGCGGTGCCTCTACCGCAATACCGTTAAGCCAGGCCTCGACCTGCGGCCATTGCCAGCGCTGGTGGCGGTCGCGTGCCAACAGCCCACGCAGCAGCAAATGGAGTTGCGGGTCGAGGTCGTCAGGGATCGGCACGCCGTTTGCCAGTACGTGGATCAGGAAGGCATTGGCATTGACGCCACTGAAGCAGGCACCCTGCGTCAGTTGCTCGAGCAGAATCATGCCCATGCTCCACCAGTCTGAGGCAGCTGCAACGCCACCTGCAATGGCCTCTGGCGCCATGTAACGACTGGTTTCTAGGGGCGAGACGATATCTAGGTCGAACTCCGACAGGCGTGCCGAGCCGAAGCCGCTGATCACCAGGTCCAGCGGTTCGCGGGAGCGAACGAGAAGACTGGCGGGGCGCAGGTCGCGATGACGAAGGCCGGCCTCATTGAACACATGCAGCGCCTGGCCCAATTCGCTGACTACGTGACGCACGCTGGCGTTATCGCGAATGACGCTGCCAAGGTCAGCCAGGGTTCCACCGCTAAGTTCCTCAATAACTTCGTAGGCGCGATCATTCCAGCGACCGGTGACGATGATCTCGGGTACATGCTCGCGAGGCAACCGGCGTATCACATCGTAGATCACCGGATCCGGCTCAGAGCCGGATCGATACAAGGTCAATACCGCTTGTTGTGCTGTTTCGTTGTGCTCGACGAGGTAGCGCTCACGAACGCCGTCGGTGTTGCTGATTTCTCGAACCAAGCGCCAGCCATCGATCAGGGTTTCCGTGACCGCTTCTGATTCGCCGCTGTCTGGCACGGAAGCGAAAGGTACCGATTGCGCGAGCTCGCCGCCACATTCGTGGCACATCAGGTCGCCTAGGTCCATCGAGTGACCATTTTCACAAAGCAAGACCGTTGCGTTGTCCGGTGCTGGGCTCACTCTGGCGATGGTCTCCTGAGTCGTAATGGCCTGGGGACGCCATCCTTCAGGGTGGATGGGTTCTCCAGCGAGATCCCAGCCACAGGCCATCTCGAAGATGGATCCCTCGCAAAACATCTCCTGAAGCGATCGCTCGGTGTTGCAATTGGGGCAGAAACGAATCATGGGGTACTCCATTCAGCGGCGTCGCGTTGCGTGTGCGCTGATCTGTAATTGATGGCCCTGGTCCTGCAGCAGGTCGCGCAAACGCAGCAAATCACCGCGCCGAGGAATACCGGCCATCCACACGCTGCCCGTTTCGTCGAACATTAGGTCGAGTGCCTTGTCGGTGGTCATCAGTAGGCGTTCAAAGTCGCCCAAGCGCGCCCGACCCAAGGGGGTAAGCAAGTTAAGGCGTTGGTTGTCACTTCCCCGCAGAGCCATAGTTTGGCTGATGGCTTCGTCGTAGGGGTCGCTAATCAACGCATCGATCAGGCCGCTGGCCTGGCGCAGTTGGTCATCGAGGTGTTCCAGGGAATAACCGCTGTAAACGAGAATATCGACCTGACTAAGACGACGCAGGCCTTGGAGCAGGCGGATCAAGGCATCAAACTGATCGAACGGTTCGCCGCCTGAAATCGTGATGCCGTCTGCCACGTCCAGCCAGGGCGTAATCTGATCCAGCAGTTGTGCCGTTGACAGTCGACGCTGCCCTGGCCCCCATGTATCGGCAGAAATACAGCCAGGACATCGGATGCTGCAGCCTTGAAACCAGATGCCCAGGCGCTGGCCGGGGCCCAGGGTAGTGACCGGAAAATGCACGCGCGACAGGCTCAAGTCCATGCTCAATGACGTTCCATCATCAGTCCACTATTAGTCAACTTGGTGATCGTAAAATGTTCACCTGGCTGCGCATCCTGGTCGAACAACGCTCGCGACAAGGGGTTGAGCAGGCGTGCTTCCAACTGGTTGCGGATACCCCGTCCACCGTTGGATAGGTCCTGCAAGCAAAGGCTGTGTAGGGTTTGGCGTGCCTCGGCTGTCAATTCTATAAACAGCTCCTGTCCCTGGAGGTCGCTAAAGGTAGCGTTGACCATCTGCTCGAAGATTTGTACGGCGACATCCTCGCGGATAAAGTCGAAGACGATAATGTTCTCGCCAATACGATTGAGAATTTCCGGTCGGTTAAGCACCAGCTTGAAATGCCGGTCGATCTCGCTATGCACCTTGTTCTGAACCTGTTCGAAGGCTTCGCCAGGCAGCACATTAGCCACCCGTTCGCCGTTGTCGCCTTGACGGTAGATGCCAAGGTTGGAGGTGAACACAATCAGTGCTTCAGAGAAGTACACTCGATCTCCGCGGCCGGAGGTGAGTACACCGTCATCAAGGATCTGCAGAAATTTGTCGAGGATGCGGGGGTGGGCTTTTTCAATTTCATCGAATAGCACCACGCTGAACGGTTTCTCCCGAATCGCATTGGTCAACTCGCCGCCGACGTCATAGCCAACGTAGCCGGGCGGTGCGCCGATCAAGCGCTGATCTGCATGTTCAGCACTAAATTCTGACATGTCGAAGCGTATATACGCGCTTTCGTCGCCAAACAGCAGACTGGTGATGGTCTTGGCCAATTCAGTTTTGCCCACCCCGGTCGGGCCGGCGAGGAAGGCCACGCCCCTGGGCCGATTGCCCTTGCGGGCGGCGCCGACACCGGTCATCGCGCGCTTGACGATGTCGAGCATGTGAGTCACTGCATGCTCTTGGCCTTTGACCCGCTGGTGAACGATGGCGTCTGCCTGGCGAATTCGCTGACGATCAATTTTTAGCCAAGGGTCTTCGGTAACACCGATCTTATAGCGGCGCACGGCATCGGCGATCTTTTCCATAGGTACACTCTCTACCCGTGCCAATTGCGCGATGGCACTGAGATCGAGCAGCAACAGCCCCTCAGTGTTTTGTACAAACGCTTCAACAGCCTGGGTAGTGGTTTCTTCGCTGGCGCCCTGACTACCTGTGAGCGCTTTTAGCAGAGCGGGCGCGAGTGCTCGGCGGACAACTTGATCAGGTTTGGACACCGGAATATGGCGAAGGCGTGGGTTGTCGACCAAAAACCAATCAGGTAGATCACCTTCCTTTTCCACTAGCCAGATCAGAGAGTTAAAGAACGGTTTACGCAACTCAGTCGCAGGACGGCTACGGGCCTGATGGGATTGCACCAGAGCTTGGGTGAACAGTTGGTGTTCAGCAGCGTTGAGTGAATCGTTGCGCATTACTAGGCGCGAAGCGAAGTCAACCAACAGCGCGACGGGCTCGCCGGTTCGGCCCACCAGGCGCGGTAAGGTGGCGCTTAACAGATCGATACCTGCTGGCGCGACCCCGTCAATTAGGGTCAAACCAAGTTCCTGCATGAATGTCTGGCCAGTTGCAGGATCAGTACCGGGCTTACCAATGGACCGGAAACCGGATACCGGGTCCCAGACAAGCACGTGGGCATAGCCTGCATCGAGCAGCTCATTACAAAGAGTCTGATTGAAGCTCTGCGCGGTTACTGTCCCAGGTGTCACTTCGCTTGCTTGCAGATCGCGAATGTTGCCTGACAGTACGAATTGGCTCTTCAGCGGCAGGAAGCGCAACAGGTCGCGCAGCCAACGTGGGCTTTCAAATATCTTAGTCCCTGACATATTTCAGCTCGTAACGTTCGGCGGATACACGCAGGGTATTGCTCACTGCAGGTATTTTCCAGCCCAACTCAACCAAAGCTTTGGGAAATGATAGGGGTTCAACCAGATTGGTCGCCGTGTTCGTCCTCGGAGAATCGACACTGGATAGAGGGGCGATCAATATTCTTGCTTGAAAAAGATGGATTTTCGAAGGCGATCCCAAGTCAAAAAACCGCAATGGGAAGCGGGCTTGGGTTCTTACCGGTTTTCGACAAATCGAGGCAGTTCTGACGAGTAGAGCAAAGTTCAGGACGAGGACGACGTATTGTGCTTCGGTTTCAGGACTATCACGCCATCTACCATCTCGATAGTTAACTCGTCCCCAAGGCCTAAACCTAATCTCGCAAGCAGTTCTGGTGGCAGATCAACGATGACGTCGCCAGTTCCATCCGCGGTTTCCTGGCATTTGACTGTCCAGCGTTCGTTTTCGCTCATGATCGTTTAACTCTCATTCCATCGTAGGGGACGTTTCATTATGCTCATGATTAGTTCTACTCGGACGGATATTACCGGCCGGTGATGGACGGTCGCTGCCTGTCGCGAAAGGTGCACCGAAAATGCCGAACAAGAGGGTGCCCTATGTTTGCTGAAATTCTGCGCGAGAATGCTTATGGTGCCTACCGGGTGCGGTTGGAAGTACTTCTCCAAATCCCCACGGACGCTTCAGATCGGGACATCCACGAACTGATCGAAGCTGGTTTCTCGGCTGGTAATGTGAAAGCCCTTTGCGACTTTGGCAGAATGAGTCCGCTAGAGCACGACCAGATAATTTCGCTCAAAGCTCTCAAAACCAAGCTGGCGCGCGGCCAGCGATTGACGGTGGACGAGAGCGATCGCCTGTTTCGTGTTGCACACATCATCGCCATGGCCCAGACGCTCTTCGGGGACGACGAAAAGGCCAAGCACTGGCTCTCCAAGTCCAAGGATTGCTTTTCGGGTAAAAGCCCAATTGCGATGCTTTCAACCATCCAGGGCACCCGCCGGGTTGAGGAGAAGCTGATTCAGTTAGCAGAAGGGTTAGCATTCTGATTCTATGGCGCATTAGCACTTTGCAGATAGGACAGGCCGCAGGGAGAGGCTGGTCAACGGCAGGTGACATATCGCCGGAAACCAGTCGCCTACCTGGCCAGCACGCCATCGGGACCATGCTGGAGATTCTCGTATACCTTGAGATTGACTAGGGGGACTTCCCCGGAACCCTCAAGTTGCTCATGGTCGATATACCTGACTCAGTACGAGACACCAGACAACGCTCCGCAATAATTCGACATCACCGGCTCCGAGCTAAGAGTTTTGGTCCGTATTGATTTCACGCCGAATACGCTCAAGCAGCGAATCTAAATCTGTATCCGGATCGAGGAGCAAAAAACTCTCAAGAAGGAGGGTAAGCGGGTGCACCCCCATTCTATCGGCAAGCTCCGATGCCTTTTCCAATGTAACGTTCTTAAGGCCGCGCTCAAGCGTGCTGAGATATGTCCTGCTACTGACGATTCCAAAATCTTCTTGGGTCAAGCCCCGGCGAAGCCGTGTGTTACGTAACGCAATGGCGAACGCTTCCTTCAGTTCCATTTTGCTTAATCCACAATAGGAACGATGAAGCCTTTTTGAACTCTATAGAGCTACAATCTATAGTGTTCATTTTGAGAGAGATTTATGCCCGCACTTCAGATTAGCGCCCGTCAGTTATCTGCGACGAGTAATGAGCACAGTCCTTCAACCATGCTGATGGTCGCGGTGGCGAACGTTGCTCAGCCGGAGCAGGGCATAGAGATAGTCAAACGCTTCTCCGGCCAACATCTGATCGACCTGTTCAACGAAATGGATCGGCCTGATTCAGATAAGGCCATCGTTGGTGTCCTGCTGGCAATACCTCCAAAACTTAACGGCTCTCCGCGCTGGATCGCTGAGAATGTGCTTAATGTTGGCCGAGTCGAGCTAAGGTTGGCGGATGACACTTGCTTGGATACATACGCCTACCGGCTTGCTTCAAAAGCTGTATTCAGAGACAACGCTAAGGTCGACCCAGCAGATATCCTGGGCTGGAGATCACTCTATGAAACGTCCAATGCGGACGGTGACGATGACCCAGAGCTTGTCGCCCATCAAACATGGTTGTCTATCGTCATCACTCGAATGGTCAACGCAGTAAATCTACCTGATGAGGAGGACGCCCCTGAGTAGTTGTCGATTCTCCATTGGTACCGTAGATCCCAAAGGAGACCTTTTTGCAGATAAAACCGGGGAGGAGGGTACGGATACTTCAGGCTTTCAAACTTATCGACCTCCGCGCTAATCAGAGCTGCGGGCTATAGGCCACGACGAGCGCAACGAAGAAGCACGCTTACCCAACAGTGTTTACGAGAGGCGGCCGTGAAAGGAAGACGTAAAGTCAAAACGTCTAAGTGGTTTTTAAAGGCTCAATTTGAGGCCGAAGCTCAGCGCATGATGGCAAATAGATCTAATGAAGCAGCACATAGATTTCTTGATGCGGCCTCGCAATTCGGAATAGAACATGAACCTACTGGGCGCCTTGCGGGCGGCTAGCATAACCTTAATCCTCAAGGTGACCGCGGCTGCACACGCCTATTTTCGACCCATTACATGTGGTCAGAGAATGCCCCCTGGATGCATAGACAAATCTGAATTGCATAGCTGACAGCCTAACCCTCATCAAGCGTCCCAGTATTTCTTCCGATATTGAGAGCCCCATGCACAAATCAGATCTTCCAATGCTACTCACTCAGACTATCGAGGTAGTTATCCGCGCGGGGCAGCTACTTATTGCGGAATGGGCGAGGGTAAATGGACCACGAGGGAAGGGCGATAAGGCCATAGTAGACATAGAAATCGAACGCGTTCTACGCCAGCAACTTCTAGGACTTTTTTCTTGTGACTTCTGGGGCGAGGAAACCGGACATAGCCTCACGGGACATTCCTGGTGTTGGGTCGTCGATCCTAACGACGGTACGAGTGATTTTCTCAAAGGTCTCAAAGGGTCTGCCATTTCTGTCGGCCTTCTGCATAAGCAAATTCCGGTATTGGGCGTGGTCTACGCACCAGTCACTGTTGAGGGCTCGCCTGATTGCATCGCCTGGTCTGAGGGACTACCCGATTTGTTACGCAATGGACAGCCAGTAGCAAGAAAGCTTACTGGACTGGCGTTGTCGAGCAGCTCCCACGTGATGGTGAGTGCCGCCGCGATCATCAAGCCAGATATCAATCGTGAGCTCTGCACCCCCAGCAGTTTTGTTGCGATGCCCTCAATTGCCTATAGGCTTGCAAAAGTCGCCGCAGGAGATGGCGTCTGCGGAGTTTCTCTGTACGCGGTTTCTGCACATGACGTCGTTGCAGGACACGCGTTGTTGCGAGGTGCGGGTGGCATTTTGCTCAATGAAAATGGTGAGTCAATTTGCTATGTAACAGAAGCAAACATGCAGACGGTCTCAAGACGCTGCTTCGGGGGATCAGAGATCGCGTGCCAGACATTGGTGGCTCGAGATTGGAATCGTATTTTCACAGCGAAGGAGAGCCAAGCTTAGACGCAATCATTGAATTTGGCGTTTATAGTCAAGCCATACCAATGTTGTCGCCTGAGGTGTCAGGCAATTCTCCGACTTAGGAGGCCAACCGATGACGATTAATTCCGATAAAGATGTCAAAGCTACCGCGATCGAGGCATTCAGCCGGGTCGAGAGCTCAGCTCCTGCGGGCAAACCACTACACTAAAAGAACAAGGAATAGACGTGTGTCCTCGTCCAGGGGCGGCGCCTGCAGGAAGAAAAGAAAAGCGTCGGACTATTTCGATGGCATCGGCGGTCCAATATACGGGTAGGGGGATTATTAATGCGAGATAGTAGCTTTTTTGAACACTGCCGTCGAATACGACTCACACTACTTTAAACTTAACTAAACTAAATAGATGTTTAGTTGAGTTACGCAAAAACTCCCATTACTTTACAAAAAAAACACTGCAACAGAACATTTTGACGTAAGGCTGAAGGGGGGGACCAAGAGGGCATAGACGACTAATAGTGCGTAGTCTATTCTCAAGAGTAAACCTTGTGGGAGCACCTATCAATGGAGAAATACACTGAGAAATCCACGCCCATCTTGGACATCGTTCTGGTTGATGACGAGGGTCGGCGCTTACCTCCACCCGTCATGACGGTTATCGTTGATGAAAGAACGCGGGTAGTAAGTGGACTGACAATTTCAACTGGGAATCACGGTGGGGTTCTAGAAATACTCAAAAATCAAAGCGACTAATCGGCAAATGATTGGAAGCAGTGCAGCGTGGCTCCCTGCAAACCTTCTGTATCTCGCTGTAAATTAACTGGAATTGATATTCCACAGATGAGGGCCGTGAAAATTTGTAAGCAGACATCGCGCTCAAAGATGCGAATTTTAGTAAGCGTCCGGGCATCACGCCTTGCGTGATGAAACCGGTTGCCACCTATGCGGCAGCAACTGATCGATTTCACTCGCCCGCTGCGTCGGCAGGCGCGTGAGAACATCCTTCAGATAGGCGTACGGATCATGACCATTCAGCCGCGCAGACTGGATCAGACTCATGATCGCCGCCGCCCGTTTTCCGCTGCGTAGCGAGCCTGCAAAGAGCCAGTTCTTACGTCCAAGAGCCCATGGTCGGATCTGGTTCTCTGCCCAATTGTTGTCTATGGGTACAGCCCCGTCATCGAGGTAGCGCGACAGCGCTGCCCAGCGTTTCAGGCTGTAATCGAGTGCTTTGCTGATGGCTGATCCTTCGGGCACAAGGTCGCGCTGGGCGCTCATCCAGACATGTAGCATGTCCATTACCGGGACGGCTTTTTCTTTCCGTATTCGCCGCCGTAAATCCGGCTCCAGATCGCGGACTTCGCTCTCGATTTCGTACAACAACTGGATATAGCGCAGGGCTTGCTCAGCAAGCGTGCTTTTATTCGTAGCGTGCAGCTCGAAGAATTTGCGCCGTGCATGGGCCATGCAGCCGATTTCGGTCACGCCGAGTTCGAAGCTGGCTTTGTAACCGCCAAAATCGTCACAGACCAGCTTGCCCCTCCAGCCTTGCAGGAAGTTGCGAGCATGTTCTCCGGCACGGCTGGGGCTGAAGTCATAAACCACCGCTGCCACATCCGAGAACTGGCTGGTGGCGTAGGCCCAAACATAGGAACGGTGGGTTTTCTTTGTTCCCGGCATGAGCATTTGCACGGGTGTTTCATCGGCATGAATAATCTGCTGCCCGAGTACCACTTCGCGCAGCGCATCGACCAGCGGCTGCAACTGAACCCCAGTCACGCCAACCCATTCGGCCAAGGTTGAGCGTGGAATCGCCAGGCCCGCTCGACCGAAGATCGATTCCTGACGGTAAAGCGGTAAATGGTCAGCAAACTTGGCAATCATGACGTGGGCCAGCAGCCCAGCGGTTGGGATGCCCTTGTCGATGATCTGAGCCGGAACCGGTGCCTGGATAAGCGTTTCGCAGTCATCGCAGACCCATTTGCCACGTACATGACGCTCGACGGTGAACACGCCCGGTGTGTAATCCAACTTCTCACTGACATCTTCACCGATGCGTTTCAGCGCGCAGCCGCATGGGCAGTGAGTGTTGTCAGGTTCGTGATGGATCAGTGTGCGTGGAAACTCAGCCGGCAATGCAGTGCGCTTGGGCTTCTGCTTTTTCTCGGTCGCCGCTGGCACTGTTTGCAAGGCCTGAAGCTCTGCTTCAATCGCTGCGATATCTGTATCGATCAGGTCATCGAGCAAACTGGCCTGCTCAGGATTCATCTGCTCGCTGCGCTTGGCAAATTTCAAGCGCTTGAGCTGCGCAATTTCGAAGGTCAGCTTCTCGATCACCGTCTGATCGCGGTTGATCTTCTTGCCCATGGTTTCGACCGTCTTACCCATTGTTTCGACTTGCGTGAGCAACTGCGCAGCTAAGGCACGCAGTTGGTCGGGAGTCATTTGGTCGAGATTGGGAGAAGAAGTCATGCGCCGAATTTTGCCAGAGCAGGCGCTTCGCGGCGATAGACCGATAGGCTAATGGCAGCCGTTAAAGCAGTGTGATCGAGCCGCCGGAACCTGCTCGTTGCCATGGCAGGCCCAATACCAAGGCTTGGAGTTGCTCGGTGTCCAACTGCATTTCAGAGCCATGACGAATGCTTGGCCAGTGGAACTTGCCCTGGTTCAACCGGCGCGCCGCCAGCCATATGCCGAAGCCGTCATGCACCAGCACTTTCATGCGATTGGCGCGGCGGTTGGCGAAAAGATAAGCACAGTGCGGCTGCGCCGCACCGAACACCGCAATCACCTTGGCTAATGCCGTTTCGGTACCAGCGCGCATGTCCATCGGCTCGGTGGCGAGCCAGATGGAGTCGATGCGAATCATCGCAGAAGGTCTCGAAGAAAGGTCGCGCAGGCAGCAGCATTTTCAGTGGGCCAGTTCACTGTGACGGTGCCGCGCGGGTGCTGTATTTCAACGCAAATATTCGATGATGATGTGTGGGATTTCGCCCCTGCCAGCGGCACGGGTAACGGAATAAATGCAGGTTGCAGCGCCGTGCTTTTCTGCGCTTGCAGGCGAATCCATTTGTGGACGAGGTTTGCGTTGAGGTTATGGCTGAGTGCGATGCTGGCAATCGAAGCACCGGGCTGGGCACACTCTTGAATGACCTGAGCTTTGAAGGATTTGGAATAGGAGCGGCGTGTTGGCTGCATGAAATACCCGCTTAAAAGGCTAGAACTGGTGCCCACTTAAATTTAAGTGCACACCATGTCTTGGCTTTGCAGGGCTGGGTAGATGACTTGGCCGTACGCATACGAATTTTAAACAGCGTCGAATTTGAAAGGAGATTTGAGTGCCAAAATTGTTTCATTGTGACGAAACCTGCAACGGCCGCGCTATGGCTGTGGCCGCTCAGATGACTCCCGAACAAAGCCTTTAACAAACCGTGCTGGTGAGGCTAAATTTATACAGTCACTCTGAGACCCACGTATCATTTTTAACTGACAGAAATTCTCAGTGCGTTCAAAAAGTCGCTTTTTTACCTGATTTATGAAGCTCAGCAGAACGGTTGGCGCGGCAACAACAATCTAGTTTTGTCAAAAAAATTAAGAAATTTAATGAATTAAATAACTCACTGCATGTGCGGTCGCGTCACCAGGAACGAATTAGCACCGATTTGCGCAGATTCTGATCGCCACGATGTCGCATTAATTGTAAACACGAAACGGATGGGACAAACCCGAGTGCTCGTAAGCCCTTGAATTCGTGGTGGCATTTTTAACTGACGGGTTTCGCATTTTTAGCTGTTCTCGACATAGGGGGCGCCCTCCAAACCCGTGCAATATTCGATAATGGGTAGAACCGTATTTTGCATTTGTCGCGAAACGCGGCTAGATTAGCAGGGTGTCCACAAATCCGCGCATGGCAATTTCATGGCAAACCTGATCCCGTTGTTCGAATCGCACGACCGATTCCTTGAGCTTAACCACAACAACCTTTCTCAAGAACTACCGGTGGTCATTAGCTACCTGGAATCCTTCCCCGGTGAGCTGTGTGCCATCGATGGCTATCGCGCTGTCAGGAGCTTCCTGCGCTCGTATGAAGGCAATTCTGCAACCTTCAATTCCTATCGTACACACGTTGAGCGCTTGCTGCTCTGGACGCTTCTGGTTTGCAAAAAGCCACTCTTGGAAATGACCCGTCAGGATGGCGAACGCTTCATGGAGTTTTGCATTAAGCCACCTGTAGATTGGATCGGCCCGGTCGTTAAGGCTCGCTATCAGCGTGTTGGCGGACGCACCCCCAAACCCACTGACACCTACACAATCAACACTCATTGGCGACCATTCTTCCTGACAGTCAAAAAACCTGATCTCAAACTCGCCCAGGAACAAAACAAAGAGCCTGAGGTTAAACCTTACAGGATGAAACAGGACTCAATCGCACAGATCTTTGCCGTGTGCGGTAGCTTCTTTCAATGGGCAGCTGACGAAGGTCTCTCAAATAACGCCAACCCAATCCGCGCAATCAAACAGAAATCAAAGTACAAACAGCGGGTTGTGGCCGACGAAAAAGCGAAGGCTTTGACCGTGCTGCAATGGAGTTTCGTCCTAGAGACAGCGAAATTAATGGCTGATCAAGCATCATACGAAGCGAAAACAGAAGCCCAAGCAGCAGCCAAAGCGGACATCGAAGAGCTAGACGAAGAGGATAGAAAGGCGCTTAAGGCCAAACTTGAGCTTCTTGAGACCAAACAAAAGCTTTACGAACGCACCCTTTTCATCATTGCTACCATCTATTCAATGTATCTCCGCGTTTCCGATATAGTTGGCAGGGATAACTGGCAACCCATGATGAGTGATTTCAGGAAGGATGATCATGGAAACTGGTGGTTTCACGTCATTGGCAAGGGCAACAAATCAGCAAAAATTAGCGTCAAGGACGAGTACATAAACGTCTGGATGGACCGATACAGGCGATTCCTAAATCTCTCTCCTAGACCGTCTCCTGATGATTCTGCGCCACTCCTACAGTCCCTCACAGGCCGTGCAGGTTTGTCAGAGGGCCATATCAGGACCCTTGTTCAGGAGGTTTTCGATTTCGCCCTGGAACGCATGCGTGCGGATGGCTTCCCTGATGACGATATTAAGAACCTCCGTTCAGCATCGCTTCATTGGCTCCGTCACACATCTGCGACAGCCGATGCAAAAGTGCGTGACCACAAAGATCTCCAGGCTGATCTGCGCCACCAGAGCTTGGCCACCACGGTAGACACGTATTACAACAGCCGGGATGAGGAGCGTCATCGCTCTAACAAATATCTTGTCATCGAAGACCGGTAATATTCCAGCCCCAAGCGATATACAGGCCAGGCATCCTTGTCAGACTCGAACGAAATACTGAATCTTCTGGGACAAGCAAAAATCGTTGCGCAGAAATATCGCGCCCTCACAGGGAAGCCTTTGGGTATCACAGGCGAAGTTGCTGAATTTGAAGCTGCGCATCTTCTCGGGCTAACCCTAAGCGATGCCCGACAATCAGGCTACGACGCCACTGAGGTGCGTTCAGGGCACACATGGAAGATCCAGATCAAAGGGCGGTGTGTGACGTCAACTTCAGCTATGGGCCGCTTGGGGAGTATCGACGTCACTAAGGAATTTGATGCGGTCATGCTGGTACTGTTGGATTTCAACTTCAACGCGATCGCTATCTATGAGGCGCCACGTGACAAGGTTATTTCGAGGATCGCGGAGCCTGGTTCAAAGGCCCGCAACATTCGTGGCTCATTGGGAATTCAGCAATTCAAGTCAATAGCAACACTTCGTTGGAAGCGGACAGAACCTGCCAAACCTGCTTGCGGTTAGCCTCCAACAATTCCTGCCAAACTTCGCCGGCGACACCCGAGCTAAAGAAGATCGAGCAACTCAGATCCGTGAATCTGCTTGCCTGTCTCCATACTCACGAATTCGTCAAGGCGACCGATCAGGTTGGGCCCTTCAAGGGGTACATCGCGGCCGACGTGATGAATTGGAACACCTACCAATTGAACTGCAAGAGGAAGGCCGCGGTCATCGTAGGTGATCTGCCTGGTCTGTAGTCGATATACCCCCCCATTGGAGATGCGCTGTACGAAGGAGCTCTCGGAAAAGCCTGCTGCGCATAGCGCCCGTTGTGAAATGTTCTGCAGAATTACTGGCTGCTCTATCAGGTAGTCAACAGCTAACTGATCTCTATCAACCGAGCACTCGAAGATTTCCTTCCCTGCTTCCCATGCCGTGGGGTCTGTGATTTTTAGCAGCGAGATTAGATCGTCCATAAACCGTTCAACGTGTTGCTTAAGCCTATCCATTTGCTATTCCGCTATGCCTGCCTTTGATACACCGTCAATGCGACGAGCGCGTCCTTGTTTTCTGTTGGTCTGACAACAATTTGCCAACCTGCTGAGTTGTTCAGGTATCGAACGCCATCTTGAGAGCTCCCATATCGCCGAGCCTTGTAACCCGCCTCCTTATCTGGGAGCGCTGCCTCCCGATCCGCATCCCGCACCAGGCGGCTCAATCTGGCGAAAACATTCTCCTCCTTGCATTCGCCATTGGTCTCGTCCAGGTACTCAACTGCGGAGTGATAGGTCAGGAAAATCTTTCCAAAAACTGGATTGTCAATTGAAGGCTGGGGTGGAGGTTTGCCATTCCATTTGACGCTGATCCCCGGATGAGTTTCAGCTGTCCACCCTTCTCCCTTCTCAACCGATATGTCATGAAGACCGAAGAATTGTGTACGCAGCGCATACGCATGCCGATACAAATCCTCCTTTGAACTCGTGACCATGAGGAGGCGCTTTACAGCGCCACGTGAAACAACGATTTTCAGATTTCGAGATGTGCGCCCAGAGCCGGCAAGCTCCAGCCACACCAAGCAGCACCAGAGTCCGTAGATTTCAATAAAATCTAGCGTGTTCAGCCCGAAATCACAGGACACGTGAATCTCAATCGAACGAAAGAACCGGTCATCGCCATTAAACAGAACTTGGTAGACGCCTGGCTGCGCGGTTGCTGATGTGCTGACTTTGACGACTTTGAAGGTCATGTAAATTCTCTGTTGGACTCACTTCATGAGACCACGCTTATCGTACATTGCAATTGTAATTCTACAGACAGACGGTTAGCGGCGACAAAAAAAAAGGGCCAGCATCAGCTGGCCCTTCTCATTGTGGTTTCCGCAGCGCAAATCCGATAGAGAATCTCGACTGCAGCTACAGCATATCGTCCCGTAACAGTGATACCGCCCTCCTCTAAGGATCTTGCATGATCCATGATGACGCGACGTGTCGATGGAACCCTGAACCGGCGAACCATCAACAGTCGGTAATCCGCCGACCCACCGATAAAATCGGCGGGTGGCGAGAAAGGACATGACTCACAGCTACCAGGATCAGTTACGACCACCCTTGGGTCGAAGTCGAGGCACTGACTCATGCCACCGCCCTCCTTCGCTTAGGGAAGCCCATACGGCCGAGTTGGATCAAAACATCATTCCAGTCGACAGATTTATCACCATCAGCGATAGGCAGCGAAGGCATCATGATCTGAGCCTTGATACCTTTCTCCCATAGGCGCCGTTTTAGCTCCAAGGCTGCCTCTTCACCGCGTCCAGACCTGTCTTTATCAGCCCAAATCACCACCATCTTTGTGTTTGGTCCTGGTGTGAAACTTTCAAGCAATGTCGCATTAACGGTAGGAAAAACATCAATTTCCTGATCCATACCTGTCTCGATTGCCCAAGCAGTTTCTAGCCCCTCACACACATGGACAACCTCTGCATCCATGTTGCCGATGATGATTCCGCCTCCCGTCACCAACCTATCGGTTGGATACGAGCACATCTTTTTTGAGCTCTCCACCGGCGCCTTCAGACCTTTATCAGTCAGAAAATACCTGTGAAGCGTTATTGGCACTCCATCTCTGGTGACCTTTGCCACGATTCCGGGAAACTCACCCTCAAACTCCCCGTCTTCGTTGTAGCTGGCCAGCCTTGGATGAAACCTCACTACTCGTGCAGCACCTGGCTTGTCCCAGCAAAGAATCTTTCGACTTGCTAGGTAAAGTCGCGCCGGCTCTGCATCGGTATGAGTTAAAGGTAACGTCTCCGACCAGATCTGGTTGAGCCGTGATCGAAGGTAAAGGTTTGAAGCCCTTTCGGGGGCGTGCCGAGATAAGCCAAAAATTAGGACATTCGTTCTGTAAGTAACTGTTTTTAAGGGAACTGCTCATGTGCTGCGGAAGGACGGTCGAGAATAGAGGGTGGCCACTTGGGATTCTAACCAGCCCTGCTTACAAACCTTGGCTACGGTTTGCGTCGTAATAACGAGCCAGCCGCATTCTCCTCGAAAGCTCCAGCTTCCTCGATATAGCCGTGTACGGTGCCATCGTGCCGCCAGCCACCCTGTCGTTTGATCTCAAGGAAATCCGCCCCAGCCCGATGCGCACTGGTAGCCAGTCCCCGACGCAGACTGTGGCTGCTCAGTTCGGGCACATACAACAGCCCTGCGGCTTCGGCACGTGCCGTCAGGATGGTATTCACGCTGCCCTCGTGCAGTGCCACCTCGCCGAGTACGCCCCAGCGGCTGATGCGCCGGAACAGTGGCCCCTGAACGATCTGAGCCGCGTCCAACCACCGGCGTAGCGCTGTCGCGGGGCAGCAGATGCTGTCGCCGTATGGGATCGCCTTGTCGAGTCCCTCGCCCTCCTGATCGGTCTTGGAACGGGGCAGCGTGATCCGTAGACCTTCCTGCTCCCACTCGAGGTATTGCATCTCCAGCGTGACCAATTCGCTGCGCCGGAACGCACCAAAATACCCGACCTGGAGCAGTGCACTGTCCCGCAGTGTCGCCAGTCCGTCGAGCGTGTTCAGGTGCACCACGATGCGTTCGAGATCCTCTAGGACCAGGGCCTTGGCTTTTTGTCGAGGCCGCCCGTTCACCCGCTCAATACCGCGCAAGGTTTTGCCCACGGTGGCGCTGGCGGTAGGGTCAGGAAAACCCTGATAACGGTGCCATTGCGACAGCGCCGTGAGGCGCAGGGCCAGGGTGCGCGGGTTCAATACTTCCGCAAAAGACAATAGATAACGAATCAGCGCGGCTTCATCGCACGGCAGCACGCCGCCCCAGGCGAGAAAGTGGCGAATGGCCGAGCGGTAGGTGCGCCGGGTGTTGTCGGTTGTCGCGGCGGCGAGAAAACGCTGATGTTGCTCAGCCAATTGTTCGGGGGTGGTGAGCGTACCGGGGGTACGCGCAAGTACTGTCGGCTCTTCGTGCCGCCTGGTGGGGAGGTTTTCGTCATTATTGCCGGCTGTCATCACGAAGCGCCTGTTTAGGCCATGTGTACCGCAGATTATAGACACAACCCTCGATCGCGATGACTTAACTCACGATAACCGCGCTTATCGTGGGTCAACTGACGGTCTCAGTCGGCTGAACTATTCTGTACTTAAATCGAGGTATTACGTTTTCCATAATACGGTACGAAAAAATCCGAGGTGTTCATGGCCCGTTCCGGCGTCCTCTACCTGCATGTTGCCCAGGCGGCCACCCAACTGGTGGCTGCGGGCCACAACCCCACCATTGACAGCATCCGCGTCGCCCTGGGTGGGACGGGCAGCAAAAGCACGATTGCTCCGTTGTTAAAGCGTTGGAAAGCCGCGCATCCCGGCACGCTGGCCCAGGCCGAACTGGGATTGCCCGCGGAGCTGGTCCTGGCGCTGAAAGGACTGTACGAAAAAGTTCAGGCGGAGGCGGCCGTCCAACTCCAGCAGGCCGTAGCGGCTCACCAGGCAGAGGCCGACGCGTTGCAGGAACAGTTGCAGCAGGCATTCGTCGAGCGCGACGCGCAACTCAGCGTTCAGGAGCAGCAGGCCCAGGCACTTGCCGTAGCCACTACGCGCAGCCAGGGGCTGGCTGACACCCTGCAGCGTCAGGAGATCGCCCTGGCCAGCCTGGGCAGTGAAAAGACCGGGCTCGAACAACGTCTGGCTGACCGCGCCGCCGAGGCGGCCGCACTGACCCGGCAACTGCAACAAGCGCGGGAGCAGTTTGAGCACTACCAGGCATCGGTCGCGCAACAACGCAGCGACGAGCGCCAGGCCACTGAGCAACGCCAGCAGCGCCTGGAACACGAATTGGCAGCGCTCCGGCAGCGTCTGCTCGCGCAGCAAACCCGCCTGGGCGAACTGCAGGCGCAGGAACAACGCCTGGTGCAGGACCATGATCGTCTAGAGAGCACCCTGCTCACGACGCAAGCGACGCTCGCGCAGAGTCAGATTGCGCATGAACACGTCTTACTTCAATTCACCGACTTGCAACAGTCGCATCAGGCACTGGAGCAGCGCCATGGCCAAGGTGAGCAGCGTTTGGCTGAGACGCGGACTTACCTGGCCGTCAATGAACGGGAGCGAAGCCTGCTGGCGGAACGCTTAAGCCAAACTGAAAGCCAATTGAGCCAGTTGGCCACAGAAAAGCAGCTTCTCGTGCAAGACAACGCGGTGCTGTCAAGCCAGCTCGCAGAGTCCAGAGCGATGAAGCCGAAGACTTGTTGACCGAAAAAGGCGCCTACCTCAGGCGCCTGAAACCATCCTCCAAACCAAAGGAGCCAAACAGGAGGACAGTGGAGCAATCAACTCTTCAATACACAGCCTGGCTGGAAACCAAGGTCGTAGATGAGGAGAGTCGCCATGCGTAACGCCATTACCTACACCGTCCTTGCTACCTTCATAGCCCTTGGAACTGTTGCCACGGGATTTGCCGAACAGGCCAAAGCCCCCGCCCAAAGCAGTGCCGAGACAAATAAGGGTGAGGACATGCACATGATGGACGGCAACCATATGCCGATGATGGACATGCAGGAAATGTCCAAGATGATGAAAAACTGCAATACAATGATGGAGAACATGAACCAACACATTGGAATGGAGTCCCCGAAGGGCGATAGCAAGGCACAATAGCGATCTGGTTCACGTCGGCCGTCTCCGTCCCTCGCCGGTGTGCGCCCCGACACGGAGGCCGACCTTGCCGCTCCAGATATCGTTCTCAAAACTGCCGAGGAGCTGCTTCCCCTCATCGACGGCCTTGTAGTAATTCAAACCACCGACCAAGGCGACATCATCTGCAAGCGGGTAGCTCCAGGTAGTGCCGGTATAGTATTGGTTTCAGGCATCCTTGAGACAACTGGTGTAAAGGCTGAAGCCAAGGTTGTCGTTGGGTGTGTAATCACCGCCGACTATCCACGGAGAGCCGACTTCGCCTGCGTAGAAGGTTGCAAAATCATCCCGCATGCTGCTGGAGCTGGGTTGGCTCATCGCGTGCAGGCGTCCGCCCTGTAGCACCAAGCCCTCGACACTGGTGTTGTATGCGGTGACGCCGCGGAAGCTTTCCGGAAGCAGTCGCGAATCGCCGTACTGCACGACAGGCGTGACAGGGAAGACATCGCCTACTTTGATTTCAGTGTCCAGGAAACGGGTCTTTACGGCGCCGCCGAGCTTGGAGTAATTGTCCTCGGCCTGGCCGAGCCCGACTCGAATCGGCCTATGACTCCGTGGGCCCATTCTTCCGAGTAGCCATTTCCTGTACTGCTGGACTGGCCTTTGCGAAAATCACGGTTGAAGTAGAAATTTCGATTGAGGATGCTCAGGCTGCTGCCTTCGATGAATCCCTCGCCTTTTTCCTCGGCGGCCATTGCAGCCTGCGCAGCGCTGATGCTCAAGACGATCTGAGAAAGTCCCAACAGGGCCTTGTTGTTCATAAACGCTCTTGATGTTTTGGCAGATTTTTCATTGTGCGGTTGTGTATATGCCGAAGCGCGCCGGGCATAGCCGGGTGCGCTTCTTACATACTTCCACATGCAAAATAACGTCAGGGTGACGTGAAAATTACTTTTCCGTCAGCAACACGTCAACAATGCTCAGTGCTGGCTCCTGCAGTCCGTTCCTGATACGCGGTACTCCAGAATATGCAGGTTTCCGCTCGAATCCTCGTAGGTCATTTGCGCAGGCATCACATCGCAGTTGCCATTGGTCGACGTGACGTGAATGACCTTGGCGATGTCGAGCTTCATGCCATAGCGGTAGTGAGTGACTTCTGGCGGGTTCTTGCCTTGGGCGCTAGCGTATTCGCGCATGGATTGCTCGTTGGCCTGGATCATCTTACCGTACAGGCGATCGGAACTGCCATCGGCCCATACGGTGGATGACAGCAGAGTCGCACTCACTATCAGCAGCAGTCTTAGGTGTTTCATAACGGCGATCTCCTCTCGGGTTTTCGATCCACGATTCAACTCTACCTCCGTAGTTAAGTACGGAATCAAGGAGGGAGGAGATGAAGGTCCTGGTTTATGGCGCCGAGATAAGATGGTAGGGCTTAAGTACACTTTCGTCGGGTAACAGCAGCGCATTACTGCGCCACCGCCCCCAAAGAACCGGGCATGAGAGTCGCGCCTCATCCGGCTCAAGTCTTTCGTCAGCACCATGGTCTAGTACCGGGCAATCAATCCACGTCTATCGCAGCTCGACGTTGGGCAAAGTAAGACGACCACGCAGGATCACAGGGATTGGCCAAGTTACGTAGTGCCGTTTCTCGATCCGGCTTAGGTATGTGCGCCACGTAATCACGCTTGATCGTCTTCACGAAGCTCTCGGCCATGCCGTTGCTCTGCGGGCTGCGAACTGGGGGGTCACCGGCTGCAAGCCGATCTGTCGAGCAAACAGGCACGTCTGGTCGGCGGTGTACGCCGAGCCGTTATCGCTTAGCCATTGCACCGGCGTGGCGGGCAGTTGATCACCGAAGCGCCTCTCCACGCTTTCCAGCATCAAGTCGCGGATATCATCGCCGCTGTACCCGGTCGGGCTCGCGACCTAGCCGATGGCCTCGCGATCACAGCAGTCCAGGGCGAAGGTTACGCTCAATTTGGCTCCGTCCTCGCAGCGGAACTCAAAGCCGTCCGAGCACCAACGCGTATCGCTGGTTTGCACCGCAATACGGCCTTCGTGCCGACGCGGCACGCCGGGCTGTTTTCGTAGACAGATTCAGCAGCGGTTGCAGGTGCTCGCCGCACTGGATCACCCAGCGCGCCAGGGTTTGGCGGGGGATATCGACGCCGTGACGACCGAGGATTTTTTTGAAGCGGTGCAGCGGCAGACCATCGACGTATTTGGTGATCAACAGCATCGCCAGGACGCTAGGACTGGCCATGCTCTTTTCGATCAGTTGAGCCGGTTTGTCGGCGGTGACCGGTGCGGCTTCACAGCCGCGGCAGCCGTAGACCTTGTCCGTTGGTTCCCTTCACAACCACTGGCCAACGCAGAGCGTTTTACCCATGCAGCGAAACGATTAGCGGACAGGAAACGGTCCCGTGGCTCGCACAACAGTCGTGAACCAGTTGCACCAAAACAGACTCGATCCGTCGCAGATCCGCGAGCTTGCCACGCACATCCCCAAGCTTCTGCTCGGCGAGCACGCGCGCTTCATCACAGTGAGCGCCGTCATCGAGCCTCAACAGCCCGGCCACTTCTTCGAGGCTAAAGCCCAGCCGTTGCGCGGACTTTACGAATTTCACCCGGGCGACATCGGGGGTTGGGGAGCAATGGAACTGAAAACCAACGTAAGCCGAATTAGAGTTCGTTTTACTCGTCAGCGACTGCGAATTAACGAACTTTGATTCGTGAGAAAGGTTTATTGCACTGATTTTCGGGTGTTGGTGACCTTTCCTCGCGATAGCGGAAACGGTTTCATAAAACGGTCGTTTTTCGAAACTATCCAGACGTTGCAAGGGTTTGCGGGGCAGCGACTGAGCTTAAGTGCACTTTCTGTTCCGTTGCTCCCCCAACCCCTATTTCCAGCAGCGAGGTGATGAATTCGTTTTGCTGTTGTGCGGCGGCGACAAAAGCAGCCAAAGCCGTGATATTGAAGCGGCTAAAAAACTCGCCAGCGAGTGGAGGTCAGAATGAGCGAAAAAATTTACGACTACGACCCAGCAGCAGCCCTAGACGGCCCTGAAGCAATCGCCGTCTTCATGGCGGAGCCCTGCCATTTCCTCTCAGCGCCATAATCCAGGACCTTCATCTCCTCTCTCCTTGATTCCGTACTTAACTACGGAGGTAGAGTTGAATCGTGGATCGAAAACCCGAGAGGAGATCGCCGTTATGAAACACCTAAGACTGCTGCTGGTAGTGGGTGCGACTCTGCTGTCATCCACCGTATGGGCCGAGGGCGGGAGCGACCGAGCGATTGAGCGAATTGCTGCACGCGAGAGGGCTGAAGCGACCCTGGTGGCGGAAACCGTCAAGGAGATTAAGCAACTGGGCCCCACGGCGGCAGGCCGTAGCGAAGCGCAGCCCGCCTGTCCGCCTGCAAAGTAGAGCCTGTGCTACTCGACCAGATGCAACGTGAGCCCACTCTGCTGAGGCGCGAGGGCAAATAGCAATACCAAACTGTGCCCTTTGCAAGTGCTCCTTTGGCCATTCAGCGGCGCTCATTGAGCGCCGCTTTTTTCTAAGCGCAAGCCGACCAACAGGGGCGCCTTACGCAACGGGAAATCCTCGGTTAACGCCCGAGTTGTCCCCATGCAGCGAAACGATCAGCGGACAGGAAACAGTCCCGTGGCTCGCACAACAGTCGTGAACCAG
Source organism: Pseudomonas sp. GW823-FHT06B06 (assembly GCF_058795195.1). Lineage (NCBI taxonomy): Bacteria > Pseudomonadati > Pseudomonadota > Gammaproteobacteria > Pseudomonadales > Pseudomonadaceae > Pseudomonas > Pseudomonas sp. GW823-FHT06B06. Next base: position 47,648 of record NZ_JBXAHO010000030.1, on the reverse strand, counting down.
TTGCTCCAAAACTGACTCGATCCGTCGCAGATCCGCGAGCTTGCCACGCACATCCCCAAGCTTCTGCTCGGCGAGCACACGCGCTTCATCGCAGTGAGCACCGTCATCCAGCCTCAACAGCCCGGCCACTTCATCGAGGCTAAAGCCCAGCCGTTGCGCGGATTTAACGAATTTCACCCGGGCGACATCCGCCTCACCGTAACGGCGAATGCTGCCGTAGGGCTTGTCCGGTTCGGGTAACAGCGCCTTGCGTTGATAGAACCGGATGGTTTCCACGTTGACCCCGGCCGCCTTGGCGAAAGCGCCAATGGTCAGGCTTTCCAAATTGTTTTTCATACCGCTTGATTCCGTACATGACTACGGGACTAACCTTAAACCATCGATCAAATGCTCGAAAGGAGAAATGCATGTCTGAACCATCAAACGGGCGCGCCCCTCTTGTCGCCGGGGGGCTTGCGGCGATTCTCGCCTCGGCTTGCTGTCTCGGGCCGCTGATTCTGATCGCACTGGGATTCAGCGGGGCCTGGATCGGTAACCTGACCGTGCTGGAACCGTACCGCCCGCTCTTCATCGGCGCGGCACTGGTGGCGCTGTTCTTCGCCTACCGGCGCATTTTCCGCCCCGCTCAAGCCTGCGCACCGGGCGAGGTCTGCGCCATCCCTCAGGTACGTACCTCCTACAAGCTGCTGTACTGGCTGGTGGCGGCCTTGGTGCTGGTCGCGCTCGGCTTCCCCTACATCCTTCCCTTGTTCTACTGATCAGGAGTTCACCATGAGAAAACTGCTCGCATCCTTAGCCCTCGCCAGCCTGGTCGCCACACCCGTCTGGGCGGCCACGCAGACCGTCACCCTGGCGGTGCCGGGCATGACCTGCGCCGCCTGCCCGATTACGGTGAAGACGGCGTTGACCAAGGTCGATGGCGTGACCAAGGCTGAGGTGAGTTTCGAGAACCGCGAGGCCATCGTCACCTTCGACGATACCAAGACCAATGCCCTGGCGCTGACTAAGGCGACCGAGGACGCTGGCTATCCGTCCAGCGTCAAGCAATAGGAGGGACTTCCGATGGCAAATCCTCTCAATCTGTTCACGCGGATCGGTGACAAAGCCGGCTCCGTCGGCGTGCTGATTTCTGCCATAGGCTGCGCCATGTGCTTTCCCGCCCTTGCTAGTCTGGGGGCCGCGTTCGGTCTGGGCTTTTTGAGCCAGTGGGAAGGCCTGTTCATCACCACGCTGCTGCCTCTGTTTGCTGGACTGGCTCTGCTCGTCAATGCCCTCGGCTGGCTCAATCATCGGCAGTGGCGACGGACTGCGCTCGGCCTGATCGGTCCTACCCTGGTACTGGCAGCGGTATTTTTTATGCGGGCTTATGGCTGGCGGAGCGGTTGGCTGCTCTATATCGGCCTGGCCCTCATGTTTGGGGTGTCGATATGGGATCTCGTGTCGCCCGCTCATCGCCGTTGTGGGCCGGATGCCTGTCCGACGCCGCCAAACCAGTGAACCTGACAAGAGACGATCTAATGAGTAACGAAATGACCGAACTGAAAATCATTGGTATGACCTGCGCCTCCTGTGTCGTGCATGTGAAAGAGGCCTTGGAGAAGATTCCGGGCGTGCATCGGGCGGATGTTTCCTACGCCAGCGGGAAGGCCGAACTGAAGGTCGACGAGGGCGCAAGCCGTGAGCAGATGCAGGCCGCTGTCGAGGCCCTGGGGTATCGAGCGGCGTTCGAAGACGCCATGGTACAAGCCCGTCCTGGCCTGCTCGATAAGGCACGGGGTTGGTTGAGCAGCACTGACGCCGGGAAAGAGGGCGACAAGCTCCACGTCGCGGTCATCGGCAGTGGTGGCGCCGCCATGGCGGCCGCGCTCAAGGCGGTGGAAGGCGGTGCCCGCGTCACCCTGATCGAGCGCGGCATCATCGGCGGCACCTGCGTCAACGTGGGCTGCGTGCCCTCCAAGATCATGATTCGTGCCGCGCATGTGGCCCATCTGCGCCGCGAGAGCCCGTTCGACGCCGGGCTTTCCGCCATGACGCCGACCGTCCTACGCGAACGTCTGCTCGCGCAGCAACAAGACCGTGTCGCCGAACTGCGCCACGCCAAGTACGAAAGCATCCTGGAGAGCACGCCGGCGATCAGCGTGCTGCGCGGCACCGCCCGTTTCCAGGACGGCCACACGCTCAGCGTGAAACTGGCCGAGGGTGGCGAGCACATCGTAGCCTTCGACCGCTGCCTGGTCGCCACCGGCGCAAGCGCGGCCGTTCCACCGATTCCAGGACTGAAAGACACGCCGTACTGGACCTCAGACCAGGCACTGGCGAGCGATACAATCCCTAAGCGGCTCGCCGTGATCGGCGCCTCCGTAGTGGCAGTGGAACTGGCGCAGGCCTTCGCCCGGCTGGGTAGCGAGGTCACGATCCTGGCACGCAGTGCGATGTTCTTCCACGAAGACCCGGCCATCGGCGCGGCGGTGACGGAGGCCTTCCGTATGGAGGGCATCGAAGTGCTGGAGCAAACGCAAGCCAGCCAGGTGTCCCACGCCAACGGCGAGTTCGTACTGGCCACCAACCATGGTGAGTTACGTGCCGACCAACTGCTCGTCGCCACCGGCCGCACGCCCAATACCCAGGGCCTGAACCTGGAAGCGGCCGACGTGCAGCTGGACGAGCGCGGCGGCATCCAGATCGACGAGCGCATGCGCACCAGCGCAGCGGATATCTATGCGGCCGGCGACTGCACCGACCAACCGCAGTTCGTCTACGTCGCGGCAGCGGCTGGCACCCGCGCGGCAATCAACATGACCGGCGGCGAGGCCAAGCTCAATCTCGACGTCATGCCGGCCGTGGTGTTCACCGATCCGCAAGTGGCCACCGTCGGCTACAGCGAAGCCGAAGCGCAGCACGCCGGGATCGAAACCGACAGCCGCACCTTGACCCTGGACAACGTGCCGCGCGCGTTGGCCAACTTCGACACGCGGGGTTTCATCAAGTTGGTTGCCGAAGCGGGCTCCGGCCGACTGCTGGGAGTGCAGGCTGTGGCCCCGGAAGCAGGAGAACTGATCCAGACGGCGGTACTCGCCATCCGCAACCGTATGACCGTGCAGGAATTGGCTGACCAGTTGTTCCCCTACCTGACGATGGTCGAGGGACTGAAACTCGCCGCACAGACCTTTAACAAAGACGTCAAACAATTGTCCTGCTGCGCAGGGTAATGAGAGAGGGAGGTTGAAACATGAGCAACACGGCAGACGATCTCGGTAGGTGCGACAGCCTACGCAAGACATGGCAGTTGGTCAGCTTCTGGGGCCTGCCTGCCGTCGTGGCGACGATAGCGATTGTTCTGTCTAATCGACGCCCCGCGTTGTTCCTGGCAGCAGGCGCCGCGCTGGCCGTGATGGGCGGCGCCTGCCTGGTCAACGCCACGCGTTGTCGCCGCCTTCACTGCTACATAACGGGGCCTCACTTCCTGTTGCTCGCAGTTGGTGCGCTATTGGCTTATGTGTTTGACCAAAACGGCGAGCATCTCTCCAGGTTGTGGCTGCTACTGGCTCTGGGAGCTGCACCGTTGCTCATCTGGCTACCTGAGCGCCTAGCCGGAAGGAAATATCTGAGCGCCCCAGTTTGCGGTGAAGGTCGGGAGTGTCGGCGATGAATGCCTACTCCATATCCAGATTGGCCGAGGACGCGGGCGTCAGTGTCCATATAGTCCGAGATTATATGCTGCGCGGCTTGCTGCACCCCGCGCGGCGCACGGAAAGCGGTTACGGCATTTTCGATGAGCGGTCCCTGGCGCGGCTGTGCTTCGTACGTGCCGCCTTTGAGTCCGGTATCGGGCTCGACGAATTGGCGCGGCTCTGTCGAGCGCTCGATGCAGACGATAGTACCGATGTGATCGGGTGTATCGACCGCTTGCTTGGGCAAATCGCGACCCGGCTGGCAGCTTTAGACGCAGTGAAAACGGAGTTGGCCGGGCTGACTCATCGTGCCATCGAAGGTCACACCCATGCGTAATACCAACCAATCCGAATCAATCAAGATGCCCCGCTGGCACGCCTACACGTGGGGTGTGCTCGCCGCGCTCACTTGCCCCTGCCATCTGCCGGTGCTGGCATTACTGCTCTCGGGGACTGCGGCCGGGGCCTTCGTCAGCGAGCATTGGAGCCTCGCGACGCTCGTGCTGACGGTTCTCTTCGTCCTCTTCCTGAGAGCGGCTCTACGGGCCTTTCGGAAGCGGGCGTGACCCGCTCGGAGCACGGCGCGGTCTCCGCTGCCGAGTTGCGGCAGGCTTGGGAGCGTTGGGAATTGTTGCTGCACTGCCAGCCGCAGGTCGATCTGCGCGCAGGTTCGATCGCAGGTGTGGAAGAGTTACTAGGTTTTCTTGGACGATGGAGAAACCCCATCATGAACGCAAACGACACCCCCACTATCAGTTGCTGCGAATGTTGCAAGGAAATTTCCCTTGACGCCGCACTGACGCCGGAAGGTACCGAGTACGTCGTGCACTTCTGTGGCCTTGAATGCTATCAGCGCTTCATATCGCGCGCGGATAAGAGAGCGGCATCCGAGCCTGATCACCCCTGCACACCAGAGGTCAGTACCCGTCACGACGACTAATCTTTGCCTCTGGAAAGTGGCTCTGGTTTTTTTTAGAAAGCGTGAGTCCATTGAGATTTAATGCAAGTCCGCTCGTGGCTAATGTAAGCCCGAAGGCTTCGTCAGTAGTTTTATCTAGGCCGATGCCCGGGAGGATGGCAGCGTGCCTACAGGGCGTCAAAACCGGCTACCCAGAGTCAAATTCACCCCACAGTACAGCGATGCTATAGAGTTACTCGTCAGTCCTGCAGCATCAGTTTTACTCTGCACCTCCATTGTATTCAGTCTGCCGGCAGCCCATTTGCACGAATAGTCTAGTCCTGATAGTCAGGAGCAAGCGCTGCCAAAGGAGCAACGTGTTTAGAACCCGCCTGCAAGCATGAACATAAAGCAGAAATATCCTCTTGAAGGGCCATCGCCTGCGCCCAAATACTGTCGACATCACTGGTAGCCACAGTGAGGGGGAAACCTTCCAGTACCGTCATGGCCATGCCATGCAGGCGTAGGAAGTCTTCTCGAATGCTGCCGACCCCTCCGATTTCAGCAAGGCAGGCATCCAGCCGGTCGACCAAGTTGAGCAACTGAGCGGTGTCGTAGCTTGCACGCAGAGAGTCGAGTACCTTGGTATCGACGTCCCCATAAGGTGTCACGCGGAACGAAGCTGGCGGGATATGCATCAGTTCGTCACCTCAACGTTGCTGTCAGACATCTGTTTCGCACGCATTGATCCCGCAGCCTGCTGGAAAATGGAATCCTTGATCCAGGGTTCCGGTGGGCGTTTGAGTTTCAGGTTGAACTCCCCAAAACGTTTGACATTGCTGGTTAGGTAGGGGCTGAGAAACGATACGTCGTCGTCAGTGAACTGCCAGCCATCACGGGCGAGCTTCTGCAGGATGCGCATCATGTCCACGGTGTTCTGCAGGATCACCGACGAGGCCACCATGTCGTTGTAGCGCAGGCGTTTCTGTTGCTCGTCCGGATCGTTTTCGGCGATCACGTCACCGCCAAAGGACAGCCACTTAGAGAAGCCGTTGTAGGACTCGATCTTATTGGTGTTGGCGGTGACTTCCTGGCGCAACTCGCGGCTGCCGATCCAGTTGAGTAGGAAGATCGTCCGGATCACACTGCCCAGCGCTTGCGCGGCATGATAGAGCTTGTTGCGCCGACTGTAGGAGCCAAGTTTGCGCAGCAGCATAGGTGAGGAAATCTTGCCGGCCTGGATTGACAACGCGACCTGCATCAGATCCTGCCAGTGGGTTTCGATCAGGTGCCAGTCGGCGGTGTCGGTGAACAGACGGTTGATGTGTTTATACGAAACGCCGCGATCTGGCCGGCACATCACCAGGTCGCGCCAGTTGCGGATACGCGGCATCAGATTGATGCCCAGCAGATGAGTGAAGGCGAACACCGTGGCCGACTGGCCCTGGGTGTCAGAGTACACCGTATCGGGTTCGACGCTGAGGTCGACCTTGAGCAACCCCTCAATCACATAGATTGCCTCCCAGATACCAGGCGGGATGAAGTGCTGGAACACCGCGATGTAGTTATTGGCCACGTGTCGGTACGCCACGGCCCCCATCTTGCGATAGCGGAAGTGGTAGCCGGCCAGCAGATTGTCGTCATAGAAGTCGAACTGCGTACCGTCCGCGGCCACCGCCTTGCCATCGCCCCAGAGCTTGGGCAGGTCAAGTTGCAGATAGAGTTCCACCAGCTCGCGGTTAGCCTTGTCTAACTTCTCAAGCGAGAGATGGCGGCGATTCGTATAGGACAGCATGTGCGGCGTGACATTACCGGCCAGATGCCGTGCGGCCTGGTTGGGGCCAAGGTTGCAGCCCATGGCGAAGATCGTCATCAGGTAGCGCTCGGCCGGTTCTTTGAGCTTTGGCTCGTTGCCGGACATCGGCCCGAAATGCCGAGTGAACTGAATCCAATGCTCAATGTTGGCCATGATGTCGAGCACGTGCCTGGCCGGCATGCGCTGCATAAGCGCCGTCTGTAGCGAGATGGCCGAAGGCGGGATGTCCCGCGCTATCACTCGGCGTAGCACCGGTTCGCCGGCTTCATTGATCGATACGTCACCTCGGCAAGAAGGGAATTTTTCATCCAGATGCTGCGCGGTTTCCTCCAGCTGAATCTTGAGGGAGGCGACAAACTCCTTCGCCGTGCCAGGCAGCCCCACCTTTTCGCAGTAGGCCGGTAGACGATGGAAACATTCTTCCCAGGGCAGCAACTGCTTACGGTAGTCGGCGAAAGATTCCGACCCCAGCACGCACATATCACCCGAGCGCAGCTCACTGGCCAGGTAAGAGAACACGCAGACTTCCAGATAGCGCCGGTTGGTAGGTGGCCCTTCACTGGCAGGACGACGCACGACCTTAACCCAGCGCTCCGACGCAAACGACAAGTCGACATGCTCGTCGATCCACTCGCGGTGTAGATTTTCGCTGTCCTGGATGAGCTGAAGCGCCTGGATAAGTGAGCGATCCTGAGTCGTGGGTTCCAGTTGAAGAAGGTGGCTCAGACGGAACAACAGCGAGCGATGGGACTTGAAGTGCTTCCAGATCAGCGGCAGGTAGTTGTTACCGCCCGTAGCCTGGACTTCGGCGCAAGTCTCGCGCAACCGATCCAGGTTGCCATCGGGAGAGAGGAATTCCCGGATCAGACTGCCAGCCTCCTGGTCATCCGGTTCCTGAACAAGAATCTGCACCACGCCATCCAGGGTGGCCGCCAGTTGCTCCAGCTTCTGGCGTTGCCGCGCCTGGATTTGCTCCAACTCCTCCTTGGCGCGTTTGTGGATCGTCGAAATCCGTCGGATGAACATCTCGGCCAGGTGATCCCGAGTTCGCACCCGCATCCGATAGATCAAGGCCAGCATCAGTGTGTAGCGTTTCGGCAGCGAGCAGTCCTTCAGCTCGGCGACGTCCGACGCGGCGGCTTGGGTGGCGAAGTGGCGGATCTTAGCATCGACGACCCCCTCAAGAATGGCATCCAGATCTCCGAAGCTCTCTAACCACGCCAGGTGGTCGATCAACACCTCCAGGTGCTTGCGGGAAGGCTTCTTGGGTGCCTGCTTGAGTGCGTTGAAGTCACTCTGCCGACGCCCGAAATCCGTGTCGAGCAGCTCCTTTAGCTTGTAGATCACCTCGATTGGCGCTCGGAGCACGATCAGGTTGAAGGTAACTTCCTGAGCACTCGCCAAAGCGGTTTCTGCGATGTTGTTGAGCGTCGAATAAGCCGGAAGCTCATAGCCACGCTGAATCAGCTCATCAAGCATGGCATTAATGAGATCGACTCGCTGCTCAAGCACTACAGCGCAGTCACGTGCGATTTCCTCAGTGATCGCTAGCCCGTCGCTGCTATAGAAGGGTGTAACCTGCAGGTACTGCCGAACCGCCGCTTGGTGTCGGTAAAGGGTGCGGGGGTTGCTGTAGCGCGGAGCTATTCGTGCGCCGTAGCGAAGGCATTGTCGGACATGACTGATGAGCTCCTGAGGAAGCTCCTCGAACGGAACAAAATAGTGTAGCTGCTGAAACACCTTTAGTTGGATTGCCAGCCCAATCGATAGCGCTGGACTCTTAGCGGTGTTATTGACCCATTCGATCTCTGAATCAGACAGGGAATAGCATCGATGCAGCTCCTTAGCTGGCAACTGACTGGGCAAGAGCGGGTAGGCTGTCCTTTCCACCGAAGCCATTGAGTTCATCCCCCAAGTAAGGCAAAACATCAGCATAGACGGCTAGTCAGGCGGGGGATGACCAGCAATCAAGAACTCAATAAATTTCCTTTTAGTTCAATATCTTGCAGAACGAATGTCCTAATTTTTGCCTTATCTCGGCATAACCCCCTCTACAGTCAAACAATTACCTGACCTATTGGATGCCAGAATATTCAAAAAAAAGGCCCTAGAAGGGCCCTTTCAATCAAACCAGAATCAGTTGGTGAACTAAGACTCGACAGTCGCGTAGCGATACAACGTTAGTCCTTTCGATCTATCAAGCTAGTTTTTTCTAGCCTCAATCTACTGGATGCAGTCAGTTTCTGCAGCCCCAGTTCTCTAGCCATCGCATGCAGTAATGCCTCCCCTGCTTTCCCTTTCGCACGAAGTTCCTCAGCGAGTGATGCCAGTTCATCGCCACAGATCTCATCGACGGGTCGGATGCTCGCCTCGTCTGCTGGACGCCGACAGACAACGGTAGAGGCATCAGTAATATGGCTCGGCCAGTAGAACTCACCAACATCATCTGTCGTCATCCGATGCGTACTCTTTGCCATCGCCGTGACTCTCTCTCTAATCTTGGAACCTGTACGAACCCAGCCGTGAGCTCTGGCAATCCGTCGAGCAAGAATCACATCGAGAATAGGCCCTTCTTGGCTAATCACATGTTCAATGAGTGAGCTTAAAACGCCAGAGTAACTCGCCTCAAAAAACGCATCTGGATCTACCCCTTGGATACTGGAAGCAGGATCGGACTCTTGATAGAAAACAACCTCCGCCGGAACGTAATGCGATTGTGAGCGACTCGCCGGCTGAGGTGCCATGGCGACTGCTGCGTATTGCTGGTTCTGAGGAGCATCTGGTTCGTCATTGGCACTTTCGATTGTCTGCAGTTCAGTGACTGACCCTGTCACCTCCTCGATCACCTCAGCGACCTCGACTACTGCGTTATCAACCAGCAAGCGGGCGGCCTCTTCCCGGGCTTCATGCTCGGCGCGTTGTATACGACTCGACACGAGCAACGCGGTCAGACGTTCATGGATAAGATCAGCGGTGCCAACGGCATTGATCCACCAGTCGGTAGACCAGATGCGCAGAATCTCCCAGCCAAGCCCACGCAATACGTGCTCGCGCAACTTGTCTCTATCTCGCGCCGTAGCGCTTCGATGGTAGGTTGCCCCGTCACACTCCACACCTGCCAGGTAACGACCTGGCGCATCAGGGTCGACGACGCCCAAGTCAATTCTGAATGCTGACACACCAACTTGAGTGTGTACCTGCCACCCGCGGCTGCTGAGTGCTTTTGCGACCGCTTCCTCGAAGGGACTATCGAAGCCGCCCACACTGCCGGTGACCGCTTCAACCAGTGCTTGAGGCCCTCGCTGTGCAAACTCAAGGAAGTGTTTCAGGTCACGCACACCAATTGATTGTGTTCGCGAGAGATCTATTTGTTCAGGTCGCAAGCTTGCGAAGACGCATAGCTCGTGCCGGGCCCTCGTGATAGCGACGTTTAATCGACGCTCGCCGCCAGGGCGGTTAATAGGGCCGAAATTCATCGCCAAGGCGCCCGCTGCATCGCGGCCGTAAGTAGTCGAGAAGTAGATGATGTCCCGCTCATCGCCCTGAACGCTCTCAAGGTTTTTCACAAACAGAGGCTCAAGCTCAGTGTCCGCAAAATAAGCTTCCAGGGAAGGTTCGTTACGACGGGCTTCGTCCAACAAATCCTCAATGAGCTTTTGCTGTTCACCGTTGAATGTCACCACCCCTATGGTCAGCTTGCTCTCCCGGAAGCCAGGTGAACGCAGACGCGAAACCACATCGGAGACGACTGCGCGCGCTTCGATCAGATTGGTTCTTGAGCCACCTTTGGAATAAACACCCGCGATCTCATGCAGCTTAACGGCACGGTCATTCGTCACAGGGGATGGGAACGTCACGAGCTTGGACTCGTAATAACGTTGGTTCGAGAAAGCAATCAAGCTTTCATGGCGACTACGGTAGTGCCAGTTGAGGTGACGAATCGGAAGGTTTGCACTGATACATTCATCCAGAATGCTTTCAAGATCAGCTTCAACGTCTTCATCATCCGCCGTCGACTCCGCTCGATCAAAGAATGAAGTTGGAGGTAACTGTTTAGGGTCACCGACCATCACAACTTGCCGACCACGCGCCATAGCCCCAACTGCATCCCACACTGGAATTTGCGAGGCTTCGTCGAAAATAACGAGGTCAAATGCGCTCGCCCCAGGAGTGAGGTACTGGGCGATCGACAGTGGGCTCATCAGCATGCACGGCGTCAATTTCGTCAACGCATCTGGAATCTTCGACATCAGTTCGCGAAGCGGCAAATGACGTGTCTTCTTACCCATTTCGTATCTGAGTACACCCCACTCAGAAGAGCGAGTGACAGTCTCCGGATTAGGTAGATCTGCACAGAGGCGCGCCCGCAGCCAATCCCGCGTCAATGCAGTGAAACGATCGTCCAGGTCTCTAAAATCCCGAATCCGTTGTTCATGCTCAACGCTGACAAAACCGCGAATGACTGGTTCGTTATCGACGACCGCGTTCAGCCACCACCGTGCGTAGTTGGTTTCGAACGAAAGGCGGACTTCGCCGGCCTTAACAAGGCTACCCTCCATAGCCTGAACCAAGCTCGAGAGCCCCGCACCAACCGCCTCTTCACGCACCTTGCGCCATGCACACCAGGCACGAACACCGGGCTCAGATCGAACCATTGACTCGCAATGCTGCAATAGCGCTTCCAGTGTAAATTGCTGGATGTCGGCTTGCCATGATTCTGTAAAGCGTCCCGCTGTTGCGAGAACATCCACACGCTGGCGGAGTAACTCAAAGCACTGACGCAATTCAGCACCTGATTGGCAAACCATGCCCTCGGGTTCAAGCAGTGCATTGGCGTCGCCGAGCAGTACCTGTATTGCATTGCGGTAAGCAGATACAAGTTCAGGTGTCGTACCGAGCTGAGCGAGAGCGGATGCTAATTTGCCTTGGAACGCGACTGCGTCTGAGACCTTGTCTGCTTTGGTTTTAAGGCCCGTCCACAGCCCCGAGCTAACCGCACCCAGATCATCAAATTCCGACAGTGCTTTTTCAACTAGAAGTCGTTGCTTGAGTAACGCAAGATCCGCCTGCATGGTTTTGCCGCATTGACCCGCTGCCACTTGGTCATGATCACCCTCGAGCCCACCCTGCTCTACCACTTGACGACGCGAGGTTTGAAACGCGATGGCAGCGAACAGCAGTTCCGAGTCGGTGTTAAGCCCTGCCCATAATCTCTCTGTGAAATCGCCCAATTGATGATAGGGCTCAAGCTCCTGGTCAAGCAGGACAATAGAGCGCATATGAGCGAGGTCTGATTTCAGCTGCTCGCCACAATGACCTTCAGCGACTACATCAAAACCAATATCCGTCCAAGGCTCGTCCACAGTCACGCAGAGAGTTGCCTGGCGCAATTGAATGACAGCCTTAAGATGCTGTGCAACCGATAGTGAACCGTCCCAAAATTGCTTGCAATGCTCCCCCAACTCCATTGCATCAAGTTTCTCGCGCAGGTCTCGGATTTGAATCCACACGAGCAGGTCTTTCGCTACATCGGGTTCAGCATCACCGGAGACGGCTGTTGAGAGGGTCTTTGTGACTTTGCGCGTCCCCATCAGTGACTTGGGCCAGAACGACTGCTCAGCGTGCTGCCAATCTCCGAGTAACTCGCGTATATCAAGTGTTTCGACGATATCTGTGTACGTCACGGAGAGCTCTTGTTTGAGCTCCGCAAGACTGTCGAGCATTTCTATGGCTTGGCTCAATGTCTCAAACGTTTGCACTGGCCAGGCTGGGTTAAGTTGCGAAAGCAACGCACGGCGCCTTCCCAAAAGGCCGAGGGCTTTTTCGACAGCATTGACTGTCGAGATTGGCCACACTGGTGAAAGTTGCTGGCTGAGCAAGCGATGCTTCTCTACCAGCTCACTAGCCTCAGACAGTCGTTGCGCAATCATGCGGCCATCTGGACGCAGCACAAATCGCCAATCATGACCCGCCGCAAGCGGCAGCGTTGAGGAAAGAAGCGAAAGGCCATTGCAAACGGAAGGCACTAAAGTGGCGGTAGGCAAACTCGCGGCGGTGCTGAATTTTTCCGCGGCTCGAATAGCAGCTTGCGCGGCTGGAAGTACGTCTCGCGCGGCTTGAATTAGCTGTTGCTGCCAGGACGGTGACCACTCTCCTTGACCAACCAAACCCAATGGATGGGTCGAAAGTGCTCCGTATCCGATGGCTTGGGCATTCACCTCTAGTCGATCAGACAGCTCCCGCAGTGCAGTCATATCTTCTCGGGTATGAGCATGAGGCGATGACCACGACATGTTCATAGGTGCAATGGAAACGCCTCCACACACAACACCTATCGCGTGGTAAATGCTGTAGTTATTCGTGTAACGCTGGTGCAGTCGCTCGACATATGTGTTCAAGCCCTCGCGTAAAGCCTGAAGACGATCAGCTTCAGCATGCCACGTGGCGGAGTCCACGACCCCCTTCGCATCCCAGGCAGACTGCAATTGAGCCAAGACGTCAGTTTTGCGTGCCTTACTCGAATGAACTTCCAGGCAAAACTCGCCCAATCCAACCTCGCGCAATCGCCGGTAAACGACATCTAGAGCCGCGATTTTTTCAGAGACGAAAAGTACACGTCGGCCCTGAGCCACCGATTGCGCAATAAGGTTGGCAATGGTCTGGCTTTTACCGGTTCCGGGCGGGCCAATCAGAACGAAGTCCTTTCCTTTCGAGGCTGCCATCACAGCAGATAGCTGCGAGGAGTCAGATGGCAACGGGCAGAACACTTCCCGGGGGTTAAAATCGATATCCAGGCGTCGATCTTCGGGAAACGTAATATCGGAAGGGAACGCGTCTCGCGGAGTATCCAACAGGTGCCGCACGGCCGGACTTTCGCGAAGCGCTTCGGCATTTTCGGCGAGGTCTTTCCACATCAAGTATTTCGCGAACGAGAACATGGAAAGGACAACGTCTTCCACGACTTCCCAGCCTGCTATGTCCTTGACCGCGCGCCCCACCGCTTTCCAGATCGCATCAATATCCAGGCCCGAATCGTCGCGAGGAAGCTCAGTTTCAAGCGACCCTAAATTCAGTTCGAAGTCTTGGCGAAGCATCTCGATGAGCGTCGGGTTGAACCGAGGTTCATCGTCATGCAGCACCATGGAAAAACCGGAACGCGCGCTTTTGCGTTCAAGCGTCACAGGGATCAGGACAAGTGGTGCCCGGTACTTCTGCCCGCCTTTATCCGCTCGCTCCCAGCTGAGGAAACCCAGAGCAAGGTAAAGGGTGTTGGAACCCCCTTCTTGCAAGGCTGTTCGTGCGCCACGATAGAGCTCGATTAGCCGAGCTTCCATTTCAGTGCTGGAAAGCCCGACGAATACCTCACTCCGTTTCAAGGCATCGAGGGCATGGACACGGCGAACATCTTCTCGTTCACGTAATTCGTACAGTGCCTGGTCACGTGGATCAGCCCCATCCATCAGGTCGGGACGTGTCAGCAATTTCAGTTTTTTACCGCTCGCCAGAATATCTTCCAGCGCTGCTGGATCGGGCGACTCAAGCTTCAGAGACTTTTTCCCGGCCTTGAAATTGAGCAAGTTATTGCGAAGCGACAAGTCCAGTAGCTTGCGTTGCCACCGTCCCAGGCGATCTTTTGGATCAAGCAGGCGCTCATCCAGCTCGACCGTAACCGCCTCATCAGGCAGTGCTGGTGCAACACCGACTAATAGCGCTGACCCACCGGCAAGATCATCGTCCGTCGGCACCTTGGAAACCTGCGCGTCAGCACTGGCCAATGGCTTAATTCGCTGCAGACGCGCTCTGCGCAAATCCAACAGTAGTTCGAAGTTTTCATCCTGCCCTTCGGCAAGCAACTGCTCACCACGATCGGTTGCATACGTAAAAGGCGGTACAGGATGCTGAGTCGCGAACGTCGTCTCGAACAACATCAGCTCTTTGAGCTTTAAACGCTTGCGTACGGCAGTGATGTCATCGATCACGGTCGTAGAAAATTCTTCAGGTTTGAGCCACACGCCGGCAAATGCGTGCCCCTTTGTGAACACCAGAACTGGGTTGAGGCCAGCCTGCTCGATCGCCGCACAGAAGAACAAAGCGAGATCGAAGCACGTCGCTAAACCATGTTCCGTGACATGACTAGGACTACGTACTTTTTGCCCGGTTTGCTCAAAGCTGGCCGGAGGAAGCGCGTAATCCAGCTTCATTCGTGCAACAGCGGCCCAAATGGCGGATGTCAGTTCCCAAGCTCGCTTCGCACCGCCGGCATACCCATCAAGCGCAGGGTTTTTATCGCTCTGACGCAACACTTCTGCGGTCTGCTTCAGCAAACGCTCAACAGCAAGGTCATTCGGCTGAACAAATGCCGCGGTCATATCAGGAAGATGAGAGAGCCCACCCCAGTGATTACGTGGCAACAGCTCCAGTGCCAATTCCAAGCGCGCAATTTCCGCCCGACCAGACTCAGCAGACGCGTCTGCCGCGGTCAACGTATAGGTAAGCGTGGCGTTTTCCGCTTCGGTCAGCCGTCCTAACAAGGCACCATCCAACGCAAGGTCATGACCAGGGATAGGCATGAACGCGTTTGGAGTTAGTGCATCAATGCGCCAGATCTTGGGCTTGAAGACTTCGGGATAGGCGGTCAGCGTCAGTACTAAATCGTTGTACTTGATCGCTGTTTCATTGCTGACTCGCAGCTCCCGAATAACAGGGACAGCGTTCTGATAATCCGCAAGATTTAGCTTTACGACGACGGTACTGTGAATGCTTACAACTTTGACTGGCTCTACTTCAGGCTCAACCGTGATTACTGCGGCCTCGTCCATGTGCTTCCCCTATCCTGCTAATGGTGGCGTACATGAACGCGGAGCGAGGTAAGTGGGCTCAACGCGGCAAGTAGACGCCAGAAATGGCGCTATCTTATAACGGGATCCAAAGGCGAGTCCGCTGTATTTGCCTGTGCAAAAGCGGTTCACCAATACCGTCTATCTGTTAGGCGCTCGTGACGAACTGTCGAGCATCCAGCGCTTTGACAGGTTGAAAGCCGGATGTCTTTTTGAAGGACGTGTTGTGCACAAAATTTTTCATGGAGTCGGACGGATCTATCGAGTCCATTTTCAATGACTCCAATGTGCGCCGGGACACCGCAACACTCAGGATCGGTAGCTCTTCGATATGTCCGGTCGCCGAATTGAGGACGTCGTCGACCGCCGTCACGATCACAAGGTCATCAGGGAGCATCGACAAAAGCTCGCGCCCTACTCTCAGAACACAGCTACACACATAGTCCTGCAAAAGCTCGTTGTATTTCCCTGCCGGCATCTTCTTCGTTGAAAGCTTCCCGCTCTGAAGCAAAGATTTCACCTCTGCAGGAATAACCCGAGTGCCGTGGACGCTAAGGTTCGCTTCTACAAGCCCCGTATCGCCAATAGCGAACTTGATCGAGGTGCCGAGATGAGAAATGTCCGTAAAAGGCTCAACTAGCTTGATCGCTTCAAGCTTCGCCTTCCCTTCACCATTCAGAACGCCCTGCGCGATCGTGAATTCCTGCCGCCAAGAGTCATGCTCGACTCGCCACTTCGCGACAGCGGCTTCATGATCTTTGCCATCGTGAAGCCGACCCGCCTCGATGGCGATGGCTAAGTTCTTACGCTGACGCGTTTCGAGCTTGAACAGTCGAGCGAAAAAACCAGGTGCGTAGGTTTGCTCGCGAGATTTCGCATGCGCTTCACGGGTACCTGCGAAAGAAGGTTTTACTGGCTCAGCCCTATCTACGAACGACTGCCAGTCAATTTCCTCTCCGCATTCTTTGTGCACCGAAAGCAGAACATCGATCTGATTTTCGTAGACTTCGACTTCATAAGCAGCCTGCTCCAGCGCTTCCATCTTGGCGTATTCTTTCTGGCGAGCCTGAAGCTCACGCTGCCTGCGCTGGGCATTACGATCAGCTTTGCGCGAAGCTGCCTGCATCGAGCGCAACGTCCCTTTCCAGCCCATATCTCATTCCTTTGAAGTGTTGGCTGAGCGGATTCGAACCACAGGCAGCCTTGGAGGATGATGGCATCTTAGCACCAAGGCCCGATTTGGAAAGGAGATGAACCCGATGAGGACTGCGTGAGCTTGATTGGGCTATACGACGAATCATGAGACCAACTTTTTCGCCACATTCCGGGCTCGCTTGTATTGGGCCAACCGACGGCCATTTCGGTAAACCTCGACCTGACCGCTGCCATTGGCAAACCCAGCGATGCCACATCAATATCAATGCGGATTTTTTGCATGGAATCGCTTCACTTCCCTAACGTAACGGCAGCGAGCGTCAAGAGGTCTGTCCTATGCGCTTGTCGGCTCTTCAAATCTCTAGTGGAGTATCGGACTCGAAGAGGATCTTAAGCACTGCCTATTGCTGCGCGAACGGCTTGTTGGGCATTGGTCAACTTCGGATAAGGCAAGTGGCGAACTGCCATACAGCAGCTAATCTCAGACAGCATGCCGCCGCGCATGACCGTTGGTTCCATAGGGATGGCCCACGTTATGACGCTGATTAAGACACTACTATTCCCCTCCTCAATCCTGTTGCTTGGCTCATGCGCTCATTTGCCAGATGCACAGCTTGGATATTATTTAACTGAAACCTCGGTCAAGATAACAGCCGTAAGTACCATGGCATGTAGTAGCGACGACGAGTTGTATGTCGCGACCACAATTACCCCTTCGACATCAAATTCGATTCCAGGAGACGGTAGCGGGCATGTGGAAATAGACCTAAGTCAGCTCAGCGGGCCTTTCTCAGACGCAAATGCGAAATTGGAACGTTACGAGGACGGAAGACTAAAAAGCTGGAACTCGTCGACAACCGGACGAGGCGAAGAAGTCATTAAATCGGCCATGAACATCGTCGCCTTAGGTACCGGAGGCACAATAAAACTGGCAGAAGTATCATTGAGCCCCTGTGATTTGATCAGAAACCGTGGGAAGGATGAGACGTTAACCCTTTCCTACTCCGCGCTACTAAATTTAACCCTTCCCTCCCAAACCCTATCGCCTGATCCTCAGAGCGAGGTTTACGCCAAAGCCCTAGGGGATGCGCTTCCAAGCATCATCGTCAAGAAAAACAGGTTAGCCAAACCGAAAGCACCTATTTCCTACGTGAAAAAATCAGACAACGAACCGGTGCTCCAAGCAATGCAACCTGGCTTACTTTACTTGGACGTGGACGACTCGAAAAACCATCACCTATGGTCAGGCGCTGTACAGGTTGCGCAGCTAGGAACGCCTTACGAAATATCAATTCCGCCCCCTGCGCTGTTCGGGAAGCTTACCTTGAGCGCGTCCTTCGCTGAATCAGGCGCCCTCAGCAGTATCGAATACGTCGACACCAACGGTGCCAGTCAGCTGGCGAACTCCCTCTCCAATATTGCGAAGGCCGCCAGCGGTGAGACGACCGCCGACAAAGTGGCAGAAGCAAGAAATGAAGCAGACTTGATCCTTCAGCAGCAAAGAGTAGTGCTGTGTAAAGCCTCTCCTACGACCTGTAAATGATCAAGGGAAAGGCACAACCACAACAACATTACCCATTGCTCCTCCTTCTACCAAGGGGCCCAGGATAGTGACGCTCATGAAGGATGCCTTAACATAAACTGTATATACATACAGTTAGCGTCGAAACGTGCTTGCGGTCAACCTTGGGCGAGAAAAATTGCGACCGAAGGATTCACGGGAGCAAAATCTGCAGGTAGGTCAGGAGCCATGATGGATGAACCCTGACCACTCTCCGCTGTGCCATCGACATTACTGCAAGTCGCTTCTCCGCGTAAGCGGCTAGATGTTTTTCAGAATGCCTTTGTCTTGTTTGAGGGTGAAGTCAGCGCTACGATTTTGGATGAGCACACCAGTGAGGGACTAGCAAAATGGGGTGTTTGCTTAAGGGTTACTCTTATGATCGCGACCGAACGGAAGACAACACCATGCACACTCAAGAGAAAATTCTATCGGAGCAGGCTCTGGCCGATGCCCTAAAAAAGCAACAGTGCGAGCAATGGCTGGCAGAGAACAGCGAGGCCGTTAATGCCTATAACGAACACGTGGAAACCCACGGCGTTTTCAGCGACACCGTACGGAGCTTCTGATGCATAGCTGATCAATCCGTCATGAAGTACTGGCTTTCTTATCACCTGCGACATTCGTGCGGGCCCCAGTGCGCCGACCACTACCTAGCAGTAAATCTAACCGTGCATGATTGCATCAGCCTGGATCTGAGTCCTTTGACTTCCGCGTCAACACTATCGCGCCGAGGATCACTTCCATCGTCAGCTCGTCACCGACTTCCAGGCTTAAACTAGCGATTAAATCGGGAGGTAAGTCGACGATAAGGTCGCCACTATCATCTCCAGGATCTTGGCATAACGCTGTCCAGCTTTTGGCTTCAGTCATGATGTAGCTCACTTTAGTTTTGCCGGGGATCTGAGAGCACGTGAATCCTCAAGCTGATTTGCCAGATGTCCTGGAAAAATGTGAGCCCGCGGCACGGGATCAGGATGCGCCGCAACGATTGAATCGCCCTTTCGCGTAAGCGCCTAGCTTCTCCAGTCCATCTACTGGCAGCGAACGAGTCGAGGCCTATCAGTGCCTGGTGGGTTCGCTCTCGCCCCATGTCGGTGGGTTTTCAACAATGTCGATTGTCATCGTCAGCTCAAATTGCATACGAGCGAAAACAGCATCGAGGTTCGGGTGAGATCCCGAGTCGCGCAGCGCAGTTACTAGCTGAAGCAGCTCCTTGCCGCTAGTCAGGGACATTTGCACATTGCAATACACGGTATCGTCATCTACATGAGACATATCGACTCCAGACTCCCATGCTGCATTGACTCCTGAGCTCACTGAACAGTTGCTGACATAGGAGACCCATTCATAGCGGTTTGCATGAAAGTTCTGAAGCTTGGCCGCCCTTCCCCTTTCATGAAGGAGGCGACCAAATATCGCGAATTCATGGTGGTCAACACCCAGAACCTCCCCTCCTTTTTTGCATAGCGAATGCTGGATGTGCGCATCAAATGCCCATCAGCGAAACGCCCAAGACGATCCACCTCGGTATGGCCAAAAACCACACCAACAGCCACGCCATTTGATACGAAAACATCACTCAAGCACGCAGTAATGGGCGCGTCATAGACGTATTCACTTGCACGAACGATTCGGCGTATCTGGAAATCCGTGAGGCGCTTAGAGTGAAGCTCGACTTCGTGTATGACGCTCATTTCTTTCTCCGACTGGGTTTCACCTGAAGCTGAATTCCTGCTCAGTAAATCTTCCTGACGTTGGTTAACAACTCTGGATCGAACGAGCGATCATGAGTGTCGGCGTAGATCTTGCCGCCCTCAACCTCAAGCAGACAGACCACAGCGCCATTCCGGTCATAGCCGATGGAGACGCCATTGAGTATTTCCAACCGCCAACTCTTACTACCGGTCATCCAGGGGGGGATGAAGCCTTGAATTTCAGTAATGACATAGTCCTCGCTCTGCGACTCAAGAACCTCGAGCAATCTTGTCTCGTCATTCAAAAGCTCAGTCATGCTTACAAACCGACCATCGAGCCTCTCTTTCACGCACACGTGATACCAGTGGATGTTCAACGCTCGCGAAATGCCATGCCAGTGCGCGAGACCTTCCCCGAACATGCCTGGCACCCCTTCAATGTCTTCGATCTTGGTTCTAAACATTCTTGTCTCAGTTGGAAATCATCGCCTGGGCAATGAGTCATCTAAACGAAAGAAAAAATTGTATTGAGGCTTGCTGATTTTTCGTGGCCGGGGCCCATCAGCACATAGACGGAGTTCCTAGTCTCGAAGAAAAGCTCCTCTTCAAAGGAAATCGCAAATGTGCTCCGCATCCAGTCGCCAACATCAAAACGACGCTGGCTATCGAACCGTACATTGCGAGCAAACAAAACCAGCGGTAGCTGTCCGGCCGCGTGAATTTTTTGCAGTTCGTCCTCGGTGACGTCGGCTCGAAAAATAGTCCAATCGTCTACCAAGCAATATGGTTTACCCGGATATAGGGCCTGCACCAACTCCATCAGATTTTCATCTGAGTCCATGAATCCTTGGCGGGGTTCTCCAGGGCCGTCCAGTAGCTCTTCAGCACCTTCGTTTTGATCTGTACTCAACAGCAAAATCTCCGTTAATCCGTTTTCTGTGTTCGCTACGCGCCCCTTCACGGTTGTGCAGCCATAGGCCGGCACCGATCTAGAACGAACGTGATTGGTTGATCACGATCCTCACTCGTTCGATTCCACTGCTCTCGGGTTTCTGAGAACCTCTTGAGTTGGCGTGTCTTCCATGAGCATCTAGGTTTGAACGCCCCGGCAGAGCTAGGTCGACTGTGTCCTGCCACTCGCTCTCTCCGCTGTGTTACCGACTCTGGAAGCAATCGGCGATACGGATAATACACTATATTGACGTTTATTCGTAAAGCTCAGTTATGGCTATATCCTGACTTTTGAGAAAGTCATGGAACTGAGAACCGCATTTGCAGGTGTGCTTAGGGCGCTCCGTCTCGTCCGGCGCGCCAAGTACGCTGACGTCTCGGATGCGACCCACCGACGTAAAGTCAGTGCCCTCGAGAACGCGCAGACCAGCATCACCGTCGAGCAATTTGACGAGTTGGCGCGATCACTTGGCCTAGATCCGATCGCTATGCTTACCCTCTGCATAGCCCACCGCCAAGGTGAGCAACCACTCACTGTAATCGGCCGTGCATTGACCGACGTGGCTGCCTTTGAAGCTGAGGGTGGTATGAAGGTGCTCAGCGATCAGTTCGACGCTGACGGTAATCTCATTAAGCGAGGACGTGGCAAGCCACTGAACGTAGATAATGAGAGAGCGGTACTGGCACTTAAAGCGGAAGGTGCGACTCAGCAGCAGGCAGCGGCGCAGTTGGGGTTGGCTTTGACGTCGGTGAGGGAGTATTGGAAGAAGTCGTAGTGGAGCGTTACTCATATTTCATTGAAACAAAGGCGTTTTGGCCACCTTGGGGCAAAGATATGACTGACCTGCCTAGCACTCGCTTTACACCCCGTCGCGCCAACAGGTAACTTTCGAAAATTGGCAGCCGTCAGCACCAAACGTCCTTGCCCACTAAATGCGAGGATCTGACGATTTTGATGTCGCAACGCTGAAACTTCGTCTGCGGGCTATATCGTCCATGGTTGAAATAATTAATGTGGATCAATCATCAGCTCAGAGGGTTGGCATTGAGAGATCCACTAGCCTAAGTTCTTCGGCTTGTGAGGATTTCTCGCGGCCTAAGCAAGGACGACTTCCAGGAGCTAATTGACCCCAAACACTTATACAACCTGGAGAGCGCCCGAAGCAGCGTCACGATCGATGCGCTCGAAGCAGTGGCATCAGTGCTTCGAGTGTATGCCCTTACCCTTCTCACCGTCGCAGCGAGTCTCGAACAACGCGAATCTCACGATGAGTTACTTGGACGCCTCGGGATCGAAGGTAAGCAACTAGCCGAACCGGCTGTGCTCGCGAGATGGCATGGAGAGTTTCAGAATGGATCTCTGATTGCTATGCAGTCCGGTAGAGGGACATCTCCAGATAAGGTAAAAGCGATCCTGAAGTTCCGCACTCAAGGGCTAAGCAGAAAAGAAACGGCCGATGATGTGGGCGTTTCTGCGACCACGGTGGGTAGGATTTGGAATCGAGTAGGCAAGTAGTAACTTTCTAGGCGAACTCTACAAAGATAGCCTCATCTAGTGGGCAGTTTCTGCCTTGGCGACCGCGCTTTTTTCAAGGTCTTATCAAGCCCCTTAGGCTCATTAAGCATACTATCTACTCGGCCAGGATCTATAAGTCGGATGATATCGAGCGCCGTAAATTCATAGCTCTCTGCGAGCGAGTCTAGCTCAGTCAAAAAAGATACAGCCTTCACCACGTCAGGATCGCGCAACAGAGGAATTAACGATTCGTACTCTTTAGTAATTCTGTTTGTTATAAAGAGAAGCTCTTGAACTCGATTCATTTCTATTTCACCTTATGGGTCAAGACTCAACTTGTTCAACACTGGCATTCGATAAATTTTTGCCTCGATCAGTCAGAGGATTTGAACCTCGCGGTTTGGTGTATATGTCTACAAGCTGCTTGACCACCTTAGTATTTATCGGCCCTACTCCTCCGGGAAGCATGTCAACCGCCCCCACATATCGGCTCACTAAGAGATCCGCGACCTCCGCCAGTGAATATCCATATTTCAGCCTGAGCTCCTTCAATTTATTGAAAAAGTCAACATCCTGGACATACTCTGGTTCTTGCTTGCGTTGCTCGAGTTCCCGAAAGACTTTTTCGAATTCATATTCTAACTGTCGTGCCTCTAGGAGAGGATGAGAGCGCGCCATAATCAGACCTTTTCGATTGGATTACACCATCGTATCAGTGTAGCCCAATTGCCCCTGCCAGACAGGAGGACTAACCGACCTGTAAAATAAAATAGACGCAGGGAAATCTACAGATTTTTCAATAAGTTAACCAAAAAATGGCATTAGAGATACTCAAGACCACCAACCGTTAGTCGGAACGTCAAATCCACCTGCGCACGGTTATTTTCGGGTGAAAATCGTTCATGAGCAAAATGGAGCAGCGAGTAGATTCTTACGAGGATGGTAATTATAGATAAGGGTAGCCGATTACCGTATGCAATCATTTTGATGTCAATACATCATAATTTACGTGATGCATATGGCGTAGTAGTTGTTCTCTATATATGTCAATTTGCGGAATTAACCAGCGTGAATACGGAGTCGTTTTCAGGTGGTGCGTTCAAACCCTATAAATAAATTTCAGTAGTTGAGCGCGATAGTTACTCTGAGTTGTCGTAGAGAAAGGACAACGCTGTCATAGGCCTCGATTTCTAATCCTACTCCAACGCCCAAATCACCTGATCTAAATCTTCTGAGCTGAATGTCGTGTAGGCTAATGCAATCAGTTCGTGTCTGATGAGACGACTATGAACAGCCAGTCCTGCTCTTTTAATCTCAGCCCGATCCACTGGAAATGGTAGGGAGTACGGTCGACATACTTCTCGGATTAACTCAGCCTCATCGCGTGAAATCACCTCGAACGCCACACCAAGCATCCAGTAAGCAACCGCTAACTGACGAGGAGTAGCCCAAGAGTAGTGGGGTGGCTCACTTGCAAAAGAAGTATCTGGAACTAGGTTTGCGTTGTTACCTTTGCGCTGAGGAAAGAAAAAGGAACAGGCAAACCCAGAAGCCGTTCGCCAAGAAGGATCACACAGCCAGACCCCCAGCAAAAAATCCACTACCGCCTTAGACGGCTTTTGGTTCTGGTTAATCTGCGCATCTGTGAAAATCCAATTCTGAACTCTGGCAGCCAACTGCAGCAACATTTCGTTATCCGCTATGGCCTGCACGCCATTGCTCGTAAGCGGAAAGCTAACGAGCAACCTGGAGTTTGGACTGCTGACGTACTCGCAATATGCACGCCATGATTTATCCAGCGGAGAGAAGTGTGGGGTATAAAGGCGGAGCAGAATTGCAGGAGACTCATGCTCGCAGCAAACACACATTCCGAGCTGACGCCAAGCCAAACGCGAAGCTGGCAGTCCTACCTCCTTAATATCCACCTTGAAGCATTCAGGACAATAGTTTGTACCATGCTTAAACGAGAGGTAGCCACTTGATCCGCACCCAAAATGCCTGAAGACCTCTAGCTCTCGGTCGCTAAAGCATTGCCTGATACTAATCATCTCATGCAGCGCATCAGGATCTATGGTTACTTGACTGCAACGACTGGTAAAGATGTCAACTGCCTCAAGGTGTGAGCTACTATCAGCGCTGACTGAAAGTCTTCCCATCCATGAAGAGAATGACTCCCCGCCACGCGGTGCCAGCAGGGTTGGTTCGTAGACAGAAGGTTCGTCATACATCCTAAAGCCGCGATCAGCCAAAGACATTTGTACAAGGCTAGCCGCAGTCCCGACATAACCTTTGGATCTACGATGAATCGCGGTACTATCGATCGGTGGGATGTCATTCACACCACCACCACCACTAGATAACAACCTAACCATTACATCAGCCAAAAAACGCTCAAATCGTTGGTCGTTGCTCATCGGGGCAAGGTGAAACGTGTGTATCGAAACCTCCCTGCAGGCGATCGTCTCCATCACTTGCCGTGTGGCATCCGGCGCTCCAAATATCGCAACGAGGATGTCAGGACATCGACTTATTAATTCCTGGATACCCCGCAAAGACTGTTCGGCAATTGGTGAGTGAGGCTGAAGCCACTCATGTGCGTCACGAATTATCAGACAATCATACGCTCTGGCAGAGATCAAATGCCAATATGCTTGTTCTAAGGTCGACTTGGCGGTGTGCCGCCGGAAGTCGGCCATCACCTCTTCAGGAAGATTCAATGAGCACACCAGATCGGAGGAAAAAAGGGTTGTTCCTTTTTGCGGATAACGCTGAACCGTAAGAGTTTTTTTCCCTTCTGAAAGAAGCTTCATTTGAAGTTGATCACACAGCGACGAAACACCTGCGCCGGAGACTCCACAAATGAGAAAGATCGGACACCTACCTTTTTGGTTTCCAGCCGAATAATAATTACGAAGATAATTAGATACGGCTAGATAAACGTCCTCATTGCCAGAAAGTTCAGACCATAGCCCTTTAATATCTGAATTTCTAGGTTTCAGCATGAGCTTATCATTCCCCTATAACGCTATATTTACTGACGTATGCCGGCCTATCTACTTTATGCTGCAGAACATCGAAAGCCCTCTGCAGAGACTCACAATTTAGATGCTCGTCCCCACTCACAATAGCAAGCATGGATGCCTCCCTCAGAATTTCAACAATCGTCCTGAGGGGAGAATATTCTTCCTTCATGGCATCAGTCATGACCGTTCTTTTTGATAGTTCAAGAAGCTTTTTACAGAAAGTTTTATCGATGATAGATGCCTGCTTAAGGGGCATTAGACCCACGAAACCTAACACAAATGCGTAAAAAGATTTATTACATTTAAGCGGAGGCAAATTGGCACTACGTAAATTGAAGCGACTACTAATAGTGGCATCGCCGCTAAATAACTTTTCGAGTTGCTCGGGATCTCCGCTCAAACAGACATTCATAGCCCAGTTGACACCAGAGAAACCTTTTATGGCACCTAACTCGATTTCGAGTCGCTTACTACTCAGAGCCAAAAGCATCGGCGCTTCGTCAATAAATACTCCCCACACTTTGTTTTCCCGGATTAACCTCTCCGCCATGGCGAGATCTCGGCAACTTTTATTAAGAGGTCTGTGATCTGGATGGAATTGGAGCCCAACCTCCATTAGCATGAGCTTAGTCAAATCCAGATTTGCGACATTTCTTACCAAGTCAATGTAAATGACCTTTCCCGGCCAGTCGGAATTAGGGGTGCAACTCTGCTTTGCAATCCAAGCTCCGATGGTACTCTTACCCTGCCCAGCCCGGGCCTTAATAGACATCCCGGAGTTATAAGACATCCGGGGCAATCTTAATAAGCTTTTGTAACTTTCGATTACTTCCATGGTAACTTGTCGAGGCAGAAAAATTTCTCGCGCGCAAGCGATTATCCGCTGTTCGTCGGTTAGGCTAGCGAAGTCTTCAGAATTAGGTTTCATATGTAACTACCTTTCAGAGGTTCTACATCTGCTTCATCAAAATCTTCAGAGTCTTCGTCTCTGTGCGAAACTGGACGGATTGGAGACTGAGCAAATGCACCAACCGCTTCAATTTGCCTGCCATTGGCTATGTTACGAGCCCGCTCTCGAGCCGCGACCTCTATTTGTGTTTTGATTTCCCGCTGGCTCAAATGCACCCGTTCCCCATCTGAAGTTAGCGAACCTGGACTGGGTTGACCATACTTATAGGCTTTATAAACCAGCATCGATATGGGCCCGTTTTCATAAGGTCTAAGTTTATCCAGGTGTGGGCTAAGCCTTTTGATAGGAACCCATTTTTTATCATATTCAACCCAAGCGCGATCGATATCAGAATTATCAATTTTTACTCTGACCGGAGTCTTTGACTTGTTAAAATACGGCCCCAGTTCATAAAGCAACCCAATAACAATTATTCCTTCCCTTCTTACTGTCACATGGTGCTCATGATACATCTCAATAACAAAGGCTAAGGGGTCTTCGAACCTTGGTGGTGTTCTAATAACCCCTTCATGCTCTCCGTATTCATTTATCCAGCGCTGATTCGATGTCAGCCCATCAGAACCAACCTTTTCATGCCGCCGACAGATTTCAGTGACAACCAACTTAAAGGCGTCTTCCAGGGTATACAGTGCTGATTCTTGCACTTTTGTTCCACGTGGTTTTTTTCCGGATGACGGTACTGCGCCCTCAAGAGTCTGGATGAAATAACGAAGGATTATTCCAAGTCCGCGTTCAATTGAACCGCCGCTTTGCTTCCGCTTTCTTCGCTTATGTGCAACACCATGGAGAGAGCAGGATGCTTTTACAGTATTTGCGTTAAGGTCGGGCCCCCCGTCTACGAGAAGAAGGGACATACGCCCGTACTGAATCCACTTGTAAGTCTCGTCAAGTCCAAGAGAACGAAGAAGCTCATCCTTCGGTTTGATGGCCATCTCAATGGCTTGAGCCAACGTCCATCGGCTAGGCGCACCAAAATAAAGCGCGAAGCCCAGATACGCTTTCGTGAATTTGTCCTTTACCAACATCAAGTATGGACGGCCTAAGATACGCCCCGTGTGCTTGCATCTCACATGAAGATCAAGCGGGCTACCATCAGCCTCAACAATTTCAAGAGGTGCCGAGGCAATCATTCCATATGGATAGCTGCCAAATTCGTCTGCGGCTGCCTCATGCCCCTTCTTTGCCTTCAACCTCTCGCGCTCAGTGAGAATCACTCGTAGCCGCCGCCGTATCGTGCTAGGCGATGGTGCAACCCCAATTTGATCATGACAGGTAGCGATGATCGTATCGATTACCTGTTGCTCGTTAGCACCTGGGCCCGTATAGCCTTTAGAGAGCTTCTGAATCAGCTCCTCGACCTCAGCTGGGAATTGAGTCTCACCTTTAGTACGCCCCGACTTTTTCGGTACAAAAATCGTCCAGGATTTGTGCACCAAGTATGCACTCTTGAGTTTCCTGACCATTGTACTACCCAGACCCAGCAGTACCTTCGTTTCCTCAAAGGTTATCTCATCATTTATCAACCGTATAAATATATATTCACGGCTTTTAGCGAATTCGATCTCTTCCGGGGTATACGGAGATACCGACCGAGTGTCTCCCTCGATAACAGGAGCATTGGAGATAACCCAGCCTCTAAAATCTTCGACGCGATCATCTGATACCCAAACAACATTTTCTTCAGGCTCATCAATGATCTCTGGCAATGACCCTCTGAGGTAAATACGATTTATTGCAGAGTCGTAATCGACAACCGTAAACATTCCCGGACTATTACGCAGAAACACCAGATTACCGGGATCATACTTCATCTTCGCCCACTCCGATCTCCGGTTCTACGTAGCCGTCGCCTTTGTTACTTGCAAGCCTAGCCTTAACTAACGATCTAGTTGGGGTGTCGATTCCGAGTTGAGAACAAAACCAACATACATCTAGATAAAATACCTCTAAAGAGCGCTTGTAGTTCCCGGAGTCTTGCTCCAGCACTGCTAGCACTAAGAAGTTAGTGACTGCATCCACTTCGTATGTTGCACCATTGACAGATGCTAAACGAAGATACTCAATCAAATATTCAGAAAAATTATTATATTTTTTCTGACTTGCTGAGCCGGAATACGCTGCTTCTTTAATCACCTCTCGGACGTGTTCACGAAAACGGTCTGACGGGTTCTCTTCAGCCACTATGTGCTCTGATGGCAAGAAGAACCTCTCTCCGTCTCGCAACCGACAAAGATAAAGCTCGTCCTTATCCCGGTTAGTTCTAAGGACGTAACAGAGTTCGGGGCTGCGAGTGGTGTGAACGAAGGAGCCTATGGCGATCATGGTTGCGGGCCTGGGAAGGTAATTCCTGCCTATAAGGTTAGATCGCGCTGACAAACAGACCAGTGCCGCTTGTCTAGAAAAACACAGGTATGTAACCTATTGATTTTATTGAACGTCGTTTCACTAAACTGTGTTAAAAGTGTTTCATAGAAACACAGGTTACTGAAATTTTCTTAGAAGTTACCGCTAATACAATCACTTAGTGTGAGGACGCTGAATCAAGAAAATGGACAATGTGGCTCGTAAGTTACTGATTCTACAAACCCGCTTCTGACGTCCACTCCTGTTCTATCGCGCCAGGCAAAAGCACTGCGCCAACAGTGCCAGGCACGGGGCCGTACTGATGGATTCGGTGAGCGATTCCGGAATCGAGCTCTATCGCCTCGTCTTCCTCAAGCAACGCAATCCGTCGTCGACCAGCACGAATATCCACTCCGCCTTTGAGCGCCACCACCAGTTTGGTTTCCCGACGATGCAACAACGGCAAGTTGTGCGCATGCAGAGGCAAGACAAAACGCGTGTCTGTGCCCGCCCCTCCGATGCTTGCCCCAGCTACATCAATCCAAGCCGGATATCCGCTGGGATATCAACAGCAGCGCCTCTGAGTTTTCAACGTTCATGAGCACTCCGAAATGCATCTATAGGTAGGACTTATGCGAAGGATTGTATATCGGTCTTGGACGCTATCGAGATAACCGCAGAAGATTGCTTCACACCCAAGCAACACCAACCTAGTAACGCCAACTCAGCAAACCCGATAGGAGAAACACCATGCAACAGTCCCACGCTTACAACGACACCAGCCTTGAGCTGACCGCGAAAATCCTGGACGCCAAAGCTCGCAAAAATCTGTCCTTTGAAGACGTGACCAAAGGCACCGGCCTCGGCCTGGCTTATGTCACCGCCGCCCTGCTCGGTCAGCACCCGCTGCCTGAAGCTGCTGCCAAAGTGATCGGTGAAAAACTGGATCTGGACGCCGACTCGGTTGCCCGCCTGCAAGTCATCCCGCTGCGCGGCAGCCTGTCGGGTGTCCCGACGGATCCAACCATCTACCGCTTCTACGAAATGATCCAGATCTACGGCACCACCCTGAAAGCTCTGGTTCACGAACAGTTCGGCGACGGCATTATCAGCGCCATCAACTTCAAACTGGACATGAAGAAAGTCGAAGACCCAGATGGCGGTCACCGTGCGGTGATCACCCTTGACGGCAAGTTCCTGCCACTGCGTCCTTTCTAAGGATGCAACCGGACCTGTAAATCGGCCCGCAGCCTTGCGGGCCTGCTTCAAAAAATTTCTTAACCCTTTCGATCAATCACCACATTTGAATGGAGGATTCGTCATGAAAAAAATTCTGTTTCTCGCCCTGTCCCTGACGGCTTCGCTGTCAGCCTACGCACAGGAAGCTGCGGTAGCACCTGAGGCCGTTCCATATGCGTATGGCATGCACCTGGATGTCGCCAAAGTCATTCACATCACCCCGACGGCTGATGTCTGTGGCCCGACGCCAGTGCAAATGACTTACCGCGATTTGCACGGTGAAATCCACATCCTGGAATACAACGTGATCGGTAGCGGCTGCACCAACTAATTGTCACTCACTCAGCACTCAATGAAAGGTAAACACCATGAAAGCGCTCATCGAAGGTTTCTTGAAGTTCCAGAAAGAAGCATTCCCACAACGCACTGACCTGTTCAAACACCTGGCCACCACGCAACATCCCGGCACGTTGTTCATCACCTGTTCCGACAGTCGCGTCGTACCGGAACTGCTGACCCAGCAAGAGCCTGGCGAACTGTTCGTGATCCGTAACGCTGGCAACATCGTGCCGTCCTACAGCCCGCATTCCGGTGGTGTGTCGGCCACAGTCGAATACGCCGTCGCCGTACTGGGCGTGACCGATATCGTGATCTGCGGCCATTCCGATTGCGGTGCCATGACCGCTGTCGCCAAGTGCACCTGCATGGATCACCTGCCTGCGGTCGCGGGCTGGTTACAACATGCCGAGTCGGCGAAAGTCATCAACGAATCGCGTCCTCACGCCAGTGAAGCCGCCAAAGTCAGTTCCATGGTGCGTGAAAACGTCATCGCCCAACTGGCCAATATTCAGACTCATCCAAGCGTGCGCCTGGCTCAGGAAAAAGGCCTGGTGAATCTGCATGGCTGGGTCTACGACATCGGGACCGGTTCAATCGACGCCCTGGACGCCGACAACAAGACCTTCAAGTCACTGGTCAAGCATCCGAACACCGTTGCCGTTCATGCCCGTCCAGCAAAAGCTGTTGCCTAAATCAGCCTCTAATTTTCAGGAGTACTCAACATGATTGAAGTCACTATGTACACCACCACGACCTGCCCCTACTGCCGTAGTGCCAAGCGTTTGCTTGATGCCAAAGGGATTGCGTACAAGGAAATCGATGTACGCTCAGTCGACGTGAAGACCGAAATGGTCAGCCGAAGCGGTCGCCGTACCGTCCCGCAGATCTTTTTCGGCAACTGGCACGTTGGCGGCTTCGATGACTTGGCTCAACTTGAAAGCGAAGGCGGCATCGACCAGGTACTCAACCCGCGCATGGCGGGATGAGTATCTGGTCGATGCCAGCTCACAAATCCAGCACCAGGGGGGCGTCGCCCTCCTTGGCTTGCGCTGGCACCGCACAACAAATCAGTACCTCCCCTTCGGCCGGCATCTCAGCCGGCAGGTTCAGATAATGCACTTGGCCACTGACCAATCGGGTCCGGCATGTACCGCACGATCCGCCCCGGCAACTGAAGTCCGGGTTCAGGCCACGGCTCTCGGCCAGTTCCAGTAAACTCCCGCCACCCGGCTCCCAACGAGCTTCCTTCGCCGATGCCGAGAACAGCACTTTGACCGGGCTGCTTGCCGCGGGTATCTGCTCGACCTCCGGGGTTAAATGATCCCGTTGGCGAACCAGGGTCGAAGGACCGAAAGTCTCCGCGTGAATACGATCATCGCCAATACGCAACTGACGTAGACCGTCGTACAGCGCCTGGGTAAAAGCACCAGGGCCGCACAGGTAAAAGTCGTAATCGTCCAGGGGCAGCAATGCCTTGAGCAGTTCGACATCCACACGCCCCGCCACCTCAAAATCCTCACCAACGCGAGCATGAGTTTCCGGCTGACTAAGCAGGCGCAGCGCACGAATTTTATCCTTGGCACGGGTCGCGAGTTCGTACAGCTCATCGCGAAACCCGAGTTCACTCAGGCTGCGCGCACTTTGGATGAACCAGGTCGGTCGAGTGCGACGGATACGTTCGCCTTCATAAATCACTTCACGCAGCATCGACAGCAGTGGGGTCACGCCCACGCCCGCGGCCAGCAAAACCAACGGTCGATATTCATCGGCTTGCACCGTGAAGCGCCCTTGAGGGGCACGGGCTTCAACCAGATCCCCTATCTGAACGCGGTCGTGCAGATGCGACGAGATGAGTCCGTCACGCTTGACGCTGATGCGGAAAAAACTGTCCGACGGCGCACTCGACAGGCTGTAGGTTCTGACCAGAGGCGCCTGTCCTTCAGCAAGGCAAAAGCGCACCGGCAGATGTTGGCCAGCCTCAAACCGCGGTATGCCCGCGCCATCGGCCGGTTCAAAGTAGAAGGAGCGAATGGAGCTGCTCTCGTCAACTATCCGCGTCACCCTCAGCGGTCGCCATTGATCGCGCAGGTTATCGGCTTGCAATCGGCCCTCAGCTTGTTCCCAACTGCCCGTCATCAGGCTGTTAGGCGAAAAACCTTCAAACCGCCAACGCAGGGCCAACACAGCCTGACGTCGAACCACCTGTTCCACGGTCAGTGTCCAGAGTCGCTCAGCTCCCTGAAAGGCAGCAATCTCCGGGCCCTCGAGAATAATCTCGGTACGCCCGCTGACTTGCAGCATGTCGCCTGTTTCAAAATCGATGAACACCAGCCCTGCGCGTGGGTTAAGCACGAAATTACCCAAGGTGTTGAAGTGCAGGTTGCCAGCAAAATCGGGAATCGTCAGCACGTTGCCTTCTATCCTGACGAAACCTGAATTGCCCCCCCGGTGAGAAACGTCCACCGAGCGCCGGGATGCATCGCCATCCAGGTCGACATAGCTGGCGATGAAAAAGGTATCGGCCTTGCTGATGGTCGACTTTGCGGCTTCATCCAGTTCACTGAGACATTCGGCTGTTACGTTTGCTGAAGCTTGGCCAAGGCTGACCGGCTCAACGCCTCGCAACTGTATGTATTGCGGGCAGTTGCCGAAAGCGTGCACCACAGAAACGGTAAAACCGCCTGACGAGGCGGTACTGATGTTGCCGTTCATGCGATTGCGCCTTCGGGTCTTCAGGTCAATACCAAGCAATCCCACAGCAGCGCCCTGCTTGAGGGCCGCCCGAACCGGATCACCCTCGGCGGGCAGGCGGTCGAGTTGCAGCATTCGCGGATCGGGAGAATGGATGAAGCCAGTGGGGCCTTCGATCAACGTGGCCCAAGGCATCCCTTGTTCATCGACCGCGCCCACCACCAGGTAAGGCAACTGGTTGTAAAACAATCGATGCTGATCAGGCATGAAGTCACGTACGACCTTGCGTCCGAATATCTCCATTTGATCGGCGACGCCGACGCTTTCCTGCAATTCACGCTCACCCGCATGCCAAGGGGATGCTCCTGGCGCGTCCGACTGACTCATGATCACCTCTACGCATTCGTAAACAGGTGCCCTTCACCCGCCGCCCGGCGAGGAATGGTTGAATCCCCGGCAGCGGGGTAAATACGCAATTGCCGGTGATTATCAACTCTGCGTTTTGCAACCTCATGAAGCTCGAGACAGACCCTGCACGCACTCGAGCAACACGGAATCGCCTAAGGGGGGTAGCGATCCCGCTATGGAAGCCCATAAAGCTTTTTTCTGTCTTGATCAGCTTGAACAGATGGACGAATTTGCTCCCCTTTAGCGTAGGCCCGAACCACTGCTGGGCGCATGCTGATTTTCTCTAGCCAAGCGGCGACGTTAGGATAACCATCGAGCATCATTCCTTGCTTGTCATGTTGCAGCACCCAAGGATAGATCGCCATATCGGCAATGGAATATTCGCCGGCGACGTAAGGTCGTTCGCTCAATTGCTGCTCCAGAACGCCATACAAACGTTCGGTCTCTTTACTGAATCGTGCCACGGCGAGCGGCACATGTAATCGACAGCATTGGAAAGACTGAACATTGGGTTACCTTTTTCGGCAGCGAATGAAAACATAGACCACATACTCGTCAGTGCTCAGCACTTCGGCGTACCCTTGATAAAGAGTCGATCGGAGTTGGTGGAACATTTCAGGGCACTTGCGGCGTTTCGTACCAACCACGGTCGGGGGTGGCGAAGCGCATCTTCTTGCGGATGAAAGCGGCATTTTCGACACTGGTTATTTTTTCGAGCAGTACGAATGCAACTTCGGTGGCAGTGCCCGGCCCGCTCGAAGTGATGATCTGGTCATCGACAACCACGGGGCGATCGACAAAGCGTGCACCGGTTTCCAACAGTTGGTTTTTCCGCTTGCCGCCCTCCTGGTGGTAGGTCGTGGCGTTCCTGTCACGCAGCACGCCGGCCACGCCCAGGCACACGGAAGACACGCAAACGCTCGCAACGGGTTTATCGGCTTCGACGAAATGCCGGATGGTCGCCAGGAAGGGTTCGCTCAAGGCTTCCTCGTAAAAACCCGACGGTTCAAAACCACCCGGCAGTGCCAAGGCATCGAAGCTGCTCAAGTCCAGTTCGCTCAATAGAAAGCTCGGATTGAGCGTGAGACCGAAGGTAGTCACGATCTTTCTGCGAAGGCCGGCGTTGACCAGCTCCACAGGGTGATCACCCAGCAGGTTGGCCCAGCCAAGCACATCGGTAAAAGCGGCCATTTCCAGAGGCTCTACGCCGTTGGCCAGTAACATAAGCACGCGTTTCATCGGTCATGAACCTCTGCTGTACAGCATGGAAAAGTATGTGTGCTTATGCTCCGCCTTAACCGTGATGCAGAGAACGACCACAAAACACAATCCACTATTTCGCTCACTGAAATGCCCGAACGGCATTTGTATCCGTTTGTAGTTCAGGGGATTGCAGACATATTTCCATGCGCCGGGCGGGCAAGTCAGACGTGACCGTAGCTACGCTGATCAAGCCTCGAGCGAACCCGCCTGGAAAACCGTTCCGTCGTATTTCGTCTATGGCGACAAGGACAAGAACATCCCTGCGCAAGCCCAGGTGTTCATGGCTGAACGGGCACACGCCAAGAAGACTGTCGTAGTCAAAGGCGCGTCCCATGTGGTGATGGTGTCCAATCCGAAAGTCGTTGCCAGCCTGATTGAAACAGCTACCACTGCATGACTAGCAGTGACCTCCGCTGTTGCGTGCGCTGCAAGCGTTCAAAGAACATCCGGCTGCATGGCCGGATGCTCGCGCAGGCCGTCGACGATGTGGTCAACAAAACTGCGCACCCGCATCGAGGCCTTGCGCCCTTCGCGGTACACCACGTGCACCGGCAGCGCCGGTAACTCATAGGGCTGCAACACACACCGCAATCGCCCCGTGTTCAAATACTCGTACAACGGATAGCTCAGACAACGGGTAATGCCGGCGCCATAAGCGGTTGCATCAATGGCCGCCTGTACCGTCGCGCAACTGATCCGTGTCCGGGCTTTTAAGTGATTCACCTCACCGTCGTGCTGGAAGTCCCACTGGACGCTGTCTCGATAGGCATGGGTGGCGACCAGTCGATGATTTTGCAGATCCTCAGGTACGCCGGGTTCACCGTGAGTACCCAGATAAGCAGGGCTGCTGCATACCATCGAGCGTACATAGCCCACCTGTCGTGCGATCAATGACGAACTTGGTAGATGGCCGACCAGCACCGCCACATCGATGCCCTCTTCATGCATGTTCGGAAAACGATCATGGTATTGCGCAAAGACTTTTACCTCAGGATAAAGACACATGTAGTCCGTCAGAATCGAGGTCATGACATAACGGCTGAACAGCAAAGGCATCAGCACCGTGAGATTGCCTTGGGCCTGAACGTGCAAGCCCTTGGCCGAAGCCTCTGCGTCTTCGATGGCTCTGAGAATGCGTGAACAATCGGCCATGAAACCGGCACCGGCCTCGGTCAGCGACACCCCACGGGTGCTTCGAACTAAGAGAGGCACGCCAAGACGTTCCTCCAGCCGTGCAATGGCGCGAACGACCGTAGGTCCGGACACACCCAGACAAAGGGCCGCAGCAGCCAGACTGGGCCGCTCCGATAACGCTTCGAACATCAGCATTTCATGATAGCGATCCATCAGTTGGAACCCTTCACCACAGCCTTGAGCGCCGAGTTCTTGCCGAGTCGATCCGCGAGAAAATCCACGAAGGTACGAACCTTTGCCGGTATGCGGGTGCTCTTGAGGTAGACCACTTGAATGGGCAGCGCCGGTGGTTCGAAGTCTTCCAGCACCAGTTCCAGTTCGCCTGCCGCCACTTGGTTGGCCACCTGATAGGACAACACCCGCGTGACACCCCAGCCAAGACTGGCGATATTGATCGCGGCCTGATTGGCGGTGACCACCAATCGCGGTTCGAATCGAAAGCTCAGGGCGTTGCCGTCGTTGACGAATTGCCAGTCGCTCAGCAAATGGCTGGCCGAAGACATGACAATGTTGGCGTTACTGAGTTCACCGGGATGACGCGGCCTGCCGTAGCGTTCGAAATAATCGGGAGTACCGCAGATCACCTGACGTACTTCGCCGACTTTGATGGCGTGCTGATTAGTCTCACGCAAGTGGCCGATGCGTATGGCCACGTCGATACCCTCGTCCGTCATGTTCACGACACGATCCACCAGCAAGGCATTGAGGTGCACCGAAGGAAACTGGTCCACGTAGTCGGCCAGCAGCGGCGCGATGTACAACTCGCCAAACAGCACCGACGCGGTCACGGTCAAATGCCCGCACGGTATCGAGTAACTACCGGCAGCCGCCTCCTCCGCTTCGTCGATATCACTGAGGATACGCCGACAATCCTCGAGATAGCGTTGACCCGCTTCGGTGAGATGAAGGCTGCGAGTGGTTCGAGAAAGGAGCTGTGTGCCGATTCGCTCTTCCATCGCGGCGATGGCACGGGTCACGCTGGGGGGAGAGATATTCAACAGGCGAGCGGCGGCGGCAAAGCCTTCTTCCTCGGCTACTGCCATGAATATCTGCATTTCTTGAAAACGATCCATAGGCGCCCCTGTCTTGATGAGAGGACAGCGAGGTATCTGGCCGCTTGCGCGGGAAGACCTGATTGCCAGTATCGTCGGCTACAGCGACTTTCGCACGCGCCGTCGGCGCTAGCAGCATGTACGTAAAGCGTCCTGGGGAGAACTGCGAAACAAGGAAAAGGAGCTTACCGGAGTTATTCTCCGGACAAGCTCCTTCTGAACCGAGTCAAGCCTCTTGCAAGCCTACAGCAGTACGTTGCATGCCAACGAAGTTCTGCAACCCTTCGATGCGGCTCAACCAGGCACGGACATTCGGGTAGTCAGTCAGCGCCACGTTACCTTCCGGTGCGTGGGACACGTAAGTGTAGGCGGCAACATCGGCGACGGTCGGCTTGTCACCGGCCAGGAATTTGCTCTGACCCAGCTCCTCCTCCATGACCTTGAGCAGGGCATGAGAACGTTTGATCGTTTCTTCGGCGTCATAACCGGCACCAAACACGGTGATCAATCGCGCGGTGGCAGGGCCCGAATTGATTTGACCGGCGGCCACAGATAACCAGCGTTGAACCTTGGCTTGCTCTACCGGATCGGTCGGCAGCCATTGGCCCTTGCCATATTTGGCGGCGAGATAAGCCAAGATGGCGTTAGAGTCTGCCAGGACGGTGCCGTTGTCATCGATCACCGGCACTTGGCCAAAACGGTTGAGAGCCAGGAAGTCAGGCGCTTTGTGCGCGCCCTTCATCAGGTCCACGAATACCAGTTCGGTTGGCAGTCCCAGCAGGGACAGCATCAGTTCGACCCGATGAGAGTGGCCAGACAAAGGGTGACGATAAAGTTTGATCGCTTGCTGGGACATGACGTGCTCCGATTGTTGTTTGAGTTCGACCCGGTGATCGCGTCGATGGAGTTATCTTCCCCTCCTCTCGTAAACAGCGGAATGACCAGCAATTACAATCCAGCATTTCATTACGTGTAATGATCATTTTGCCAAACCTACTGCCCCACCGACACGCCCAACATCAAGTCCATAAAGGCCACTGACGCCGCGCTGTGATAGTTGTTTTTACGTCGTAACAGGGCGGCTCCACGCCGTGGCCCCTTGTCCAGCAACGCGATCCTGCGCAGGGCTCTGTCCTGGGTAGCGATGGGCTCCGGAAGAATAGTGGCGACCGCCGTGTGCCGCATGACTTCCAGCAAAGTGTTGACCGAATTGACCTCGATCACCACCTTGGGTGTGATCTGCGTCTTGGCGAAGTACTCGTCAATACAGATGCGGGTGGCGAAGTCGGGAGTCAGCAACGCAAAGTCCAGTTGAGCAACCTGCTCGGCGGTTAACGGTTTTTTACAGTCGTACAACGGATGATCTCGCCCCACCACCAGCCCCAGGGTTTCAATAAAAGCTGGGATCGTTTCGATGTCCGGGTTTCGCACGTCATCAAACGCAATGGCGATATCCAGTGAGTCATCCGCCAGGCCGGTTTCGATATCGGCCATGGAGAGTTCAAAGATCTCCAGATGGATATTTGGATAGAGAGCCATGTAGTCGCGCATCAACGGTCCTACCAGGTAAGCCATGAACGTCGGCGTCATGGCCAGGCGCAGAGTGCCGCGGGACAGATCCTTCACATCGTGCAATGCGCGCTTGCCAGCTTCCAACTCAACCAATACTCGACGCGCACATTCGATGTAGGCCTGCCCCGCATCGGTAGGTTTTACTGTGCGCGAGGTTCGATCGAACAGCACTACGCCAAGCGTTTCTTCCAACTGTCGGATCTGTTGCGACAAGGTCGGCTGGGAAACATGCAGCGCCTCGGCTGCGCGGGTGAAGCCGGAGTTATCGGCGACAGCCAACAAATAGCGCAAGTGTCGTAGCAGCATGGGATGTTCCCTCTATAGGCCCTGCTTATGCGTACATTGTATATCGGTCTTGGATGCTATCGAGCGACCAGCAGAACATTGCTTCACACCCAAGCAACACCAACCGGCAACCGCCACCAAGCAAACCCGATAGGAGAAACACCATGCAACAGTCCCACGCGTACAACGAAACGGCCTCGAACTGACCGCGAAAATCCTCGACGCCAAGGCGCGTTCATCAGCGCGAGAAGCGGTGTAATAAAGTGCTAAGCACCACACTGGGTCTTCGCACCAAGATGGGGATGACTACTGCGGTGGTGTGGCCTTGAAGCTGGGTAGTGCCTGAATCCGATTCCACCAGTCAGCGAATCCGCTGATGGCAAATACTTGCTCCGCGTCCGGAGTCATCGCCAGATAAGCGCACGCCGGTGCCAGGTACAAATCGCCAATGCTCAACGCCGGGCCGGCAAGAAAAGGATCACTGCCTTTGATCTTCATCAACTCGGTTAGCACCAGTTTGGATTTTTCGATGCCCTGGAGGCGGGAGGCATCGTTCTGTCCTCCGATAAAGTCGGGGAACAGGTAATAACCGAAGACTGGAACCATCGAGCCATAGCCATAGGAGTCGTAGATTGACTGAGCCATATGACTCCTGGCTCGATCCCGAGGCGTTTTTGGGGTAAGCGAAGTCCCAGGCAAGACCTCGTCCAGGTAACTCATGATCGCCGCCGTTTCGATCACCCTGAATCCATCGTGATCAATTACCGGCACCTTGCCGAATGCATTACGTGCAAGGTGTTCCGGTGAATGCGGCTCACCTTTCATCACGTTTACTTGTAGCTGATTGAACTCCGCACCTTTCTCCTTTAGCAGCATCTTTACCGTGCGTACGTATGGGCTGCCATCAAAACCATAGAGAGTGAGACTCATGACAATTGCTCCAACCTGGATGGACATTATCGAGACCCTGGCCTGCACTCCTTGTTGCGGTGCCAGAAGAATCGAGTCTGCAACACATCAAAAAACGAGCTTGTCGGCATACGGGAGCAACGGGGGCGTGAAGGCCGCTTAGGAGGTCAACGTCAGTTTGACGCTGCTGTAACCGATGTTGGAGTTGGCGTACACCCGGGCAAGCCCATTCAATGTAGACCATCCAATGATGAGTGAACGGAGCATTGACGACGAGTTTCATCGAGGCTTACTTTCACTACTCCGTTCAAACCCAGCTCAATTCCAAGCAAAGGCGCGAGGCCGATTCCGCCTGTTCTTCAGTGCGAGCTTGCCTACCAACCGGATCGCAACGGCCGAAAACATGATGCCAGACGGCAACACATACCAGGCGCTCATGGGCCAGAGACTGGAGTACGCAAGGTCACAAACTCTTCTGCTGAGGTCGGGTGCACGCCGATCGTTTCATCGAACAGTCGCTTGGTGGCACCCGCTTTGAGCGCGATGGCCAAGCCCTGGATGATGTCTCCTGCATCGGGACCCACCATGTGCGCGCCCAGTACACGATCAGTACGAGCATCCACCACCAGCTTCATCAGCGTCTGTTCGGATGACTCCGTGAGGGTCAGTTTCATCGGTTTGAATCGGCTCTCGAACACCACGACTTTGTGGCCGTTTTCGAGCGCTTGTTCCTCCGTCAGGCCAACGGTGCCGATGTTGGGCTGGCTGAATACCGCCGTGGGGATGTGGCGGTAATCCACTGGACGATATTGCTCGGGTTTGAACAGTCGGCGTGCAACTGCCATACCTTCCGCTGTCGCCACTGGAGTCAGTTGCACTCGGCCAATCACATCGCCCAATGCAAGAATCGATGGCTCGTGAGTTTCGAAATTGTCATTAACGTCGATGTATCCCCGCTCGTTGAGTTCGACGCGCGTATTTTCCAGCCCCAGATTGTCGAGCATCGGCCGCCGACCCGTGGCGTAGAAAATGCTGTCAGCCTCTAGTTGACGACCGTCGTTGAGCGTCGCCAGCAGGCTGCTATCTGACTGTTTGTCGA
The DNA here is from genome assembly GCF_058795195.1 of Pseudomonas sp. GW823-FHT06B06. Classification (NCBI taxonomy): domain Bacteria; kingdom Pseudomonadati; phylum Pseudomonadota; class Gammaproteobacteria; order Pseudomonadales; family Pseudomonadaceae; genus Pseudomonas; species Pseudomonas sp. GW823-FHT06B06. The sequence continues at coordinate 7,159 of NZ_JBXAHO010000030.1, read as the reverse complement.
TCCGCACTATATCGGTGTTGAATTGCAGTTGCAGTCCACGCTTGGTCAGTTCTTCAACCAGATGCGTGCGAACTGATTTGTCAAATCCACGGAGAAAAAGATCGCCGCGATACAGCAGAGTCGTGTCGGCACCCAGGCCGTTGAAGATTCCGGCGAACTCGACGGCGATATAACCGCCACCGACAACCAGAACGCGCTTCGGCAGCTGCTTGAGAAAGAACGCCTCATTCGAGGTGATGGTATGTTCGCGGCCTGGAATCTCCGGAATTTGCGGCCAGCCGCCTGTGGCAATCAAAATGCGTTCGGCGCTGAAACGCTGCCCATTGATCTCCACATGATGCGCATCGGCCAGTCGTGCATGACCTTCAAGCAGTGTTACGCCGCTGTTGACCAGCAGTTTGCGGTAAATACCATTGAGCCGTTCGATCTCACGGTTCTTGTTTGAGATCAATTTTTCCCAGTCGAATTGGGCCTTGCCAGCAGTCCAGCCAAAGCCCTCGGCCTGCTCAAAGTCGTCTGCAAAATGCGACCCATAGACCAGCAGCTTTTTCGGTACGCAACCGACGTTGACGCAGGTGCCACCGAGATAGCGACTTTCCGCTACCGCTACTCTCGCACCGAATCCTGCGGCAAAACGCGCTGCACGCACACCACCGGAACCTGCCCCGATCACAAATAAGTCAAAGTCGTAGGTCATCTCAATTCTCTGCAAGGCAGCACTACACAGGTGCTGTCGAATGTCGTTAAAGGGGAGAAAAACGAAGTTTCAATGCACGAAAAAATGGCGCACACCGTTTCAAGACCGAAGTCTTGTTCTGGTGCGTATTGAATCTGTGCGTGACAGGCGCCGCCCTGGATTCGCTAGCCAGCGCCCCCATCAGGTGTGGCAACAAGAAGCCGCCTTCGAATTCGGTAGCGTTCATGGCTGGAGTGTCCAACCAAAGATTACCGTCGCAGGAATGAGTCACTTCAATCATGTGGGGACTCCCAGGGTGGACAACGAATTAACCCGAAATGAGCAATTGCTTCTGAGGGCCAGTCTCGCCATCTAAAGGCGATTAGAGAACAAGCACGGATGTCATGACTTAATTGTGCTGGGTGAAACAATCCGGTGATGCATTGCTCTGGAAATGTATCTGGAAGAGCGGACGCCTGTTCGCCCGCAGCGCGATTCTCTCCGGCGATGGCGTGTAGGTTTTGGCGATATCGAGGGGCACCCCAGTCCGAGCAACCTCCTCCGCCGGTGCGGCCAAGGCGCTGCTGGATAAGATGGCAAACGTCAGAGCCATCACGGGTTTCCAGATATTTTCCGATAAGCGATTCATGCGCGACTTTCCCGCAGGAGCTGGCGAGCGGAGTCGGCCATGACGGGTAAAGAGCCGGCAAGCATCAACACGTCCTTGAGCACCAGACGACCGCCACCGGACAAGTAAGGAAAACCGTGTTGAGCGTCACCGAGAGCACCCACCCAGGCTTCGGGCGTAGTGATCAGAAAGCTCAACGTCACCAGTGGCGTGCCGAAGGCCAATGCACCACCGAGCAACCCGGTGCGTCGAGAGATCGGGTTGGACAGCACCAACAAGCCGATCAGCAGTTCGACAATACCCAATCCGGTCGAGAACCCATATGTGTTGTTGGCTGTCTGCCAAGCGCGCTTCTCGACGTTCAGTTCACCTTCATGAGTCAGGTGTGCCTTGTACTCTTGCGGGTGTTCATAGAAGAACGACATGAACGGGCTGTTGGCGACAAACGGGGTGATGCTGTCCGCCTCATAGGGCACGAACTTGAGCGCGCCAATCCACAGGAAAACAACGCCGATTGCCAGGCGCATAAGCGATGCGCCAAAGGTGTCCAGCTTGCTGATGAATTTTAACCAGGCCGTAAATGAAGTGAGCATGAGACTTCTCCAGAAGATTGAATGTGGAGGTAGTCTGCGGTGTCAACGAACGGTGTTTTTGTTCGTCATGCTCAAGTTGTTGCTTGATCGTCTCAAGGTGTCCTCGACGTTCTGATTGCGTAAAAAAACCTCGACACTTTGCAGCGCCGAGGCTCTAGGTGAACACATGGCGGGCTAGTTTTTCAGCGAGTCAAACGCTTCAAGTGTGCGCAGCGAATAGATGTATGCAGCACCTGCGTTCATCGAGATGGCGGTGGCCAACGTAGCGGCCACTTCTTCTCGACTCGCGCCAGCTTTAATCGCAGTGTTCGTATGAGCAGCGATACACCCGTCGCACCGAGTAGTAACAGCGACGGCGATCGAGATAAGCTCGCGTGTTTTGACATCCAGCACATCGTTTTCGGCAGCGGCTTCACCAAGGGCCATGTAAGCCTTGACCATTTTTGGATTGCTCTTGCCCAGTGCGCCGAAGGCTTTCTGGATAGTGGGCAACAATTCGGACCAATTACTGAACATTGCATAAACTCCTGACCGGGTAGGTGTACTGTTTCAACACGTTCAGTTTTCTACTGTGGTGAGATTCAGGTTTGTTCAATCCGCTCAGTTTTTTCTGCGAAGCTCTCAAATGAATTCAATCGACAAACTCATCAGCTTGGCCAACGTTCGGGGCAGCCTGGATCTGCGTTGCCAGTTTCAGGGGGATTGGGCTCGAGATCACGAACAGGAAGCCTTGGGGAAAGCGCCCTATCACATTGTGTTGGAGGGAGCGTGCCGAGTGGAGTTTCCGGATGGTCAGCGCCTCCCCATGCACGCCGGTGATATTTTGCTGCTGCCCAGGGGTGCACCACATGTCATGCATAGCCTTGGGAAAACGGTACAACCAACATCACCGACACTCGTCTCAGGTGGGATTTTGCCAACATACCGCATTGGGAATGTCAGCACAGATCTGGACATGCTGTGTGGTGGCTTTCACTACAATCGGGCTTCGATGTTGTTTGCAGCTCTACCTGAGTACCTGGCGATTTCCGGTGGGGCCTTAGCGGACAATGGCGTGTTAACGGCGTTGGTCGAGATATTGCGCAGTGAAGCAGATGGCGATCAGATAGGTGCTCGATTTTTGCTCGATGCGTTATCTCAAGCGTTGTTCACTTTGATTCTGCGCGCGCATCTGGTAAGTCACGGTCAAGACAGCGGCACGCTTGCATTACTCAGTGATAAACGTTTGGGGCGTGCCTGGCAGGCGATGCTGGCTGACCCTGCTTACGAATGGACAATTGAGGGCCTGGCCGAGACCGCGAGTATGTCTCGTGCAACATTTATGCGGGCTTTTGTAAAGGTGGCCGGCGTTTCACCGTGGGTGTTGCTTACGCAGGTCCGGATGGAATTGGCCTTCAGCCTACTGAGTCATTCTCACTTGGGATTGAGCGATATTGCGGCCCAGGTTGGGTATCAATCGCAGGCGGCGTTCAGCAAGAAATTCAAGGAGATTTATGGTGAGGCACCAGGTCGGGTGCGGCGCGGAATTTAACTTTCTCCGAGCTTTCCATTTGGCGGAGAACAATGCGCTCGAAAGGAAGGATCTCCCCATTGAGAACGTATCCACGACCATTTCACGCAGTGAAACAGAAGATTGTTTTTTCTGGTCGTTCTCACCCTCTTGATTCAAGCAGACGATGACCCTCGCAGTTGCCCGATTTGCTGTCGGTCATAGAGGCGCGTGTTTAAAACGTTCCATGGACGCTATGCCACTCCCCTTCCCTTGGGACGCATAGGCGCCTCCACATCAATGTCAAATCGCCCCCACTGCGTCAAATCTATTCACATACAGGAACATGAGATGAACAAGTTATTCGCAGGTCTGGCCCTGGCGACGGCGATGGTCAGTTCGACCGCTGCGCTCGCTGCTCCGGTCAAACCAACCGTGGTGCTGGTGCACGGTGCCTTCGCCGATTCCAGCTCTTGGAATGGTGTAATCAAGATCTTGGAGAAAGATGGCTACCCGGTGATCGCAGCCTCCAACCCTCTTCGTTCGCTCAAGGGCGACGCACAATCGGTAGCTGATGTGCTGGCCAGCATCAAGACACCCATCGTCTTGGTCGGTCACTCTTATGGCGGTCCAGTTATCAGCGAAGCTGCCTACGGAAATGCCAACGTCAAAGCTCTGGTGTACGTCGCCGGTATTGCACCCGATACAGGTGAATCCACTGCCGACTTGGCTGGCCGTTTCCCAGGTAACACCCTGGGTCCAACCCTGGCTCCGCCCGTTGAATTGGCCGACGGCGGTAAGGACCTCTACATCCAACAGGACAAGTTTCACGATCAGTTCGCTGCAGACGTGTCGAACGCCGACGCGAAAGTGATGGCTGCGACCCAACGCCCTGTGACCGCAGCAGCGCTCAATGAAAAGTCGAGCGAACCCGCGTGGAAAACGATCCCTTCATGGTTCGTTTACGGCGACAAGGACAAGAACATTCCGGCACAAGCCCAAGTGTTCATGGCTGAACGTGCACACGCCAAAAAGACCGTTGTGGTCAAAGGCGCGTCCCATGTCGTGATGGTATCCAATCCGAAGGTTGTTGCCAGCCTGATTGAAACGGCTGCCACCGCCAAATGACGACTGCTCGCAACCGTCAATGGAGCGGTCGCGGCATTCGATCTACCGCATCTGGCCGCAAGGCCGGATGCACTTGCAGACCCTCGACAATAAAGTCGACAAAACTGCGTACATTCATAATTGGAGAATTTGTGATGACTTCAAAATTGCTTGTTCTAACCGCGACCGTCAGTTTTCTCTGTGGGCTAGTTTTTTCAGTTGCTGCATCCGCTGATTCAACCGCTGGCCCAGTCGCAGAAGGATCTCCAGTGTTTGGCGTAACACTCCCGCCGGGCTACCGAAATTGGCAGTTCGTCAGCATCGCTCATGAAGAAGGTGACAAGCCTGACATTCGAGTCATTCTGGGAAATGATGTCGCGATGAAGGCATTTCGGGATGGAACTCTTCCATTTCCAGATGGCACGATCATCGCTCGACTCGCTTACAAGTATGAGTCTTCCGCGCAAAACAATGCCGCCTTTGGCCGGGAACAATCGTTCATCGCTGGGGAGCCCACCAACGTCCAGATCGAAGTCAAAGACTCTAAGCGTTATGCCAGCACGGGCGGATGGGGCTACGGGCAGTTTGAAAAAGGCAAGCCCAATCCCAGTGAACAGATCATCAATGGCTGCTTCGCTTGCCATAAGAAATTGCCCCCAGCGACGGACCTGATCTTCACAAAATACTCCGAGTAACTGACAGTCTCAGGTACTCAGCTTCGTATCGATGGCCAGGTAAAGCTCGGCAAGCCTCCTTCAGCAAGCTGACGATTTAACAAGGACTCGATTTCTCCGACTCGGATCGAGGACTTCTGCCCACCAAGCTTTGCGTTGATCCTGGACAGATGATTTCTTCTCATGATTGTGCTCATGCCTTGTCCTCCTCGCAGGTGGATCAGTCGCAGTGCATGGGGCAACACCCTTACCGAAAGGCTCGGGTGTTGCACGCAGTTTTTTGCAGCCGCCCACCTTGCATCACGAACCCATACTCCAGGTTCCAGTTCCCCCGAAGCTGAGACCTGTTCCTGCTCCAGCGCCAACCAATGTCCCAATGGAGGTTGAGCCGCGCCAGAAATGAATTAGTGCGCCTATGGCAACAGGTTGTAGGTACCAACTGCATTCGCCTATCAGATCTTTAGGTGGCAAGCTGAAAAAGGTGGTTGAATTCCCTCCAGCGTATACTCCTCCTCCAGCGCCTACGCCGCCGCCATCGCCGTGGAACTGCATTACCTCGCCAGTTTCATATGTCAAGTAACACTCTAGCCTGATATAGAATGCTGCCCAATAGTCGAAGCGGTATGATTTTATTTGGTACTCTACTGTCGTCTCCACAAGTGCTGCCGGGTCTATTTTGCCTGGATACTTTTGGGCGAACATCTTTTTGTGCTCTAAGATCTCGGCATTTCTTTGTTTGTAGATCTGCTCGACGATGTGATCTATCGAGATTTTAGTTTGAGTGTCCATTGTTGTTGCTCTTTATGCGCGGAAAGAGGTAGAGGTTTGTTCTTTGCCTAGGGGTGAGCATTGACTCGCACCTAACCCTAGCATCAATAATTTAGGTGTAAAGTTGAATGAAAGACTGATCTGAAATAAGTCAAATCAAGAATTGCGATATGGCGGCCGCGAAAACTGAGTGCAACACTTCACCCTCCAGTAAGGTGCCGCCATGTCAGCTCCGAACTCTAATATCGCCTTACGTTGGTTTTCCGTTCCACTGCGCCTCGAACCCCTACCTCTGGCTCAGAGAACAGGTCGTACTGCTCAGGCGCAGGTCCAAGTGCCGGCTCGAACAGTTCGGGCCGGTCGTCGTCTTCGTCGTCTTCGTCGTCGGGGATGACAATATAGGTAGGCATGACGGTGTGCTCCTACCGCCCATTCGGGCGGTGGCCATGTTTAGCGGCATTTCTTGAGCGGCCCGCAAGTCTGGATAAATCGCCGCACCTTTGAGTGTAGCCCTCCATCGCCAGTGGCAGGCGGACGCCTTTTCCGTTACAGCCGCTCTACGGCGCGCTGGGCGCGTCCGGCAAGGGCGTCTGTCGTCGCTAGCGCAAGTTCCGCGTCAATGGAGAGCAATACTGTCTGGCCGATGAACAATCAAAGATCATGGCTCCAGTGACATCCGAAGGTAGATCCCATAAGAAACGAAACTCCTTCTGATGCGAATATCGCTCTTGCTTGATGAAGTGCTTTCCCGCGTTAACTATCTGTCCGGTTCTGTGTGAAAGTTCTTGGCGATTTACGTCGTTGCCCGGAAAGCCAAGTACGGCCATGTGCTGGTTATACAGGCATTGGCCAAAGGTATATGAAGAGGCGCTAATTGAGGCTGCAATAGCTTCGGAGAAGCCACGAGGGTCTGCAATCACAAACCCAGAGTTATAACCAAACCTACACATGGGTGTTTGGTCAATGCCTCCGACGGAGGTGCAGAACAAGCGCTGGTTAAATCCGCAGCCGTATTTGCCGCCGATCACGCCGAAAGGCGTTTTTGCCACGAGGGTGACAATGCCCTCTTCATTGTCACCGATCTCTGGGTGGTCGTATGCGTTGAATCGCCCCCGATTTACTAGACGCATGACCGGCCGGTTTGGGTCGATTCTGTTGAAAAAGTCGGTTTTTCAGCTGACCTGAACTCAGGCACGACCATCGCCTAAGAACCGACTCACCACA
>NZ_JBXAHO010000029.1:7615-77872 GCF_058795195.1 Pseudomonas sp. GW823-FHT06B06 | reverse complement strand
CCCTGCTGAAGGGGCAGAGTGAATACCAACCGAAAACCAGTTGAGGGCTTCCCCTCAACCATAGAATCTCCCACAGTTGAACGCGTGACACTGTGGGAGCGAGCCTGCTCGCGAAGAGGACATCACCGACAACAGATCAGCTCAGACGAAACCCACCCATCTGCCGCGCCAGATCATCCGCCAACCGCTGCAACGTCAGGCAATCCTCCCGACAAGCCTTGACCTCCCCGGCAGTCGCCCGCGCCAGATCGGAAATCCCCTGCACGTTGCGGTTGATCTCTTCCGTTACCGCCGACTGCTCTTCCGTCGCCGTCGCCACCTGGTGGTTCATGTCGCTGATGCGCTCGACCTGCCCGGTAATCGCCGTCAACGAAGCCCCGGTGCGCTGGCTCGACTCGACACCCGTGCCCGTCGCGGCCTGGCCGGAATGCATCGACGACACCGCGTTCTCCGCGCCCTGCTTGAGGCTGCCGATCATCTGCTGAATCTCGTCGGTGGATGTTTGCGTGCGTCGCGCCAGGGTGCGCACTTCATCGGCCACCACCGCGAATCCGCGTCCCATGTCGCCGGCCCGCGCCGCTTCGATAGCGGCGTTCAGCGCCAGCAAATTGGTCTGCTCGGAAATTCCGCGAATCACCGCGAGCACCTGATCAATCGATGCCACCTGGTCTGCCAATTCGCCCACGGCTCTGGCGGCGACGCCGATTTCATCGGACATGCTTTCAATATGGCGGATCGAACCCCCGACCACTTCCCGCGCCTGCATTGCTTCATCACGGGCGTTTTGCGAAACGACTGCCGCGTTGCCGGCGTTTTGCGCAATTTCCTGCACAGTCAGGCCCATTTCGTGGACCGCGGTGGCGACCATGTCGGTCATCTCCTGCTGGCGCCCGGAACGCTCTGCGGTGTTATCCACCACCCGTGCCACCTGCCCGACCGCTGCGCGCAAGCGGTCGCTGGTGGTCAGCACTTCGCCGATCATTCCGCGCTGGCTTTCCAGGAAGCGATTGAACCCGCGCGCCAGGTCGCCCAGCTCATCGGCGCGGCTGGAATCTAACCGATGGGTCAAATCTCCACCACCGCTACCGATGGCCACCAGTGCCGCTGTTACCTGACGAATCGGTCGTACCAGGCCACGGGCCAGCAACACCACCAGCAACAAGCACACCAGGGCCACCGCCAGGCCGATACCACCGCTCATCCACATGGCGCGACGGGCCTCGGCGTAGATTTGCGATTGCGGCACTTCGGCCACCAGGGTCCAGCCCAAATCCCTTAACGGCAGACTCAGCGCCAGATAATCCTCACCCTCACGGGAAAAACCGCTGCTGGTGGCAACTATTTGACCCATGACTGCTTGTGCCGCCGAGCCGCCGATTTGTTCGACCAGAGTACGCTTGCCGCTGAATTGAGCCTCGGGATGCACCTGGATCAAACCGTCGGAGCGCACGAGATAGACCTTGCCACGCTCACCAAAGCTGAAGTTGTGAATCAGCTCGGACAGCTCTTTCATGCTCAGGCCCAGTCCGGCGACGCCCACGACCTTCCCGGCCTTCTCGACTTTAAGGTCGATGAAAAGCGCCAATTCTCCGGTGGCCGCGTCGTTATCAATATTAAGGGTGCGCGGCTGGTCGCTGTCGAGGAACGCATAGAACCAGGCGTCTTTTGGATTGGAACGACTGAGGGTACGGTCCAGGCCTTTTTCGTTGAAGTAATGGTGGGTAGCCGTGCCGACCATCAACGCGGTAAAGGCTTTGTGTTCGGCACGCACGCCTTCGAGGTAAGTGGTAAACGTGCCGGCCTGGGCACTGTCTTCACCCGCGGCCAGCCAGTCGCGCACCATGCTGTTGCTGGCGATGTCCTTGGCGGCGGTTAGAGGCTGGACAAGGATGCGTTCGATGTCGTTGCGCATCGCCTCGATGCTCGACGGCAAGGCTTGCTCGACCAGATAGCTTTGAGCAAGGCGGTTGACCACGAGGGTATAAATGCCAACCACGATCAGAATGCTGACCAACAGGGCGGTGCCCATGCTCAGGATCAACTGCCACTGAATACTGCGTCGCCAGAACTGCATGGAGCACCCCCAAAGAATAAGAGGCTGAAACACTGCAACAGCCGTGCCGATTGTATACAACTAAATCGACAATTTTATTCTTTGGTTGTGCGCAAAGCCGATCAGACCTGATTGATCGTCTTGGAAATCACTTCAACCGTGGCGCTGACTTGCTCTTGGTAACGGTCGAGTTCCTGCTTGTGGCGCTTTTGCATTTCGATCTGTTGGGAACACAGATTCATAGCGGCCAGCACCAGTAGTCGGTCACCGATCAGGGTCGGGTACTTCTTCTTGGTCTCGGCCAGGGCAGCCTTCAACATCAATGCGGCGTCCAGCAGGGTCTGTTCTTCCCCGGCCGGTGCCTTGATCGAATAGTCTTCCCCCAGAATCGAGACGACTTTCACACCTGGGCCATAACTCATGCGTTGACAGGGCCAGCGCTGACGCGCTCAACCAGGGCCTGGATGCGTGCCACGGTGGCGCCTTGTTTCTCTTCCTGTTCCATCAGGCTCAGTTGCAGGCTTTCGTTTTCATCCTTGGCCTGGGCCAGTTCGGCGCTCAGGGTCTGGTTAGTGCTGACCAAGGCCTGGTTCTGTTGCACCAGATCGCTGACCAGTTGTTCCAATTGGCTTAGGGATGCTTCCAACATTTTGATTTTCCGGGCATTTTCAAAGGGCGCGTACGATAAAGAAAAGTCACGGTGGATGCCAGGGTTAAACAGGCGCAAGGCCTTGATTTTCCTGACCAGTGACCCTTCTCGCGAACTGTAGAGACTGTGATTGTCCCATCTGGTTCCTGCAGTTCGTCGCCATGAAGCGCAAAAGATCGCAGCCTTCGCCAGCCCTGCAAGAGATTCGCGTTTTCCTGTAGGAGCTGCCGCAGGCTGCGATCATTTGATTGGCAAAAGCTTTTTGACAGCATCACATTTCAACAGGTTAGAATCGCTGGCACGCAGACTGCATGGTCAGTTTGTGCCCGCTTTTCAGCCTTCCGGAGTACTGCCTTTGAATGCGACGACCATCAACAGCCTGTTCTTGATCGGCGCGTTGCTGGTAGGTGCGAGCATCCTGGTAAGTTCACTTTCGTCGCGCCTCGGCATCCCGATCCTGGTGATCATCCTGGCCGTGGGCATGGCCGCCGGCGTCGATGGCGGCGGCATTATCTTCGACAACTACCCCACCGCTTATCTGGTCGGCAACCTGGCATTGGCGGTAATCCTGCTGGACGGTGGCTTGCGTACTCGCGTATCGAGTTTTCGCGTGGCCTTGTGGCCGGCGCTGTCGCTGGCCACTGTAGGCGTGCTGATTACCACCGGGCTGACCGGCATGGCCGCGGCCTGGCTGTTCGACCTGAACCTGATGCAGGGCCTGCTGATCGGTGCCATCGTCGGCTCTACTGACGCCGCCGCAGTGTTTTCCCTGCTAGGCGGCAAAGGCCTGAACGAACGGGTGACCGCCAGCCTGGAAATCGAATCCGGCAGCAACGACCCGATGGCGGTGTTCCTCACCGTGACCCTGATCGACATGCTCGCCAGCGGCCAGACCGGCCTGCACTGGAGCCTGTTGACGCACCTGCTGCGCGAGTTCGGCATCGGCGGCATCATCGGCCTGGGGGGCGGTTGGCTAATGCTGCAACTGGTCAACCGTATCAACCTGGCCACCGGTCTCTATCCAATCCTGGTCATTGCCGGCGGCCTGGTGGTGTTCGCCCTGACCAACGCCCTGCACGGCAGTGGGTTCCTGGCCGTGTACCTGTGCGGCCTGGTTATCGGCAACCGTCCGGTGCGCAGCCGTCACGGCATTTTGCACATGCTCGATGGCATGGCCTGGCTGGCGCAGATCGGCATGTTCCTGGTGCTGGGGCTGCTGGTCACGCCCCACGATCTGTTGCCGATTGCCCTGCCGGCACTTGCGCTGGCGCTATGGATGATCCTGTTTGCCAGGCCGTTGTCGGTGATGGTCGGCCTGCTACCGTTCAAGGCGTTTCACGGGCGCGAAAAGGCGTTCATTTCCTGGGTTGGACTGCGCGGTGCGGTTCCGATCATTCTGGCGGTGTTCCCGCTGATGGCGGGCCTGCCCAACGCCCAGCTGTACTTCAACCTCGCCTTCTTTATCGTGCTGGTATCGCTGCTGGTGCAAGGCACAAGCTTGCCGTGGATCGCCAAACTGCTGAAGGTGACGGTGCCACCCGAGCCTGCGCCAATCTCCCGCTCGGCCCTGGAAGTGAACGTCACCAGCGAGTGGGAACTGTTCGTTTATCGCCTCGGCGCCGAGAAATGGTGCATCGGTTCGCACCTTCGCGAGCTGAAAATGCCCGAAGGCACCCGTATCGCAGCCCTGTTTCGTGGCGAACAACTGCTCCATCCGTCGGGTAGTACGGTGCTGGAAGTCGATGATTTGCTGTGTGTTATAGGCCATGAACACAACCTGCCGGCCCTCGGAAAACTGTTCAGCCAGGCGCCGCAGCGGGGCCTCGATTTGCGTTTCTTCGGCGACTTCGTCCTTGAAGGAGACGCCCAGCTGGCCGCTGTTGCCGCCCTGTACGGGTTGAAGGTCGAAGGCATCGATCCGGACATGTCCCTGGGGCACTTCATTGCCCAGAAAGTTGGGGGTGCGCCCGTGGTCGGTGACCAGGTTGAATGGAACAACACCATCTGGACCGTTGCGGCCATGGAAGGGAACAAGATCGGCAAAGTGGGCGTCAGATTTCCCGAAGGAAGTCGCCCCGGCCCGGGACTCTTCCTCTAAACTCCATTCTTCGTCTCGTTTTCGATCGGTCACTATGTCAAGCCTGCGCACGTTTTTCGTCATGGTCCTGTTGGGCCTGAGCCTCTCTGTCGGTACCGTACAAGCCGCCGAACCGCCCACCCGTGAATCCGTACAGGCAAGCCTGGACAAGATCGCCGACCGCAAACTGCCGGAAGCCGATCAAAAGGCCCTGCAATCCGTCCTGCAGAGCACGCTGACACAGCTCAACAATCAGCGTGATTACGAGCAGAAGCTGGTCGAGCTCAAGCAACAGCTGGCCAGCGCGCCCAAACTGACCATTGAGAACCAACGCGAACTGGCCCGCCTGAAGGCCAGCAGCGTGGTACCGGTGGCGCAACGTTTTGCCAAAGAGTCGATTCAGCAACTTGAGCAACTGCTCACCGAACGTTCGACCCAGCAAAGCGATCTGCAAAAAGCCCTGGGCGACGCTAACAGCCTGATCATTACCGCCCAGACTCGCCCCGAACGCGCCCAAGGGGAAATTTCCGCCAGCCAGACGCGCATCCAGCAGATCAACAACATCCTCAAGGCCGGCAAAGACGCCGGCAAAACCCTGAGTGCCGAGCAGCGCGACCAGCTCAATGCCGAGCTCATGGCGCTGAACGCCCTGATCCCGCTGCGCCGCCAGGAACTGGCGAGCAACACTCAGCTGCAAGACTTGGGCAATAGCCAGCATGACCTGCTGACGGAAAAATCCGATCGCCTGGATCAGGAAATCCAAGAGCTGCAAAACCTGATCAACCAGAAGCGCCTCGCACAATCCCAGGAAACGGTCACCCAGCAATCGATCGAAGCGCAGAAGGCCGGCGGCAGCAGCCTGCTGGCCGTCGAAAGCACGGCGAACCTGAAACTCTCGGACTATCTGCTCAAAAGCACCGACCGCCTCAACGAAGTCACGCAGAAAAACCTGCAAACCAAGCAACAACTGGACAGCTTGACCCAGAGCGATTCGGCCCTGGACGAGCAGATCAACGTGCTCAAGGGCAGCCTGCTGCTGTCCAAGATTCTCTACAAGCAGAAACAGGCCTTGCCACGCCTGCGGGTCGACCGTGACCTGGCGGACCAGATCGCCGACATTCGCCTGTATCAATTCGAAGTCAGCCAGCAACGGGAGCTGCTGAGCAACCCGGCGAGCTACGTCGACAACCTGCTGTCGACCCAACCGCCCGAGCAGGTCACCCCGCAATTGCGCAAGAGCCTGCTGGAGCTGGCCACCACCCGTGCCGACCTGCTGGAGCGGCTGAACCGCGAACTGAGCGCGGTACTCAACGAATCCATCACCCTGCAACTGAATCAGAAACAACTGCTGAGTACCGCGCAAAGCTTGCGGGCGACACTCGACGAGCAGATGTTCTGGATTCCCAGTAACAAACCGCTGGATGTGGAGTGGTTCAGTACTGTGCCGGAGCGCCTGAGCCGTCAGGTCGATACCCTGCCCTGGGCTTCGAGCCTGAGTGAACTGGTCGACGGCCTGACCCAGCGTCCACTGCTGTTCCTGCCGCTGGCATTGCTGATTGGTGCACTGCTATGGCGACGCAAGCAGCTGTATGCCCGCCTGAACAAGGTTCACCAGGACATCGGGCATTTCAAGCGTGATAGCCAGTGGCACACACCCCAAGCCATTTTGATCAACATCCTGCTGGCGATGCCAGTGTCACTGGCCCTCGCCTTGTGCGGCCTGGCCCTGCAAATCGACGCCCGCGGGCAGAACGCGAGCATGGGCGCGGCCTTGCTGCAAATGGCCGGGGCGTGGCTGGTGTTCTACACCGCCTACCGAATCCTCGCGCCGGGTGGCGTGGCGGAATTGCATTTCCGCTGGGAAAAACCCCAGGTCGAATTCCTCCGGGGCTGGGTCCGCCGCCTTGGCATGGTGGTGATGGCACTGGTCACCGTGGTGGCGGTGGCGGAATTGCAACCGGCGGCGCTGGCCGATGACGTGCTCGGCATGCCGGTGGTGCTGATCTGCTACGCCTTGATGACCTGGCTGCTCAGTCGCTTGCTGATCAGCAGCCCGACCCACGAAAACGCCTCGTTGTTCCGCAAGGTCCTGGGCATTCTGTTTACCGCGCTGCCCATCGCACTGTTCGTGGCCGTGTGCTTCGGCTACTACTACACCGCACTCAAACTCAGCGACCGACTGATCAACACCCTTTACTTGCTGATGTTCTGGCTGGTGATCGAAGCGACCTTCGTGCGCGGCCTGAGCGTGGCGGCACGGCGCCTGGCTTACCAGCGCGCCCTGGCCAAACGCCAGGCGGCAAAAGAGGCCGGCGACGGCGAAGCGGTCATCGAAGAACCGACGATGGACATCGAGAAGGTCAACGAACAATCCCTGCGCCTGATCCGCCTGGCGCTGCTGGGTGGCTTCATCGCTGCGCTGTATTGGGTCTGGGCCGACTTGATCACGGTGTTCTCGTACCTGGACAACATCACCCTTTACGAATACACCAGCGGCACCGGTGCCAACATGAGCATGGTGCCGATTAGCATCGGCGACATGCTCGGTGCACTGATCATCATCGGTATCACCTTTGCCCTGGCGCGCAACTTACCCGGCCTGCTGGAGGTGTTCGTGCTCTCGAAGCTGAACCTGGCCCAAGGCAGCGCCTATGCCACCACCACGCTGCTGTCCTACCTGATCGCCGGTATTGGTTTCGTCTCTACCCTGTCGACCCTCGGCGTGAGCTGGGACAAATTGCAATGGCTGGTCGCGGCGCTCTCGGTCGGCCTCGGCTTCGGTATGCAGGAAATCTTCGCCAACTTCATCTCCGGCATCATGATCCTGTTCGAACGCCCGGTGCGCATCGGTGACACCATCACCATCGGCAACCTGTCGGGTACGGTGAGCAAGATTCGCATCCGTGCCACCACCATCACCGACTTCGACCGCAAGGACATCATTGTCCCGAACAAGACGTTCATTACCGGGCAACTGATCAACTGGTCGCTGACCGATACCATCACCCGGGTCACGCTCAAGCTCGGGGTCGATTACGGCTCGGACCTGGACCTGGTCAAGGAATTGCTCCTCAAGGCTGCACGGGAAAATCCGCGGGTGCTCAAGGAGCCCGAGCCGCACGTGTACTTCCTCAACTTCGGCGAAAGCACTCTTGACCACGAGCTGCGCATGCACGTGCGCGACCTCGGCGACCGCAACCCGGTGCTCGATGAGGTCAACCGCTTCATCAACCGCGAGTTCAAGAAGCAGCACATCAACATCTCCTTCCGCCAGATGGAGGTCTACCTCAAGAATCTCCACGGCCAGGAATACAAGATGGTGCCGATCGAGCCAGAAGCGAAAACCATCGTGCCACTGGTCGATGGCAAGCCGGTGCAAGAGCCACCTTCCGCCAAACTCGACTAACCGGCCATTCCCCAGCAGAATGCTCGGACATTCTGCTGGAGCCGGCCTTTGAAAGCCCTCGACGAACTGACCTTCGACAATCGCTTCGACCGCTTGGGCGATGCCTTTTCCGCCCATGTGCTGCCCGAGCCAATCGATAACCCACGTCTCGTGGTCGCAAGCCCCGCTGCCATGGCGCTGCTCGACCTCGACCCCGCCGTGGCCGAAACCCAAGAGTTCGCCGAGCTGTTCAGTGGTCACAAACTCTGGGCTGACGCGATTCCCAGGGCGATGGTCTATTCCGGTCACCAGTTCGGTTCCTACAACCCGCAACTGGGCGATGGTCGCGGCCTGTTGTTGGGCGAGGTGTACAACGAGGCCGGCGAGCACTGGGACCTTCACCTCAAGGGCGCCGGTCAGACGCCGTTTTCGCGCATGGGCGATGGGCGCGCAGTGCTGCGTTCCTCGATCCGCGAGTTTCTCGCCTCCGAAGCCCTGCAGGCCCTGAACATCCCGACCACTCGGGCGCTGTGCGTGATTGGCTCCGACACCCCGGTCTGGCGCGAAAAACAAGAGCGCGCGGCCATGGTCCTGCGCCTGGCACCGAGCCATGTACGCTTTGGGCATTTCGAATACTTCTACTACACCAAACGTCCCGAGCAGCAGAAAATCCTGGGCGACCATGTGCTGGCCATGCACTTCCCGCAGTGCCTGGAACAACCGGAACCGTACCTGGCGATGTTCCGCGAAGTGGTCGAGCGCAATGCCGAACTGATCGCCAAGTGGCAAGCCTACGGTTTCTGCCATGGCGTAATGAACACTGACAACATGTCGATCCTTGGCATTACCTTCGACTTCGGCCCATTCGCCTTCCTCGATGATTTCGACGCCAACTTCATCTGCAACCACTCCGATGACCAGGGCCGCTATTCATTCAGCAACCAGGTGCCCATTGGCCAGTGGAACCTCAGCGCCCTGGCCCAGGCGCTGACACCGTTCATCAGCGTCGAGGCCCTGCGCGAAACCCTCGGCCTGTACTTGCCGCTGTTCCAGGCTCATTACCTGGACCTGATGCGCCGCCGTCTCGGCCTGACCACCGCCGAAGAGGACGACCAGAAGCTGCTGGAGCAATTGCTTCAACTGATGCAGAACAGCGGCGTCGATTACAGCCTGTTCTTCCGGCGCCTGGGCGAAAAAGCCCCCGAAGCGGCCGTTGGCCATTTGCGCGATGACTTCGTCGACCTCAAGGGTTTTGATGCCTGGGGCGAGCGCTACGTCGCCCGAGTGGCCCGGGAAGGCGAGGTGGATCAGGAGCAGCGGCGCGCCCGGATGCATGCGGTCAACCCGCTGTACATCCTGCGCAACTACCTGGCGCAAAAGGCCATCGATGCGGCAGAGAGCGGCGACTACTCGGAAGTCCGCCGGCTGCACGCGGTGCTAAGCAAGCCGTTCGACGAACAACCCGGTATGGAGAGCTACGCCGAGAGGCCGCCGGAATGGGGCAAGCATCTGGAGATCAGTTGTTCGTCGTGAAGTGCCGCGCGATTGAAAATACAAGCGAGTGGCTCCAGATACAGACTACTCGCTCCTCACTGGACATCCGTCATGACCGACCCACTCCTCATCCCCTGCCCCCACTGCAACGGCCTCAACCGCATTCCCGCCGAGCGCCTGGGCGACCATCCAAAATGCGGACGTTGCAAGGCCGAGGTCCTGCTGAACAAGCCCTTCGAACTCAAGCAAGGTGATTACGCCAGTCAGATCAAAGGCGATCTGCCGCTGTTGGTGGATGTGTGGGCAGACTGGTGCGGACCGTGCAAATCGTTTGCGCCGGTGTTCGAGCAGGCGGCAGGGCAATTGGCCGGCAAGTGTCGGCTGGCCAAGCTGGACAGCGAGGCGAACCAGCAATTGTCGGCGCAGCTGGGGATTCGCTCGATACCGAGCCTGATTTTGTTCAAGAACGGTCGGGAGGTCGCCCGCCAGAGCGGGGCGTTCCCGTTACCGCAACTGATGAGCTGGTTGCGTAGCCAGGGGATCTAAAGGCCACCCGAAAACCAAATGTGGGAGCGAGCCTGCTCGCGAAGAGGGATTCACATCCAACGTCTCTGTTGACTGAACTCCCGCCTTCGCGAGCAGGCTCGCTCCCACAGTGTTTTCGTTTTGCCCTTGGGAATCAGGTGTTTTCCAGCAAGTTATGCAACTCAACGAACTGCTGTGTCAGCTTGTGCCGCGGGTCCAGATGGATCAGCGGCATGTTGGCCTGATGGGATTCGCGCATGCGCACCGAACTGCCCAGGTACACCGGTAGCACCGGCAGACCTTCGGCGATCAACTCGTCGAGGATTTGCTGGGGCAGGCTCGCACGGGCCTGGAACTGGTTAACCACGATGCCTTCGACTTCCAGGCCTTCGTTGTGGTCGTCCTTCAGTTCTTCTATTTCTGCCAGCAAACCGTAAAGTGCTTGGCGGGAGAAGCTGTCGCAATCAAAGGGAATCAACACACGATCGGCGGCAATTAACGCAGAAACCGCATAAAAGTTCAGGGCCGGCGGTGTATCCAGGTAGATCCGGTCGTAATCACCATCAAGCTCTTCGAGCAACTTTCGCAGCTTGTTGATCTTGTGCTTGGCCTCAAGCTTGGGCTGCAAGTCGGCCAGCTCGGCGGTGGCGGTGATGACGTGGAGGTTGTCGAACGGCGTTTCGTAGATATCGACCTGGTTCTTCTTGGCAAAAGGCCCGGAGGACAAGGTTTGCTTGAAGAAATCGGCGATACCCATCGGGATATCGTCACCGGTGAGTCCCGTCAGGTACTGAGTGGAGTTGGCTTGGGCATCGAGATCGACCAACAGGGTGCGATAGCCCTCGCTGGCGCTGACCGCCGCCAGATTGCAGGCAATACTGGATTTGCCCACGCCACCTTTCTGATTGAACACCACGCGCCGCATTGCAAAACCTCCGTGTACCAAAGAATGACCGAGTGTAGTGGGGCAGGGCATGGCTTCGCTAGCTCGCATGCGCATGGACTACATGGTCATCAGTGTTTTCTTACGGAAAAAGCCGCTGGGGGCACTATACGCCGAGACCTGAGCCGACAGACGGCCCGATGAAAATGTGAATAATTGCCAAACGTTCAGTTTTTGTGAACTGACCGGTACATCTCATCGAGCAAAACGTAACCAGTGTTTGCTACACGTTCGTCGCACCGGGATAATGCGCACCACTCGGCGCCAAGCGCCACGTAGGGTGTGCCGTGCCGTTGCGCCACTCACCGCGTCAGGAAGCCTGCAAGGGCGGGATTGAATGTCTGTGATTAATTTCAACATCGCCCAGTGGCGCGCTTGGGCCCCGGGGCTCGAAAGCGTGGATGACTGGCAGGCCTGGTGCCGGCAACCGTTGATGTTACCGGTCAGCGATGCCGCACCCGATGTCTCGTTCCTGCCGGCCATGCAACGCCGGCGGCTCAGCCGTCTGGCGCGAATGGCATTCAGTGTCGGCTGGCCATTGGCCGAAGGTCGCCAGGACCTGCCACTGGTCTTTGTTTCCCGTCACGGCGAAACCCCGCGCACCTTCGACATTCTCAGCGACCTGGCCGTCGAGCAACCGTTGTCGCCAACCCAGTTCAGCCTATCGGTGCATAACGCGATCATCGGCCTGTGGTCGATCATGCGCGGTGAAACCAGCGAAATGACTGCCTTGGCCGCCGCCGGCGACGGCCTTGAAAATGGCATGCTGGAGGCGGCGGCCCTGCTGGCTGAAGGCTCGCCCGCGGTTTTACTGGTGGTTACCGAAGAGCAACCGCCGCAGGCCTATTCGGCCTGGATCGACGACGTGCCCTTCCCTTATGCCGTCGGCCTGCTGATTACCCCGGGCAATGACTGGCAGCTGTCCCTGAACAGTGCCACGGATGCGTTGTCAAACGCTCGATGGCCGCACGCGTTGAATCTGTTGTGCACGCTGCTGGGTCCGCAAACCACCTGCCAACATGCCTGGAAAAATCGTGTATGGACTTGGCAACGCAAGCTGTGACTGAAAAAAACCGCGATGCCTATTACTGGCGCCTGCTGGCCACCGCCACGAGCTTTGCCCTATTCGGGTTGGGCGGCCTGTGCCTACGCCTGGTGATTTTCCCGCTGCTGGCCTGCCTGCCAGGTGATGCCCATACCCACCGGATGCGGGCGCGCCAGACTGTCAGCCGCTGTTTCTGGCTGTTCGTGCGCTTCATGGCCCGCGCCGGCGTGCTGACCTACGAAATCGAGGGCGCGGAAAAACTCGGTCGGCCCGGCCAGATGATCGTTGCCAATCACCCATCGCTGATCGACGTGGTATTTCTGATCGGTTTGGTCCCACACGCCAACTGCGTGGTCAAGCAAAGCCTCTGGGATAACCCATTCACCCGCACGCCCCTGCGTCGCACCGAATACATCAGCAACGATGGCAGCATGGACATGCTCGATGCCGCCGCCGATGCGCTGAAACAAGGCCAGACCCTGATCATTTTTCCCGAAGGTACACGCACCCAGCCAGGCCAGGCGCCCGCCTTTCATCGGGGCGGCGCGGCAATTGCCGTGCGTGGTGCGAAAATCCTCAGCCCCGTGGTGATCCGGGTCAGCCCGACCACACTGACCAAGGCCGAACCCTGGTATCGGATCCCCAAGCGCCGCGTACACTTCAGTTTCCGTGTGGGGGACGATATAGACCCCCAGGCCTTCGCCGCGCTCGGCCCGCCCCCCCTGGCCTCGCGCAAGCTCAACGATTACTTGCATTCTTACTTTATCAAGGAGCTCGCCGAAGATGAGCAATCTTAACCGTGAAATAAAAGATCTGATCATTGAAGCCCTCGGCCTCGAAGACATCAGCGCCGACGACATCGACGATCAGCAGACCCTGTTCGGCGAAGGTTTGGGCCTGGACTCGGTGGACGCCCTGGAACTCGGCCTGGCCATCCAGAAAAAATACGGCATCAAGATCGATGCCGACGCCAAGGACACGCGCAATCACTTCAGTAACGTGGCGAGCCTCGCGGCCTTCGTCACTGCAAAACAGGCAGCTTGAGACCGGACCATGCAAACTCGTGACGACATTTTCAACACCCTGCGCGATGCCTTGGTCGAACTGTTCGAACTGGACCCGGACCGGGTGAGCCTCGAATCCAACCTGTACCAGGATCTGGAAATCGACAGCATCGATGCGGTCGACCTGATCGATCACATCAAGCGCCAGACCGGCAAGAAAATCGCGGCCGAAGAATTCAAGTCGGTGCGAACCGTCAGCGACGTGGTCGAGGCGGTCTACCGTCTGGTTCAACCGGCCGCATGAGTCGATTGATCGGCCTCGGCTTGCTGCTGGCGGGCCTGCTATACCCTTTTGCGGTGTATTTCGGCATGGAGCATTTCGCCCCGTGGCAGTTCGGGTTGCTGCTGGGCAGCCTGTGGCTGGCCCGCGCGCTGACCGGCAAGCGACGGCCAGGCAGTTCGTGGATGGCGGGCGTGGCTATCCTGTTCTGCCTGTTGCTGGCGTTGTTCGACAGCCCGGCACTGCTGCGCTGGTATCCGGTATTGATCAGCGCCTTCATGCTGGGGCTGTTCGGACTGAGCCTGAAGTACGGCCCACCGATGGTCGAACGCCTGGCCCGCCTGCGCGAAGCACATTTGCCGGCCAAGGCCATTCGCTATACCCGCCAGGTGACTATCGCCTGGTGTGTATTTTTCCTGTGCAACGGGATCTGCGCCGCAGCCCTGACACTGTGGGCGCCGCTGAGCTGGTGGATGCTGTACACCGGCCTGATCTCCTATGGATTGATAGGCCTGATGTTTGCCATTGAATGGCTAATACGCCAACGGGTAAGAGGCGGCGCATGAACTGGATAAAACTTGAGCATCTGTTGCTCAAGGCCGAGCCGGGGCGAGCCGTGACGGCCGACCCGCAGCTTGATCACGCACAATTGCGCGAGCAGGCCCTGCGCCTGGCCGCCGGCTTGCAAACCCGCGGTGTGCGGCGCATTGCCGTGCACCTCGAAGACGCCGCGGACCTGGCGATTGCCTTGTTGGGCGCCTGGCGCGCGGGGGTCAGCGTGTTGCTGCCGGCCGACTTGCAACCGCAAACCCGCCAGCGCTGGTCGGGTGAAGTCGATTTATGGCTCACCGATCAGCCCGACGACACACACCCGGGCGATTATCAGGATGCGCCCCTTGGCGCCGCTGCCCTCGATCTTGACGGCTGCTCGCTGAGCCTGTGCACTTCCGGCTCCAGCGGCGAACCCAAGCGCATCGAAAAAACCCTGCGCCAGCTGGTCAATGAAGTCCAGGCCCTGGAACAGCTGTGGGGCGCCGACCTGGGCCCAGCCTGCATCATTGGCAGCGTCGCCACCCAGCACATCTATGGCTTGCTGTTCCGGGTACTGTGGCCACTGTGCGCGGGACGCCCGTTCGTTCGCAGACAACTGGCCTTCCCAGAAGACCTGCAGCGTGCCAGTCTCGAACACCCGGCCTTCGCCTGGGTGGCCAGCCCGGCGCTGCTCAAGCGCATGGGCGACAACCTCGACTGGCCGGCGCTGAGCGCAGTACGTCGGGTATTTTCTTCCGGTGGCGCATTGCCCTCCGAGGCCGCGCAGCGTCTGCATGACCGCCTGCACCAATGGCCGACGGAAATATTCGGCAGTTCGGAAACCGGCGGCATCGCCTGGCGCCAGGGCCAGTCACTGTGGCAACCCTTTGCTGGCGTCCAGTTGACCCAGGACAACGAGGGGGCTTTGCTCATCGCCTCGCCCTACTTGCCTGACGGCCATATCGAGCACACCGCCGATGCAGCGCGAATGGCGGCTGATGGCCGCTTCGAGTTGCTTGGACGACTGGACCGGATCGTCAAGCTGGAAGAGAAACGGATCTCGCTGCCGATGCTGGAGCAGGCACTGATGGCCCACGACTGGGTGGCCGAAGCGCGCCTGGGTGTCGTCCAGGAAAACCGCGCCTCGCTGGGCGCATTGTTGGTCCTGACTGACGCAGGCTTGCATGTGCTGCGCAATCAAGGCCGGCGCACACTCACCGAACAACTGCGGCAACACCTGAGCCTGCATTGTGAAACCCTGGCCTTGCCCAGACGCTGGCGCCTGTTGCAGCAACTGCCGCTGAACGCCCAGGGCAAACTGCCCCAGGCCGACGTCGAAGCCGTGCTGCTGGCACCGCGCCCCAAGGCTCCGCAGGTGCTGGAACAGGTGGAAGCCAATGGTGAGTGGAGCCTGCAGCTGGCAGTGCCGCCGGATCTTGCCTATTTCAGCGGGCACTTTCCCACAGCTCCCGTATTGCCCGGCGTGGTGCAGGTGGAGTGGGCGCTGCTCTTGGGCCAGCAACTGATGAACCTGCCGCAGAAATTCGCCGGCATGGAAGTGCTGAAATTCCAGCAATTGGTGCGTCCCGGCGACGAAGTCCAACTGCACCTGCGCTTCGACCCAGCCCGCGGCAAGCTGTATTTCGCCTATCGCAACGAAACCGCCACCTGTTCCAGTGGACGGATTTTGCTGGAGCCGGCACATGCATAACCCCTGCGCCGTCGTCCCGGTCTACAACCACGAGACCGCCATCACCACCGTGGTCGATGCGCTGCTGGCCAACCACCTGCCGTGCATTCTGGTGGACGACGCCAGCAGCCCGCCCTGTGCCAGGGTGCTCGATCAACTGGCGCTGCGCGACAACGTGTATCTGATCCGCCTCGCCACCAACCAGGGCAAGGGCGGTGCGGTGATGACCGGTCTGCGGGAAGCCTCGCGCCTGGGCTTCAGCCACGCCTTGCAGGTGGACGCCGACGGCCAGCACGACCTGCAGGATGTGCGACGTTTTGTCGAACGCTCCCACGCCCATCCCGACGCCGTGATCTGCGGCTATCCGCTGTATGACGACAGCGTGCCAAAGGGTCGTTTGTACGCCCGCTACCTGACCCACGTGATGGTGTGGATCAACACGCTGTCGCTGCAGATTCGCGACTCCATGTGCGGCTATCGCCTCTATCCCTTGGCCCCGGTCCTGGCGTTGATCGAATCGGCGAAAATCGGCAAGCGCATGGACTTCGACTCGGACATCCTGGTCCGCCTCGCTTGGCGCGGGCAGCCGATGCAATGGCTGCAAACCAGAGTCCATTACCCGCTGGACGGTGTTTCGCATTTCCGCATGTTCCACGACAACGTACTGATTACCAGCATGCACACCCGGTTGTTCTTCGGCATGCTGCTGCGCTCGCCGCTGATCCTCTGGCGTCGGTGGCGCACATGAACGTCGACAAGCAACACTGGGCCGACCGCGAGGAGCGCGGCAGCTTCTGGCTGATGAAATTTACCGCGGTCGCTGCCAAGGTGCTTGGGCGTCGACTGCTGAGCCCGCTGCTGTACGGCATCGTGTTGTACTTTTTCCTGTTCGGCCGCAGTGCCCGTCAAAGCGCCTGGGAGTATCAGCAACGACTCGCCGACTGGAGCGGTCGCGACGAACTGCGCCCGAGTCATTGGCGTGTATTCAGCCAGTTCATGGCCTTCGCCGACTCCCTGCTCGACAAGCTCGACGTGTGGAACGGCAAGCTGGGCATCGAGCACATCGAAATCATCGACCCGGCATTGCTGCGCAACCAGTTACGCGGCACGCGCGGGCAAATGCTGGTGGGCGCCCACCTGGGCAACCTCGAAGTCTGCCGCGCACTGGCGGAAATCGGCGAGAAGGTCACCATGAACGTGCTGGTGCACACCAAGCACGCCGAGCGATTCAACCGCTTGCTGGGCGAAGCCGGGGCGACCAATCTGCGACTGATCCAGGTCAGTGAACTGGACCCGGTGATCATGCTGCAACTGCACGAACGCCTGGAACGCGGCGAATGGCTGGCGATTGCCGGCGATCGCGTGCCGCTGCACGGCGGGCGCAGCGTGACCGTGGACTTCCTCGGTCATCCGGCAAAGTTCCCGCAAGGACCATGGCTGCTGGCGGGGCTGCTGAAATGCCCGGTCCACCTGCTGCTGTGCCTGAAAAAGGCCGATGGCAATTATCGACTCACCCTCGAACCCTTCGCCGACTCGATCACCTGGAAACGCAGCGACCGCGAACAGGTCATACATCAGTGGGCCACCCGCTATGCCGAGCGCCTGAGTCACTATTGCCTCCAGGCACCTCGACAATGGTTCAACTTTTACCCTTTCTGGAAGACCGATGACGACGCCAACGCTTGAGCCTGTAATCTTCGGCGAACGCCCTTTGCGCATCGACGATGTGCTGGCCCTGGCCAACCGCCAGGCGCCCACGCAGTTGCAGGGCGACCCGCAGTTCCGCCAGCGCATCGCCAAAGGCGCGCAGTTCCTCGATTCCCTGCTCGACAAGGAAGGCGTGATCTACGGCGTGACCACCGGCTATGGCGATTCCTGCGTGGTCGCGGTGCCGCTGCATCACGTCGAGGCATTGCCGCGTCATCTGTACACCTTCCACGGCTGCGGCCTGGGCAAATTGCTGGACGCGCAAGCCACCCGCGCGGTACTGGCGGCACGCTTGCAGTCGCTCTGCCAGGGTGTCTCCGGGGTGCGCGTGGAGCTGCTGGAACGCCTGCAGGCATTCCTTGAACACGACATCCTGCCACAGATACCAGAAGAAGGATCGGTCGGCGCCAGCGGTGATCTGACGCCGCTGTCGTACGTTGCCGCCACGCTGTCCGGCGAGCGTGAAGTGATCTATCGCGGCGAGCGCCGGCAAGCCGCCGATGTTCACCGCGAACTCGGCTGGCAGCCACTGGTGCTGCGTCCCAAGGAAGCCCTGGCACTGATGAACGGTACCGCCGTGATGACCGGGCTCGCCTGCCTGGCCTACGCCCGCGCCGATTATCTGCTGCAACTGGCCACGCGCATCACCGCGCTGAACGTGGTAGCGCTGCAAGGCAACCCGGAACATTTCGACGAGCGCCTCTTCGCCGCCAAGCCACACCCTGGGCAGATGCAGGTCGCCGCCTGGTTGCGCAAGGACCTGGCCATCGACGCGCCGACCGCACCGCTGCATCGCCTGCAGGACCGCTATTCGCTGCGTTGCGCACCGCATGTCCTCGGTGTGCTGGCCGACAGCCTGAACTGGCTGCGCTCGTTCATTGAAATCGAACTCAACAGCGCCAACGACAACCCGATCATCGATGCCGAGGCCGAACGCGTGCTGCACGGTGGGCACTTCTACGGCGGGCACATCGCGTTCGCCATGGACAGCCTGAAAAACCTCGTGGCCAACGTCGCCGACCTGCTGGATCGACAACTCGCCCTGTTGGTGGATGAGCGCTACAACCACGGTTTGCCCAGCAACCTGTCCGGGGCCACGGCCGACCGCGCCATGCTCAACCACGGCTTCAAGGCCGTGCAGATCGGTGCCAGCGCCTGGACCGCCGAAGCGCTGAAAAACACCATGCCCGCCAGCGTATTCTCCCGTTCCACCGAGTGCCACAACCAGGACAAGGTGAGCATGGGCACCATCGCCGCCCGTGATGCGATCCGCGTGTTGGAGCTGACCGAACAGGTCGCCGCCGCCACCTTGCTGGCTGCCAACCAAGGCGTCTGGTTACGCGCCCAGGCCGAGGATGCGCGGCCACTGCCACCGGCTCTGGCGGCCATGCATGAAGCATTGGCCAAGGATTTCCCGCCGGTCATCGAAGACCGTGCGCTGGAGGGCGAACTGCGCCTGTGCCTGCAACGTATCGCCGCACAACACTGGAGGCTGCATGCGTAGCAAGGGAGTGCTCTACACCGATACGCAAATCCTCGTGCCGTTCTTCGACGTCGACAGGATGAACGTCGTCTGGCACGGCCATTACGTCAAATACCTGGAAATCGCCCGCTGCGCCTTGCTGGACAAGATCGGCCACAACTACACGGCAATGTCCGAATCGGGCTATGCGTGGCCGGTGATCGACCTGCAATTGCGCTACATACGCGGTGCCCAGTTCGGCCAGACGCTCAACGTGCGCGCCAATCTGGTGGAATGGGAGAACCGGTTGAAGATCAATTACCTGATCAGCGACCTGGAAACCGGCGAACGCCTGACCCGTGGTGTTTCCGTACAGGTCGCCGTCGACATGAGCAATCGCGAAATGCAATTGGCCTCGCCGAAGGTATTTACCGACGCCGTGGCGAGGGCCTTACCATGATTTCCGGCCCTGTAGGAGCGAGCCTGCTCGCGATGGTCGCTAACGATGACGCTGGGCGCCTGTCACCCCGCGGTGCCCTCAGGTTTTTCGCGAGCATGCTCGCTCCTACAGTGTTCTGGCTGTTACTGGGCATTCCTGGGCTGGCCAACGCCTTCGATCTACAGCAGCTCAGCGAGCAACTGGCCAGGCCCGATGTCATCCATGGCAACTTCATTCAGGAAAAACGCCTGCGCGCCCTGCCCCAGCCACTGACCAGCAAGGGCACTTTCGTCCTGGCGAAGAATCTCGGGTTGTTGTGGCTGCTGAAAACGCCGTTGCAACAGGACTACCGCATCACCCCCACAGGCATTGCCCGGCGTGATGCCAGCGGCTGGCAGATGTTGCCGGGCAAGAGCGCCGGCGCTGAGCAGAACCGCTTGTTCCTGGCCGTCCTGCAAGGCGACAGCAGCGGACTGCAACGGGATTTCGAGCTGGCGCTCAGTGGCGATGCACAAAACTGGACACTGAAGTTGACGCCACGCTCGATGCTGCTCAAGCAGGTGTTCAACCAGATCAACATCACCGGCGGCGAACTGGTCCACAGCATCGAGCTGCTGGAAACCCAAGGTGACAGCACGCTGTTGCGCATGCAAGACAGCACCAGCGCGCAACCGTTAAGCGACACGGAGCAGCATGACTTTGCCGAGTGAACGCAGGCTACCCTGGCTGTTCCTGATCCTGCTGCTGGCAGTGCTGGCGCTTGCCGGCTGGCAATGGCGCGACGGCGCCCCGCTGTCGGCCAACCTGATGGAGCTGGTGCCCGGCACCGCGCCGGATGCGCTGGAACTGCGTGCCGAACAACGCATGCAGGAACCGCTGAATCGCGAAATGCTGGTGCTGGTTGGCCACACCGATCGCCAGCAAGCCATTGCCATGGCGCAAACACTGGGCGATCAGTGGCAAGCCAGCGGCCTGTTCGACAAGGTCCAATGGAACCTGCAAGCCGACTTGCCGGCCTTGCGCACGCAACTGCTGCAAGGCCGATTGGCCATGCTCGCGGCAGAAGATCGCGAGCAGTTGATCGAACACCCCGATGCTTTTATCCAGCAACGGGTGCAGGCGCTGTTTGACCCCTTCACCGGTTTCAGCCTGGTGCCGAGCCAGGATGACTGGCTGGGCCTGACCGGGCGCATCCAGAACAGCCAGCCACAGCACGGTGCCGTGCAACTGGACATTGGCAGTGGCGCCTTGATTGCCGAGCAAGATGGCAAGCACTGGGTGCTGCTGCGGGCGCGCGCCACCGGCAATGCTTTCGACATGAACCTGCCGCTGCAAGTGGCCGACCTGCTCCAGCACAGCCGTGAAGAGGCCGCCCGGGCCGATGTGCAACTGCTCGCCGCAAGTGGTTTGCTGTACGCGGCCAACGGCCAGCGCCAGGCTTCCCGTGAGATGACCTGGGTGGGGGGCGGTGCCACCGTCGGGATCCTGTTGTTGCTGTTGCTGGCTTTCCGCCGTTGGCGTGTCGTGCTGGCGTTTGTCCCGGTGCTGGTGGGCATGCTGTTCGGCGCGGTGGCCTGCGTGGCATTGTTCGGCCACATGCATGTGATGACGCTGGTGTTGGGTTCGAGCCTGATCGGTGTCGCCGTCGATTACCCGCTGCATTACCTGTCCAAGAGCTGGAGCCTGAAGCCCTGGCACAGTTGGCCGGCGCTACGCCTGACCTTGCCGGGCCTGAGCCTGAGCCTGGTCACCAGCGCCATCGGCTACCTGGCCCTGGCCTGGACGCCCTTCCCGGCGCTGACCCAGATTGCCGTGTTCTCGGCGGCGGGACTGCTCGGTGCCTATTTGTCCGCGGTGTGCCTGCTGCCGGCGCTGCTCAAGGGTGCCGAGCTGCGCCCGGCGCAATGGCCGCTGCGCCTTAGCGAATTTTTACTGGGACGCCGCGAAGCGTTGCTCAGGCATTTGAGCACGCCGGTATTGCTGGCACTGCTGATCGCTTTTTGTGCCGGCGGCCTGGTGCAGCTCGAGACCCGCAACGACATCCGCCAATGGGTGGGCGCCCCGCAGCAGTTGACTGACGAAGCGCAGACCATTGCGCGAATCACGGGCTATCAACCCACCAGCCAGTTTTTCCTGGTGCAGGCGGCCGATCAACAGCAACTGCTCGAACGCCAGGGCGCCCTGAGTGAACGCCTGGATCAGTTGGTTGGCCTGCAGAAACTCCAGGGTTACCTGTCGCTCAACCAACTGGTCAGCCCGCCCAGCGAACAGCGCAAGGTGCGTGAGGCGTTGAGCAAATTGCCGGCGTTTTGGCAGCCGTTACTCGATATCGGCGTACCGGCACAGGCGCTGCAAGCAGAGTTGAGCCAATTGCAGGCCCTGCCCATCGAAGACATCGACAGCGCACTGGCCGGCCCCTTAGCCGAGCCTTATCGCCTGTTGTGGCTGGGGCCGACCGCTGACGGCGTGGCGGCGATGGTCAGCCTGCAGGGCCTGAACAATCCTGCCCTGTTGCGGGTACAGGCCGAAGATTTGCCGGGCGTGAAGCTGGTGGATCGACTGGGCGAGTTGAACAACGTGTTCGCCGCCACCCAGGTCAGTGCCGCAGAACTGAAACTCGCCTCCTGCGCGCTGATCGTCCTGGTGCTTGCCCTGCCGTTCGGTCTTGGCGGCGCGTTGCGCATTGTGTCCCTGCCATTGCTGGCGGCGTTGTGCAGCCTGGCCAGTCTCGGCTGGCTGGGACAGCCATTGACCCTCTTCAGCCTGTTCGGCCTGCTGCTGGTGACGGCGATCAGCGTCGACTACGCCATCCTCATGCGCGAACAGGTCGGCGGCGCCGCCGTGAGCCTGTTGGGCACTTTGCTGGCGGCACTGACCACCTGGCTGTCCTTCGGCCTGCTGGCAGTGTCGAGCACGCCAGCGGTGAGTAACTTCGGCCTGTCGGTAAGCCTGGGCCTGATCTTCAGCTTCCTGCTCGCGCCCTGGGCCGGTCGCCAGGTGCATGCCGCCAGTATCACGGAACCGACAACATGATGATCGCGCTGTTTTGGGCGATGGCCCTGGTACTGTTCGCCGTAGCGACCCGGGTCGGTCGCCATTTTGGCCTGATTCCAATCGTCAGCCAGTTGCTGCTGGCGACCCTCGGCTTGCCATTGCTGATGTACTTCTGGATCGAACCGCAATGGCAACTGAGCGGCGCGGCGCTGGTGTCACCGTCCTGGCTGAAGAACCTCTACAGCCTGAGTTTCGCGCTGCTGCTGGGCTACATCCTCAGCGACGTGATCGATCTGCAACTGGACCGCCAGAGCCTGAAAATCGCCCTGCCGAGTTTCTGCATTCCGTTTGCCTGCGGCCTCGCCACGGCCATCTGGCTGCTGCCACCGCAACCCTGGATCAGTTCGCTGGCGGTCGGCCTGCTGTTCGCCATTACCGCGATCCCGGTGTTGTACCTGTACCTGCGGCACATCGCTTACCCGCACGCCGCCACCCGGCGACTGGTGCAGACTGCGATTATCATCGACCTGACTTGCTGGACCCTGTTCGCTTTCGCCCAGGGCAGCCTGCACCTGAGCAGCCTGTTGCTACCCTTGGCCGGGGCCTGCCTGCCCGTGCTCCTGCGGCTGCTGGGCCTGCGTCAAACCTGGCTGTACAGCCTGGGCTTTTTCGCGTTACTGGTGGTCGCCGAGCACTACAAGCTCAATGCCCTCATTTTCGGCATCGGTTATGTACTGATCATGGCAGCACTCAAGGCACCGCTTGTCCTGCCGTTGCCGGCAATCTGGATGAGTCGCTTGCAGACGTACATCGCCATTCCACTGATACTCACCTTCGGTATCGTCCAGATCAACGTGCACAGCGCAATGGACAGCCTCGGCTGGGTGCAGCTGGCGGCCCTGCTGCTGTTGCCGATTGCCAGCAAGCTGCTGGGCAACTGGCTTGGCCTTGGCTGGGCCGGTGCCTCGTTCCAGGGCGCCAGCCGCTGGCGTGAAAGCATATTGCTGAACATTCGCGGCTTGAGCGAGATCGTCTTTCTCAACCTGCTGCTGCAACAACAGCTCATCAGCCCGGCGCTGTACTTTGCGTTGATGCTGATGGGCCTGGTCGCGACCCTGCTGCCGGCACTGGCCGGCATGCACCGTATCCCATTGATAGCTGCCGCCCCGGCAAGGAGCCCCCATGCCAATCGTTGAAATGCAACGTCGCCAGATCGTGGTCATCGGTGCAGGTCCGTCCGGCGCCATCGTCGCCGCGCTGCTCAAGCGCAAGGGACATGATGTACTGGTGATCGAGCGCCAGCATTTCCCGCGCTTTTCCATCGGCGAAAGCCTGCTGTCCCACTGCCTGGATTTCGTTGAAGAAGCAGGCATGCTCGACGCCGTCAATGCTGCGGGCTTCCAATTGAAAACCGGGGCCGCGTTTGCCTGGGGCGAGCGTTACAGCACGTTCGATTTCGGCGACACTTTCACTCAGGGCAAGCCGACGACTTTTCAGGTGCAGCGCGCGGATTTCGACAAACTGCTGGCCGATCAGGCCGCACTGCAAGGCGTTGAAATCCGCTATGGCGAAACCATCGTCAGCGTCGATATCGACCAGGCCAAACCGCTGCTTGGCGTACGTCGCGAAGACGGCAGCGAGTACCACATCGAGGCTGACTTCATGCTCGACGCCAGCGGATACGGTCGCGTCCTCCCGCGCTTGCTCGACCTTGAAGCACCGTCGAATTTCCCGGTGCGCCAGGCGGTGTTCACCCATGTCGAAGACCGCATCGTCCACCCGAACTTCGATCGCACCAAGATCCTCATCACCACCCATCCTGTCCAGCGTGACATCTGGTTCTGGACCATTCCGTTCAGCGGCGGCCGCTGCTCGGTCGGCGTGGTGGCCGCCGCGGAACATTTCGAAGGTCGCAGCGATAACCTCGACGATTGCCTGCGCGGCTTCATTGCCGAGACGCCCAGCCTGGCCGGGGTACTGGACAACGCCGTATGGGACACGCCAGCACGCACCATCGGCGGTTACTCCGCCAACGTGAAAACCCTGCACGGGCCTGGTTTTGCGTTGCTGGGTAATGCGGCGGAATTCCTCGACCCGGTGTTTTCCTCTGGCGTGACCATCGCCATGCGCTCGGCGAGCATGGCCGCGGGGGTGCTGCACCGTCAGCTGCAAGGCGAGTCCGTGGACTGGCAGCGTGAATTCGCCGAACCGCTCAAGCGCGGGGTCGATACGTTCCGCTGCTACGTCGAGAGCTGGTACGCCGGGACTTTCCAGGACGTGATTTACTACCCGGATGGCAATGCGGAAATCCGCCGCATGATCAGCTCGATCCTCGCCGGCTATGCCTGGGACGAGCGCAATCCATTCGTCGCCGAACCGAAACGTCGCCTGCGGATGTTGTCAGAACTCTGTGCAAGGGATGCGACATGAGCGACTTGAGCAACGTGCTGCGCAAGCCCGTTGAAGGGTGTGCCTGATGATTCGAGTTCTGCTGCTCGGCTGCATCCTGCTGCTGAGCGCCTGCGCGAGCCAGGCGCCACTGCCCGCGCAGACCCCAAGCATGGCGTTGCCGCTGCAATTGCACATCCAGCGCCTGCAGGCCGAACAACGCCAGGACTGGGTACTGGTCATCCAGCGTGAAGGCCCTGCCATACGCTGGTCGATGATGGACTTGCTGGGTATTCCGCAGGCCCGCCAGAAACTGGTCGATAGCCATTGGCAAGCCGATGGCCTGTTGCCGCCTAACCCGGAAGCCCGTGAGCTGTTCGCCGCGTTGCTGTTTGCACTGACCCCCAGGGATGAACTGCCTGGCAACTATCCAAAGGCGTGGCAATACGGGGCGCAACGCTCGCTGCCAGCGCGCTGGGACGTCCGTTATTCACAACCATTGAGCTTCGAATTGAATTTGCCCAAAGGCCCGAAATATCTAATCACCCCCCTGAGCGGTGACGCACCATGACGGCTTACCTCAATGCCCTCGGGGTCGTCTGCGCCCTGGGCCGTGACAAACAAGAAGTCGCCCGCCACCTGTTCGCCGGCGATTGCTCAGGCATGCGCAGCGAAGCCGGCTGGGTGCCAGAGCGTTCATTACCGGTAGGCGCGGTGCGTGGCGATCTCGTGCCGATTCCCGCAGAACTGGCCTGCCAACGCAGTCGCAACAATCAATTGCTGATGGAGGCCACGCTGCAAATTCGCGGTGACATCGATCAGGCCATCCAGACCTACGGCCGCGATCGCATCGGCATCGTGCTGGGCACCAGTACGTCGGGCATCGACGAAGCCAGCCAGGGCCTGGCTCGCTACGTGCGCGAACAGCAATTTCCGGCGCAATACGACTATCAGCAACAGGAACTCGGCGCACCGGCAAACTTTCTCGCCGACTGGCTGCAAGTAAGCGGCCCGGCCTATGTGATTTCCACTGCCTGCACCTCCAGCGCACGCGCATTGATGAGTGCCCAGCGCCTGCTCGATCTGGGCATGTGCGATGTGGTGCTGTGCGGTGGAGTCGACACACTGTGCAAGCTGACGCTCAACGGCTTCTCGGCACTCGAAGCCGTGTCCGGGCAGCGCTGCAATCCGTTTTCAGTGAACCGCAACGGCATCAATATCGGCGAAGCAGCCGTGCTGTTCCTGATGAGCAAGCAGCCTGGCGACCAGCCGATTGCCCTGCTTGGCAGTGGCGCCAGTTCCGATGCGCACCACATTTCCGCGCCAGAACCCACCGGCCGCGGCGCCCAACAGGCAATGCGCAAGGCCTTGAGCCGGGCCAGACTGCGGCCTGAGCAAATCGCCTACCTGAACCTGCATGGCACCGCCACCCAACACAACGACGCCATGGAAAGCCACGCAGTGGCGGCGGTGTTCCCGGCCGGCGTGCCCTGTTCTTCGACCAAGCCCATGACCGGCCATACCCTTGGCGCGGCCGGCGCGCTGGAAGCCGCCTTCTGCTGGTTGAGCCTGAGTGACGACAACCGCGAGCACCTCCTGGCCCCGCATGTCTGGGACGGCCAAGCCGATCCCGAGCTGCCCACCCTCAAATGGGTGACTCCCGCCGATCGCCTGGCGTCCACTGGACCTCGCTACCTGATGAGCAACTCCTTCGCCTTCGGTGGCAACAACGTCAGCCTGATTATCGGAGACGCCCCATGATTGATTGGCCGCTCGCCGAACTGCTGCCCCATGCTGGCGACATGATTCTCATCGAGCAGATCCTGGCATTCGATGAAGAGCAGATTCATACACGCCTCAGGGTCAAGCCCGACGGTCTGTTCAATTTGCCCGACGGCAGCCTGCCGGCCTGGGTCGGGATTGAACTCATGGCCCAGAGCGTCGCGGCCTTCGCCGGTTGCCATGCGCGCCAGCGCGGCGATGCAACGCAGCTGGGCTTTTTGCTCGGCTCTCGCAAGTTCGAATGCAACGTCGACCGTTTTCCCGCCGGCACCGAACTGACCCTGCATGGCATCCGCTCCCTGGAAGATGACAACGGCATGGGCGTGTTCGAGTGCCACATCAACGCACCCGGCATTCACGCCAGCGCCCGCCTGAACGTGTATCGCCCGCCTCAGGCGGCTCAATATCTTGATGAATCCGAAGGAGTCCAGTCATGACTGAATTCGTACTGGTCACCGGTTCCAGCCGTGGCATCGGCCGCGCCATCGCCCTGCGCCTGGCCCAGGCCGGGCATGACATCGTGCTGCATTGCCGCAGTGGCCTGGCGGATGCCCAAGCCGTACAAGTCGAAATCGAGACCCTGGGTCGCACTGCGCGCATCCTGCAATTCGATGTGTCCGACCGCGCCGGCTGCAAAGCCATCCTTGAGGCCGACGTCGAAACCCATGGCGCCTACTACGGCGTGGTGCTCAACGCCGGGCTGACACGTGACGGTGCTTTTCCGGCGCTGAGCGAGGATGATTGGGATGTGGTGATGCGCACCAACCTCGACGGTTTCTACAACGTGCTGCACCCGGTGATGATGCCGATGATCCGTCGTCGCGCTGCCGGGCGAATCGTTTGCATCACGTCGGTGTCCGGCTTGATCGGCAATCGCGGCCAGGTCAACTACAGCGCCTCGAAGGCCGGGTTGATCGGCGCGGCGAAGGCGTTGGCGATCGAGTTGGGCAAGCGCAAGATCACCGTCAACTGTGTCGCACCCGGCCTGATCGACACAGCCATGCTCGATGAAAACGTGCCGGTGGAAGAACTGATGAAAATGATCCCCGCACAACGCATGGGCACCCCGGAAGAGGTGGCCGGCGCGGTGAATTTCCTGATGTCGGCGGAAGCCTCGTACATCACCCGGCAGGTGCTGGCCGTCAACGGAGGCCTGTGCTGATGAAACGTGTCGTCGTCACCGGCATGGCCGGCATCACCTCGCTGGGCAGCGATTGGGCAACCATCGCCGACCACTTCGCAGCCAACCGCAGCGGCATTCGCCGCATGGACGAATGGGACCGCTTCACTGAACTCAATACGCGCCTGGCCGGGCCCATCGATGACTTCATCGTGCCGAGCCACTGGACGCGCAAACAACTGCGCAGCATGGGCCGCGTTTCGCGACTGGCCGTCGGCGCAGCGGAGCGGGCGTTGGCCGATGCCGGATTGCTCGGTGACGAATCGATCAAGGACGGGCGCATGGGCGTTGCCTGCGGGTCCTCCACGGGCAGCACCGACGAGATCAAGGCCTTCGGCAACATGTTGCTGAACTCGGTGGCCGAAGGCCTGAACGCCAACTCCTACGTGCGCATGATGCCGCACACCACCGCGGCCAACATCAGCATCTTCTTCGGCCTCACCGGCCGCCTGATCCCCACCTCCAGCGCCTGCACCAGCGGCAGCCAGGGCATCGGCTACGCCTACGAAGCCATCAAGTTCGGCCGCCTGCCGTTGATGCTCGCTGGCGGTGCCGAGGAACTGTGCCCGACCGAAGCCATGGTGTTCGACGCACTCTACGCCACCAGCCTGAAAAACAACGCCCCGCACACTACCCCGCGTCCCTATGACAAAGGGCGCGACGGCCTGGTGATCGGTGAAGGCGGCGGCATGCTGGTGCTCGAAGAACTGGAACACGCGCTGGCGCGAGGTGCCCGTATTCATGCCGAACTCGTTGGTTTCGGCAGCAATGCCGACGGCCAGCACACCACCCGCCCGGAGCAAGTCACCATGCGCCGGGCCATGGAGTTGGCCCTGGAAGATGCGGGCTTGAGCCCTGCCGACATCGGCTACGTCAACGGTCACGGCACGGCCACCGAACAGGGCGACATCGCCGAAACCCTGGCCACCAGCAGCCTGTTTGGCGAACACATGCCGATCAGCTCACAAAAGAGCTTCCTCGGCCACACGCTCGGCGCCTGCGGTGCGCTGGAGTCCTGGTTCAGCATCGAAATGATGAACAGCGACCTGTACGCCCACACCTTGAACCTTGACGAAGTCGACCCGCATTGCGGCAAGCTCGACTACCTGCGCGGCGAGTTCCGGCAGATGAGCAATCAGTACGTGATGAACAATAATTTTGCGTTTGGCGGGGTGAATACGTCGTTGATTTTCAAACGCTGGGCGTAGGCGGCGAGCGCACTTCAATCCCTGTAGGAGCGAGCATGCTCGCGATGGACTAAAGAACGCCGCGTGTCACCAGGAAACAAGCGTCATCGTTGACGACCATCGCGAGCATGCTCGCTCCTACAGGGACGGTGCAGCCTTCATGACTTTAACGGCTCAACCTTCCTCGTCAACAACTCCACGAACGCCCGCGCCATCGGCGACTTCTGGTCCTTGCGCTGCACCAGCCACACCGCCGACACCGCCGCCGGGTCGAGCAACGGCCGATAGACCACCCCGTCGATGCGCATTCGCTGATAAGACGCCGGCAGCACCGACACACCCAATCCTGCGGCTACCAGGCCAATGATAGTCATCGCTTCGCCGGCCTCTTGGGCAAAGTGCGGACTGAAGCCGGCATCACGGGCCAGGCTGAGTAATTGTGCGTACAGGCCACTGCCATAGCTACGGGGGAAAAATACGAAAGGCTCCAGTGCCAGGGCGGACAGGAACAGGCCTTCTTCACTGCCCTGCGCCAAAGGGTGCTTGGAACTGAGCACGGCCACTAACGGCTCACGCATCAACTCGACGACGCTCAAGCAATCCGGCAGCCCAAGAGGCCGCATGATCCCGACCTCGATCGACTCATCCACCAGCGCATCGGCCACCTGGGTGCTGCTCATTTCCCGCAAATTCAAATGCACTGCCGGAAAACGCTGGCGAAACGAAAAAATCGCCTGGGGAATCGTTGAGTTGAACGGTGCCGACGATGTGAAGCCGATTTTCAGTTCGCCCAACTCGCCCAACTGCGCCCGCCGCGCAACATCCGCCGCCTTGTCGACCTGCGCCAGCACCAGCCGTGCCTCTTCCAGGAACAGTCGACCGGCCTCGCTCAGCTCGACCCGACGATTGGTACGCTCGAACAATCGCGCACCCACTTCCTGCTCCAGGGCCTGGATCTGCTGGCTCAGCGGTGGCTGCGAGATACCAAGCGCCTGCGCAGCGCGGCCGAAGTGCAGTTCTTCGGCGACAGCGATGAAGTAACGCAGATGACGCAATTCCATGAAAACCCCATTAGGTCGTTAAAGCTATCAAACAGGTCGAACAATATATTGGATTGAATCATTAGCCAGCTATATGCTTTTTTCATTGCCTGACGGGCTGCGCTCCTCCGAGGTCCACCGTGAAAACTGCTGTCGCTCCACTTACCCATGAAGTTCCTCCCGCCACACCAGACGATGTGGCTGCCGAGCTGGAAGAGATATACATCGAAAAAGGCACGCCAGCCTTCATGCGCACGGTGCTGGCGCTGTTCTGCGGCGGCTTCGCGACGTTCGCCCTGCTCTACTGCGTGCAACCGATGATGCCGCTGCTGTCCAACGAATACTCGATCAACGCGGCGCAGAGCAGCCTGATTCTCTCGGTAGCCACGGGCATGCTTGCCATTGGCCTGCTGATCACCGGCCCGATCTCCGATCGCGTCGGGCGCAAAACGGTGATGGTGGCGGCGCTGTTTGCCGCCGCACTGTGCACCATGGCCAGCGCGATGATGCCGAGCTGGCACGGTGTCCTGGCGATGCGCGCGCTGATTGGACTGTCGTTGAGCGGCCTGGCGGCGGTGGCGATGACCTATTTGAGCGAAGAGATTCACCCGCAGCACATCGGCCTCGCCATGGGTTTGTACATCGGCGGTAACGCCATCGGCGGGATGAGCGGGCGTCTTATCACCGGCGTCTTGATCGACTTCGTCAGCTGGCACACGGCAATGCTGGTGATCGGCGGCCTGGCACTGATTGCGGCAGCGGTATTCTGGAAAATCCTCCCCGAATCGCGCAACTTCCGTGCCCGCTCGTTGCACCCGCGCAGCCTGGTCGACGGTTTCACCATGCACTTTCGCGACGCCGGGCTGCCACTGCTGTTCCTCGAAGCCTTTGTGTTGATGGGGGCGTTCGTCACCCTGTTCAACTACATCGGCTACCGCCTGCTGGCCGAGCCTTACCACATGGAACAGGCCTTTGTCGGATTACTCTCGGTGGTGTATCTCTCGGGTATCTACAGTTCGGCGAAAATCGGCTCGCTGGCCGACAAAATCGGCCGCCGCAAAGTGCTCTGGAGCACTATCGCGCTGATGATCGGCGGTCTCGCCCTGACGATGTTTACGCCATTGCCGCTGGTCATCATCGGCATGCTGGTCTTCACCTTCGGTTTCTTCGGCGCCCACTCCGTCGCCAGTAGCTGGATCGGCCGTCGTGCCACCAAGGCCAAGGGCCAGGCATCGTCCTTGTACCTGTTCAGCTACTACGCAGGAGGAAGCATTGCTGGCACGGCGGGCGGCGTGTTCTGGCACTTGGCTGGCTGGAATGGAATCGGCTTGTTCATCGGTGGACTGCTGGCCGTGGCATTAATGGTCGCCTTGAAGCTTTCAAAGTTGCCGCCACTGCCAGGCACCGGTGCGACTATCTGAGCACTATCTGCGCCTCCAGTACCGCGTTGCGCTTTTCCAGGGTCAAGGATTGCAGCGCGGTGCCGTCACGTTCGATGCGGTCCAACCATGCCAGTAATGCCTTGGCGTCACCGCTGAGGTTCAGGCGCAACTGATCACCGTCGGTGTTGACCTGATGCAGTTCGAGTCCGGCCTCGGTAGCACTTTCGCTGACGTGCAGTGACAGCGGCTGAGTGACAGGCTCGCGCATGCTGCGCGGACGCGCCAGCTGCAGTTGCGCCGTCAGTGCCAGCTGCTGCTGATACTGACGCTCGGCCGCTGCAAGACGCTGTTGCGTCGGTTGCCAGACCAGGCTGAATGCCGCTACACCAAAGACAAACGCG
Organism: Pseudomonas sp. GW823-FHT06B06; assembly: GCF_058795195.1. NCBI lineage: Bacteria > Pseudomonadati > Pseudomonadota > Gammaproteobacteria > Pseudomonadales > Pseudomonadaceae > Pseudomonas > Pseudomonas sp. GW823-FHT06B06. Next base: position 46,234 of record NZ_JBXAHO010000029.1, on the reverse strand, counting down.
ACCAACACCAGCAACAATCGTTGTTCGCGCAGCGACAGGCGCTGCCAGCGCTGCAGCAGCACCGGCCATGTGACCAACCCGCTCAGCTTCATGCGCCTTGCTCCAGGGTCAGGGTCGCCTGCACCCGATCGCCTTCCTTGCTCGCGCTGTCGAGTCGCACAGGCAAACCTTGCTGGCGGCCACGCTCACGCAGTAATTCCAGTTCGGTAAAACTATTGGCGGTCAGCCGGACTTTCCAACCATCGCTTTCGCGAAATTCAATGCGCTGGACATCGACATTGCTGGCGCCGATGACTTGTTCGACGAGTTTGACCAGCCCGGCGATATGGCCGTCCTGAGGGGCCGCATTTTGGCTTTGCATTACATTGAGTTGTAACGCCAGGTCAACGATGCGGGTCTGCTCCGGGTAAAGCCCTTTGAATTGCTCCACGTTGCGACTGTAGAGCTGGCGGGTCTGGTTTTCGAGAAAGCCGATACGTGCCGCGCTGGCACCCCAGTCGAGCAGCAGCAGCAACAACACGACCAGCCCGCCGAAACGCCAGGGCAGGCGCTTTCGAGGCGCCGCGAAATCGCCGTGCAACAGATTGATTGCCGGTCCATGCACCGGGATCAGCCACTGATCGATATCAGTGGCATCCTTACGCTCGTCACGCCACTGAACGTCCCTGGGCAAGCCTGGCTCGAGCGCCACCAGATCTTCATCCGACAACGTCAGGCGTGCAGGCAAGCCTCCACCGAGCAACCAGCGGCCAAACCACCAGATGCCGAGTGCCTGGTCACGAGGCAACACATCGGCATCGACGAACACAGATCGCACCTTAATACTCACTTCGGCCAGCAGCGCGAGGACAACGGCAAATCGTTCGCGGTCGATCACCATCACCGGATAGCGACCTTGTGGATCGCGCGCACCGGTACTCAGGTGCAGCTTTTCCAGGGCTTGGCTCAACTGCTCTTCGACAGCGTAAGCGATGGCCTGGGCATCAGGTTGGCGCCTGGATGGCCATGGATCGCTGAGCAACCAACTGCACAGTTCCATGGGCAACAGCACATCGACCGCCTGCCCAGCCAGTGACTGTGCCGCTTGATCCAAGGGCAAGCGCTGCCGTTCGCCGGTCGAAGTCCATAGACAACAAGGCCAGGCGAGCGTGGGCAGGCCCAAGCCTTCGGCTGTTAGATAAAGCCAGGTTTTCATTGCTGGATCTCGCTTGCATTCGAGGGGAGAACACGCCGTTGCAGGATCTTCAACTGACGCGTCTTGGGGTCGCGTTCGACATCGGTTGCCAGCCGCAGATGCCCCTGCCCCTGGGTTACTTGAACGGTGATCCGGTACCAGCGGCTATCAACGCCCAGGCCATGGCCGCTCAAGCCCAAACCGGATATCAGCGGGTCCTGGGTAAAGGCCTGAACGCTTGGCCAGCCTGCCGGGGAACGCTGGCGTACCAAGGTTTCGGCCGTGGTGCGCTCGATACCGTCGAGCGTACGCAATACCAGCGCTGGCGCTGTGTTGATGTTCATCGTGGCCTTTGCCGGCAACAGCGCGACCCAGGGCGCCAAACGACGCAACAGCTCAGCATCGACACCAGGAAGCAGTCGCAGCTGGCTGAGCTCGAGCAGCGGCCCTACTTGCTGCAGTTGCAACGACGGCAGTTCGAGCAGCGTCAGCAAACGCATCCAGCGCTTGAGCGTGACTTGATCGATCTGCCCCTGAATCAACAGGGTATTGAGATTGAAACGACCGGCCAGATCCTCGATCTCGACGCGTATCTGCGCATCTTCAATGGCAAAAGCGCTGGAAGGTTCGGCCATCGGCTCGCTGTCTTTTTGCTGAGCCTTGAGCAACACCAGGCCCCAGGTTTCCCCGGCTACACCGAGTTGCCGCAGGTGCATCTGCTGTAACTGCTGCCCGGTGCTTTGCAGCAATGCGCGATGGCTGCGCAGCATGCCGCCGATGATCAATAACGCCAGGCTCATGACCAGCAACACACTGATCAGAGCAACGCCGCGTTGACCGGCCCTCATGGCAGTGCTCCCGGCAATAACAGCACCCGACGGATCGCCTCGAAGCGCCCTGCCGACATTTGCATTTCCACCGCCAAGGGCGCCTTCGGGCTCTGCCCGGACGGCCAATCGCCGCGCCAACCAACCTGGCTGTCGTACAGACGCCAACGCACCTCTCGAACATCGTCGAGCAGTTTTTGCCGCTGCACGCTCTGCGCCCCTTCCGCCCGGCTGTCACGCCAAAGCGCGCCGTTGTCGAGTCGATAAGTCAGCAACTGCCGCTCACTGCGCGGTAAGTCCAGCGGATTACGCCAATTGCCGCGCAGCAGTTGCAACTGCGACGGGTCTTGCACGACAGGCGGCTGCGCGATGTGCATAAGGTCACGTTCGATTACTGCCACGGCGCGTTGCAGGTTCCTGAGTTCACGTTCGTGGCTCAGGGTGCCCCGCTGCACGCGCACCACACTGTCGAACAGCGTCCAGCTGGCCAGCCCCAGCAAGGCAAAAATCGAAATGGCAATAACCAGTTCGAGCAGGGTGAATCCGCCTTGCTCATTCATGACGATTGGCTATCCAACCGGTGGCGCGGAACAGGGTCTGGTCACGTCCGGCAAGGCCGACCTCGACTTCGACCAACAACCCGGGAGGATCGCGCGTCGGGTCGACGTTTTGACGTACAACCCAGTCGCGTTGACCCAGGCTCACCATCCGTTGTGGCTGCGCAAGCACGGGGGACGATTGCAGTCGCAGCTCGCTCAGCTGATTGTCTGCCACCCAGGCCGCGAGAAGACGCTCTTCGGCAGCGCCTGCCTGCCTGACCACGTATTGGCTTGCGGACAGCACCGCCGTCGCCAGGGTCGCGAAAATCGCCAGGGCCACCATGACTTCAAGCAAGGTGAATCCACTCATGCGAACAATGGCCGGTGGCTCACTCATCGATCATGATCTCGCCCATGCCATCACCGGACAGGGTCGCCCAAATCTTGTCTTTGCCAGCGAACGTCAGTGTGAAGTTGCTGGTTTCATCGCTGCTGTACAGCAGAATCTGCGGAGGGCCGACGTCAGCGCCCAGCCTCAGGGCATACCCCTCCTGCTCAAGGCTCAGTTGCAAGCTCTCGGGCCATCGGTTGAAGGCGGCCAGCGGTTCCCAGCCACGCCCATCCAGACGCATCGACCGGTACCCCAGGACGCTCAGCCGCAGACCGTATTCGCGCCCCTCCAGCACTGCCTGTTGCCGCAGCTGGCGGATGACGCCACCCAGGGCGCTCGCTTCCTGCCTCGCTTGCTGTGCCGGGTGGATGCCCGTGGCCAGACTCACCATGCCCAACAGCACGCCGATCAGGACGGTCACGATCATCATTTCCAGCAAGGTAAATCCCCGACTACGGCGCGGCATGGTTCAACTACCCCAATTGCCGACTTCCGCTGCGTGCCCTTCGCCACCCGCTACGCCATCGGACCCGAGGGAATACAAGTCATAGCCGCCATCCGCCGATTTAACACCGGGATTGAGGTACTGATAGGGCGTGCCCCACGGATCAACGGGCAAGGATTTCAGGTAACCCTGAGGGTTCCAGCTCCTCGCCGCCGGCATTCCGGAAGGTCGCTTGCTCAAGGCCTCCAGCCCTTGTTGCGTGGAGGGGTAGTGGAAGTTGTCGAGACGATACATTTCCAGGGCGGTGCCGATGGCCTGGAGATCGACTTTGGCCGCGGTGACTTTGGCCTGATCGGGGCGGCTCATGAACTGCGGCACCACGATTGCCCCCAAAATGCCGATGATGACTACCACCACCATGATCTCGATCAGGGTAAAGCCGTGCTGGGAAGTTCTGTGACGTAAAGCGTGCATGGTCAATTCACCAATTGGTTGAGGCTGAGAATCGGAAGCAGAATGGCCAGGACGATCAGCAACACGACGCCGCCCATCAGCACGAGCATCGCGGGCTCGAACAGACTCACCACCAGGGCAATTCGCGCCGCCAGGCTGCTTTCCTGTTGTTCGGCGGCGCGGGCCAGCATGCGATCGAGTTCGCCCGCCCGCTCGCCACTGGCGATCATGTGCAGCATCATCGGCGGGATATCGCCGCTCAATTCCAGGCCATGGGTCAGGGTTGCGCCTTCGCGGACCGAGCGGGCGACATCGGTCATTCGCGCACGGATGGTCAGGTTGCCGATCACGGCAGCGGCAATTTCCAATGCGTCGACCAAAGGCACGGCGCTTTTGCCGAGGATGGCCAGGGTGCTGGCAAATCGTGCGGCCTCCATTGCGCGCAGCACGTCGCCAAAAACCGGGACGTTCAACGCCAGGCGATGCCAGCGCAGGCGCCAGGCTCTTTGACTCAAGCTCCAGCGCCAGAGGGCGACCAGCAGCGCCAGCGCAGCTATCAACAACAAGCCATGGCTACGCAACCCGTCACTGGTACGTATCAATGCCCGCGTCAGCAACGGCAGCGGTTGGCCGCTGTCGACGAAAATCTTCACTACGTCGGGCACCACGTAACCGAGCAGAAAGCCGACGATGACCACGCTGGCCGACATCAGGATCAACGGATACACCAACGCCATCTGGATCTTTTGCCGTGAGGCCTGGCGAGCCTGGGTATACGCGGCCAATTGCTCCAGCACATGGCCCAGATGGCCGGAACGTTCGCCAGCGGCCACGGTGGCACGGAACAGGTCGGGAAACGCCTTGGGAAACTGCGCCAGCGCATCGGCGAGGGCATGCCCTTCCATGACCCGACTCCTGACCATCGACAGCAAACTGGCAACCCGACGCTTGGCACTCTGTTTCGCCACGGCCTCAAGAGATTCCTCCAAGGGCAATCCGGCCTGAACCAGCGTGGACAATTGCAGTGTCAGCAGTGCCAGGTCGGCGGCACTCAAACGCCCTGCGCTGCCTGGCTTGTTTGTGCCACCAACGACCCGGATTTCCTTCAAGTCCCGCGGCCACAACCCGCGCTCACGCAACAGTTGCCGAGCATGACGGGGGTTGTCTGCCTCCAGCCGTCCCTTGCAACGGCGACCCTGACCGTCATCGGCCCGGTAATCGAATGTCGGCATGACCTAGTCCTCTCGCGTCACGCGCAACAACTCGTCGAGACTGGTCAGCCCGTCCAGCACCCGTTGGCGGCCGTCCTGGAACAGACTGCGCGACATCTGGCGGGCCTCGTTGGCCAAGGCTTGTTCACTGGCCCCCTGGTGAATCAGCGATGCCAGTGACGGTGTCACGCAGATCAACTCATAGATGCCGACGCGCCCGCGATAGCCGTGCTGACACTGCTCACACCCCACGGCCCGGAACAGCTGCAGCGATGCGGTGCCGAGCCCCAGGCGCTGGCAAGCTGTTGCATCGGCGCTGTAGGGCACCTTGCAATGAGGGCACAAGGTGCGCAGCAGTCGCTGGGCTAGAACACCCACCAGCGACGATGCCAACAGGTAGGCATCGACACCCATGTCCGCCAGGCGAGTCACCGCACCGACCGCACTGTTGGTGTGCAGCGTCGAGAGCACCAGGTGACCGGTCAGCGAAGCCTGGACGGCAATTTCAGCAGTCTCGCGGTCACGGATTTCGCCGACCATCACCACATCCGGATCCTGACGCAGGATCGCTCGCAACCCCCGGGCAAAAGTCATGTCCACTTTGGGGTTGACCGGCATCTGCCCCACGCCCGGCAGGTGGTATTCGATGGGATCTTCGACCGTAAGGATATTGCGGGTCTGGTCATTCAGACTGTTGAGCGCGGCGTAGAGGCTGGTGGTCTTGCCTGATCCGGTGGGCCCGGTCACCAGCAAAATGCCGTGCGGTTTGCCCAGCAGGTGGCGCAGGTTCCGGAGGATGTCCTCCGGCATGCCCAGACGCGACAACTCAAGGCGCCCGGCCTGCTTGTCGAGCAAGCGCAGTACCACCCGTTCGCCGTGTGCCGAGGGTAGGGTCGAGACCCGCACATCGACTTCATGCCCGGCCAGGCGCAAGGCCATTCGACCATCCTGGGGCACACGCTTTTCAGCGATATCCAGGCGCGCCATGACCTTGATGCGCGATACCAGCAGCGTTGCCAATTCACGTCGGGGCCGGAGCATTTCGCGCAACTGCCCGTCGACCCGCATGCGCACCGACAGGTACTGCTCGAACGTTTCCAGATGCACGTCCGAGGCGTGTTCGCGCATGGCCTCGCTGAGTAATGCATTGATCAAACGGATGATCGGCGCATCGCCCTGCTGCTCCAGCAAATCGGCGGTTTGCGGTACCTTGTCCACCAGGCTGAGCAAGTCCAGTTCTTCGTCCAGCCCTTGGGCGACCTGCTCGGCGGCGCTCTGGCCTTCGCGGTAGGCGGCGGCCAGGCGGGTCGCAAAAATATCAGGGGTGAGCACCTGCAGCGACAGCTCGCGAGCGCATGTCCGGCGAGCTTCCGCCAGGGCGGTGAGCGGCGTATCGGCCCGCACCGCAAGGCTCGCCTTGTCGCCTTCGCTCTCCAGCAGCACGCCGAAACGACGGGCAAAACCGAAGGGCAGTGGTGGGCAACCATCGCTCGAATGGGTCATGGCGTCTGCGGTGCCGGCTTGCGCAGGTCGAACACGGGCGCCTTGGAAACCGGTTCGAACAGCTGACGCGAATCTGACGGCAGCAGCAACGAGTTGTTATCCCGCGCCCCCGCCTGGCTCAAGTCGCGCAGTGCGTTGTAACGCTGCTGGCTGATACCGTTCAGGTCTTCCTTGCTGCGTACAATCGTGGGCCGCAAGAACACCATGAGATTGCTTTTACTCTGGGTGTCTCGGTTCCAGCGAAACAGAGCACCCAGGTAAGGAATATCCCGCAGTAACGGCACCCCGCTTTTTTGTGTTCTTACGCTGTCTCTGATCAGCCCGCCAATGACGATGATTTCGCCATCGTCGGCCAGGATGGTGCTCTTGAGTGCACGCTTGTTAGTGATCAGGTCCGAAGAATCGATGCCTGATACCGACGGCGCGATGTCCGACACTTCCTGCTCAACCTCCAGCCGCAGCGTCGAGCCTTCGTTGATGTAGGGCTTTATCTTCAGGCTGATTCCCACGTCCTCGCGGGTGACTGTGGTAAACGGATTATCCGCCCCATTACTGTTTGTGGCGTAGGAGCCGGTCTTGAACGGGACGGTCTGGCCGACGATGATGTGCGCTTCCTGATTATCCAGCGTCAACAGGCTGGGCGTAGAAAGCAGGTTGCTGTGGGTATTGCTGGCCAGGGCCGAAATCAATGCGCCAAAGCGATCACTGCCCAGGCGTAACAGCGCGCCTTCGGGTGCGGATTTCTTCTCGTCGAAATCCAGGCCGCCGACAATCGGGATATCGGTGCCGGGGAAGTTGATGAAGCCTTTCGCGTCGCCGGTACTGAAGCCCCATTGCACGCCAACCGCTTCAGCGATGTCCCCGGAAATCTCGACGATGGCGGCATGGATCAGCACCTGCGCGCGCGGCTGGACCAACTGACGCACGATGCTTTCAATGGTCCTGACCTGCTCCGACTCGGCGATCAGCACCAGCGCATTCTGGCTTTCGTCAGCCTTGATCATGAAGGCAGTCCCGGTTGGTGCGTCCTTATTGCTGCCAAGGGTTGGGGCCGTTTTTCGGCCCTGCCCCATGCTTTCCAGAATCTCGGCCAATTGCTTGGCGTCGCTGTGACGCAGGCGGATCACCCGAGCGTTGTCCGGAGCCGCCGTGGCAGGAACATCGAGACCGCGCGCCAGTTCGGCCAAGCGTTGGCGAACGGCTGACGGGCCAATCAGGATCAGCCGATTGGTTCTGCTGTCGGCCAATACCTGGACCGCGTTCTCGGCAGTGCGCTTGCCCAGGGAGGCTTCCATGACGGAGGCCACGTCACTGGCCTGGGCGTGACGTAACTGCACTACGGCGTGCATATTGTTTTGTCCAGAGTCCAGCTGGCGGATGACTTGGACGATGCGTTGCGCATTGGCTGCCGTTTCCGTGACCACCACTGCATTGGCCGACACGGACGGCCCGACATAGCCGTTGACCGAGACCAAAGGCCGGACCAGCCCGGCGATATCGGCGGCACTGCCATTGTTCAGCTCGATCACTCGAGTGACAAATTGCGAGGGCGTAGCGTTCTTTGCAGCGCTGCTGCCAGCGCGAGTCCTGGCTTCTGTCACTGGCGTGATCAGGATGCGGTCACCTTGGTCGATCACCGTGAAGTTGTGGGCGTCGAGCACCCCGTAGAACAAGCGGCGCACGCCTTCGCGATCAAGGGCTTGCCGAGACACAACGGTGATGCGTCCGGAGACCCTGGGATCGAGCACCACGGTGGTCCCCAGAATGCCGGAGATTTCTTCAACGATGTCGCGCAACTCAGCGTTGTTCATCGCCAGCTGCCACTTTTCCTCAGCTGCCTGCAACGCGCCCGGCAAAGCCAGACTCGCCAACACGACAAGGAAACGCATCGAGCGCAAGGCCTGCGCGCCAATGAAACTGTTCATTATGTTGATTACTCTGACGGCCCGGAAACCGGGCGTAGAAAACGCGTGGAAACAGCGGGAGCCTGTGTGTCGCCGGCTGACTCGAGCTTTCGCAGGAACCGCGCAACGGACGGTCGCAGCGTTAGTCGCTCTTCGCGCCCCTTGTTCCACAGCACCACTTGATTGGCCTCGACGCGACGCAGCACGCTGCCACCGGGCAAACGTTCGCCCACCTGATACACACGTGAACCTTGATCATCGGCGAGCAACGCTCTGGACACGCCGCCGCTCAAAACAAAACTGGCCTGCAAGGTCAGCGGTTCGGCACTGGCGAGCAATGAGGCTCCTTGGGTCAGGCCGAGCACCGACACCACCGCACCAGCATCCAGCGGTACATGGGCGGGACCAGGGATTGGCGCCGCCATGGGTAGCGGCGGCGCGGCAAGGCGCTCCCGAAAGTGCCACTCCTGCCAGATCAGCAGCGCTGCATAACCCAACGGCATGACTACCAGGCCGAAACGGCTCAGCACCCGCCACGAATTCTTCATGAGTAGTTCACTCGAGCCGTTCGATAACCTGAATCCGTCATTTGCAACTCGAAAAAAAGAGAACCTCCAGGCGACCTTCACAGATCACCTGGAGTACTGCGCGATAGACTTAGAGTTTGTCCCAGGCCATGTGCCAATGCGCACCGATGCCAGGTTCAAAACCATTGGCAGTCGGGCTGTATTGCTTGCAATAACCGGACTCAGGGAATGGCTTGCACTCAAAGACTTCGTTGGTCTTCGGCTGCAGTACCTTGGTACCGGCGGTGTACTCGCCAAGGCCTTGCGGGAACACAAAGTCGTAATCGGCGCCCGCGCCTTCGCCGGTCAACTGGGTTACCTGGGTGTCCTGGCGGGTGGTCCGGCCATCCAGGGTGGTGCCGACCAGGGTCAGGGTGTGCTTGCCAGGATTGCTGCGAACATCCATCGCCAACCAGGTCGGGCCGCTGCCCACTTGTGTGGAAGTGGAGCCGACCGGCTTGTTGCTCTCATCGAACAGCGTCGCTTCGACGTTCATCTTGCGATTGGACAGGATGCTGAACTCGATCTTGGCCAAGCCTTTGTCCAATACGTACTCAGCTTGCTGGGAAGCTACCGACAGACGAGCCGCGGCATCTTCCTGCATGTTCAGTTGCACTTCGTAGCGTGTCACGCCGCTGTCTTTTTGCGCGTACACGCTGTTGTTGCCCTTGACCGGCTCGATCTTGCCGTTTTCATCTCGAACGCCCGCACGCACAAGTGTGTGCGCTTCATTGATGGCTTCTGCCAACTTGAACGACCAGTTGTTTGGCGAGCCTTCCTCGGCACTATTGATGGGGATCTCTATGCTGTATTCCGGGCTCTCGCCATTGGCGGAGAATGCACGGGCCCTGACCTTGTCACCGACCAGCAACGAAGTCGATGGGGCGATGCTGCCTACGGAAGACCAACCACCCGGAAGCTCCGGCTCTGCAAGGATGTTTACATCCCCCACGTTATAAAACGCTGCATCGGTATCACCGACCGTCCAGATCGCCAGGATGACATGCTGCCCGGATTTGTCCGCGGGGATGTTGCAGTTGTGTTTGGCTCCCGACTCCGGTTTCTGGTTGCCGCCGTCAATGGTGCAGAACGGCGCACTTTCAAAGGTGGCACGCTTGAGTGCTTCGTTCGGGTTCCAGCCGTTTCGGGTGATGAAATACTCATGTTTTGTGGCTGGATGCACAGCGGTGTAGCGCCACTGGAAATCGATGTTGCGTTCCTTGATTTCCGTCATATGCCAACGGGTGGCTGATTGCGCGTCCAGCGCGGAAAACAGCGAGTGACCGCCACTCGGGATCTTGCCATCCACCGGCCCTTGCAGAGGCGCGCCGCCCACTCCCGCTGGAAAACCCTTGAAGGTTTCACCAACGCTTTGCGGTTCGTATTGGGCGCCACCGCACTGGGTGTTCAAGCCTTTCTGGCAGGCTAATGCGCGCGAGGGTGGCACTTCCAGATAGCCATGCGCGGAAACACTTTGAGAGGCGAACATTGCCGATAACAGGATCATTGAAGAAGTGCAGGCGGCCAGCGCACTTCCCTTGTAGTAAGCATTTTTCATCCAATAAATTCCAGACTGCTTATCGAAATAAGGCGTGCATTGCAGACGCCTTTAATTGCAATTCTGCTCACCACGGGGGAGCACGAACCGTTCAATCTACTTGGATGAAAGAACTTTATATGTAGGGAAAATCTCTACTTCCTGCAGGATTAATCCGCTTAGACGTTATCTGATACAGAATGAGAAAAAACCTTACAGAGAAAATATTTAAACTAGTTACGAAACTAAAAGTATAAAAAAACCCGTCCTGCGCTAGGCCGGACGGGTTTTAAACAACTTAAACGCAGTTATTCGTGATACTGCGCCGACAACTCATGCACGGCGCGCAAGAACGCACCCGCATGTTCCGGATCGACTTCCGGAGTAATGCCATGGCCGAGGTTGAACACGTGGCCGCTGCCTTTGCCGTAGCTGGCCAGGATACGCCCGACCTCAGCGCGAATGGCTTCAGGCTTGGCGTAGAGCACGGTCGGGTCCATGTTGCCTTGCAGGGCAACTTTGCTGCCGACACGCTCACGGGCGCTGCCGAGGTCGCACGTCCAGTCCAGGCCCAGCGCGTCGGCGCCAGCGTCGGCAATGCTTTCCAGCCACAGGCCGCCGTTCTTGGTGAACAGGATGACCGGAACCTTGCGGCCTTCGTGCTCGCGGATCAGGCCGCTGACGATTTTGCGCATATAAGCCAGGGAGAATTCCTGGTACGCCGCCGCCGAGAGGCTGCCGCCCCAGCTGTCGAAGATCTGTACCGCTTGCGCGCCGGCCAGGATCTGGCCGTTGAGGTAGCTGGTGACCGTCTGCGCGAGCTTGTCCAGAAGCAGGTGCAAGGCTTGCGGGTTGTCGTAGAGCATGGTTTTGGTCTTGCGGTAGTCTTTCGACGACCCGCCTTCGACCATGTAGGTAGCCAGTGTCCATGGGCTGCCGGCGAAGCCGATCAGCGGCACGCGGCCGTTCAGTTCACGGCGAATGGTGCTGACCGCGTCCATCACATAACCCAGGTCTTTCTGCGGATCAGGAATCGGCAGGGCTTCGATGTCGGCCAGGGTGCTGACGACTTTCCTGAAGCGCGGGCCTTCGCCCGTTTCGAAATACAGGCCCTGGCCCATGGCATCGGGAATGGTCAGGATGTCGGAGAAGAGGATCGCCGCGTCCAGTTGCGGATAGCGGTCGAGCGGCTGCAGTGTGACTTCGCAAGCGAACGCCGGGTTCATGCACAGGCTCATGAAATCGCCGGCCTTGGCACGGCTGGCGCGGTATTCAGGCAGGTAGCGACCGGCCTGACGCATCATCCACACGGGAGTGACGTCTACGGGTTGCTTGAGCAGGGCGCGCAGGAAACGGTCGTTCTTCAGGGCAGTCATGTCGGCATCCGGAAAAAAAGTGCGGGCATTTTCTCAGAGCCGGACGCAAAAGGCACGAATGCAGGTCAGCCTTTTGTCTATCGGGTCAATTTGTCGCGCTGAAACGCGACATTCGTATCACCACCAAACGACTGTGGGAGCGAGCCTGCTCGCGAAGGGGCCTGTAACATCCAACATTGATGTTGACTGACAGACCGCTTTCGCGAGCAGGCTCGCTCCCACAGGGGTATTGCTTTTGGCTCTAGAGCGGGCTTAGACGCCCAGGTAATCCAGGATCCCTTCGGCTGCATTACGGCCTTCGAAGATCGCCGTCACCACCAGGTCAGAGCCGCGAACCATATCGCCACCGGCGAAGATTTTCGGGTTGCTGGTCTGGTGCTTGTACTGACCCTGTTCCGGAGCTACTACACGGCCCTGGCTATCGGTCTGGATGCTGAACTGCTCGAACCACGGCGCAGGGCTCGGACGGAAACCGAAGGCGATGACCACGGCGTCGGCCGGGATGATCTCCTCGGAGCCCGGGATCGGCTCGGGGCTGCGACGGCCACGGGCGTCCGGCTCGCCGAGACGGGTCTCGACCACCTTCACGCCTTCGACCCTGTCTTCACCGACAATCGCGATCGGCTGGCGGTTGTAGAGGAATTTCACGCCTTCTTCCTTGGCGTTCTTCACCTCTTTGCGCGAGCCCGGCATGTTCGCTTCGTCACGACGATAGGCACAGGTCACCGACTTGGCGCCCTGGCGGATCGAAGTACGGTTGCAGTCCATCGCGGTGTCGCCACCGCCCAGTACCACGACCTTCTTGCCTTTCATGTCGACGAAATCTTCCGGCGACTTTTCGAAGCCCAGGTTGCGGTTGACGTTGGCAATCAGGAAGTCCAGGGCGTCGTACACGCCCGGCAGGTCTTCACCGGCAAAGCCGCCCTTCATGTAGGTGTAGGTGCCCATGCCCATGAATACGGCATCGTATTCTTCGAGCAGTTGCTCCATGGTCACGTCCTTGCCCACCTCGGTGTTGAGGCGGAACTGGATGCCCATGCCGGTGAAGACTTCGCGGCGATTGCTCAGCACGGTCTTTTCCAGCTTGAACTCGGGGATGCCGAAGGTCAGCAGGCCGCCGATTTCCGGGTTCTTGTCGAACACCACCGGCGTCACGCCACCGCGTACCAGCACGTCGGCACAGCCCAGGCCCGCCGGGCCCGCGCCGATGATCGCGACACGCTTGCCAGTCGGCTTGACCTTGGACATATCCGGGCGCCAGCCCATGGCGAACGCGGTGTCGGTGATGTACTTCTCCACCGAACCGATGGTGACCGCGCCGAAACCGTCGTTCAGGGTGCAGGCACCCTCGCACAGACGGTCTTGCGGGCACACGCGGCCGCAGACTTCCGGCAGGGTGTTGGTCTGGTGGGACAGCTCGGCGGCCTGGAGGATATTGCCCTCGGCCACCAGTTTCAGCCAGTTGGGAATGAAGTTGTGCACCGGGCACTTCCATTCACAATACGGGTTACCGCAACCCAGGCAGCGGTGGGCCTGGTCGGCCGACTGCTGGGGTTTGAACGGTTCGTAGATTTCCACGAACTCTTTCTTGCGTTGACGCAACAGTTTCTTCTTCGGATCCTTGCGCCCGACCTCGATGAACTGGAAGTCATTATTCAGACGTTCAGCCATTTTAAAACCTCATCAAACTCTTCAGGCGCATATCACTGCGGGTTGGCACGGGTGCTGGAAAGCAACGATTTCAGGGAGGCAGCCTTGGGCTTGACCAACCAGAAACGACGCACGTAATCATCGAGGTTCTCGGCGAGTTCACGACCCCACTCGCTGTCGGTTTCCTCAACGTACTCGTTCAGCACGCGTTGCAAATGGCTACGGTAGGCTTCCATCGCCTCGCCGCTGATCCGCTGGATTTCCACCAGTTCGTGGTTGACCCGGTCAACGAAGGTGTTGTCCTGGTCGAGCACGTAGGCGAAACCGCCGGTCATGCCAGAGCCGAAGTTATAACCGGTCTTGCCCAGGACGCAGACGAAACCACCGGTCATGTACTCGCAGCAGTGATCGCCAGTGCCTTCCACGACGGTGTGGGCACCGGAGTTACGCACGGCGAAACGCTCGCCCGCGGTACCGGCGGCGAACAACTTGCCGCCCGTGGCGCCGTACAGGCAGGTGTTGCCGATGATGGCACTGTCCTGGGTCTTGTAGATGCTGCCCTTTGGCGGAACGATCACCAGCTTGCCGCCGGTCATGCCCTTGCCGACGTAGTCGTTGGCGTCACCTTCCAGGTACATGTTCAGGCCGCCGGCGTTCCATACACCGAAGCTCTGGCCGGCCGTGCCCTTGAAGCGGAAGGTGATAGGCGCATTGGCCATGCCCTGGTTGCCGTGCTTACGGGCGATGTCGCCGGAGATCCGCGCGCCGATGGAACGGTCGCAGTTGCAGATATCCAGTTCGAACTCCGCGCCGCTCTTGTCGTTGATCGCCGAGGTGGCCATTTCGACCATTTTCTCGGCCAGCAAGCCTTTGTCGAACGGCGGGTTACGCTCCACACCGCAGAACTGTGGCTTGTCCGCCGGCACGTGGTCGCTGCCCAGCAACGGGGTCAGGTCGAGGTGATGCTGCTTGGCGGTCTGGCCTTCGAGGACTTCCAGCAGATCGGTACGACCGATCAGCTCTTCGAGGGAGCGCACGCCCAGCTTGGCCAGCCACTCACGGGTTTCTTCGGCGACGTAAGTGAAGAAATTCACCACCATGTCGACGGTACCGATGTAGTGATCCTTGCGCAGCTTCTCGTTCTGGGTCGCGACGCCGGTGGCACAGTTGTTCAGGTGGCAGATGCGCAGGTATTTGCAGCCCAGGGCAATCATTGGCGCGGTGCCGAAGCCGAAGCTTTCAGCGCCGAGGATGGCTGCCTTGATCACGTCAAGGCCGGTCTTCAGGCCGCCGTCGGTCTGCACCCGGACTTTGCCGCGCAGGTCGTTGCCACGCAGGGTCTGGTGAGTTTCGGCCAGGCCGAGTTCCCACGGAGCGCCCGCGTATTTGATCGAGGTCAGTGGCGATGCGCCGGTGCCGCCGTCGTAGCCGGAGATGGTGATCAAGTCCGCGTAGGCCTTGGCCACACCGGCAGCGATGGTGCCGACGCCCGCTTCCGCTACCAGCTTCACCGAGACAAGCGCCTTCGGGTTGACCTGCTTGAGGTCGAAAATCAGCTGCGACAAGTCTTCGATCGAATAGATGTCGTGGTGCGGCGGTGGCGAAATCAGGGTCACGCCCGGCACTGCATAACGCAGCTTGGCGATCAGGCCGTTGACCTTGCCGCCTGGCAGTTGACCACCTTCGCCAGGCTTGGCGCCTTGGGCAACCTTGATCTGCAGCACTTCAGCGTTGACCAGGTACTCCGGGGTCACACCGAAACGGCCGGTCGCAACCTGCTTGATTTTCGAGCTCTTGATGGTGCCGTAGCGCGCCGGGTCTTCACCACCTTCACCGGAGTTGGAACGCGCACCGAGGCGGTTCATGGCTTCGGCCAGGGCTTCGTGAGCCTCAGGCGACAGGGCGCCCAGCGAGATACCGGCGGAGTCGAAGCGCTTGAGCACCGATTCCAGCGGTTCGATTTCGCTCATGTCCAGCGGGGTATCGAGGGTCTTGACCTTGAGCAGGTCACGGATCATCGACACCGGGCGGTTATCCACCAGCGAGGTGTATTCCTTGAACTTGCTGTAGTCGCCCTGCTGCACGGCGGCTTGCAGGGTGTTGACCACGTCCGGGTTGTACGCGTGATATTCGCCACCGTGGACGAACTTCAGCAGGCCGCCTTGCTGGATCGGCTTGCGCGGGCTCCAGGCTTCGGTGGCCAAGGCTTTCTGCTCGGCTTCGATGTCGACGAAACGCGCGCCCTTGATGCGGCTCGGCACGCCCTTGAAGCTCAGGTTGCAGACTTCCTCGGACAGGCCGATGGCTTCGAACAACTGTGCGCCACGGTACGAAGTGATGGTCGAGATGCCCATCTTCGAGAGGATCTTGAGCAGGCCCTTGGTGATGCCTTTACGGTAATTCTTGAACACCTCGTAGAGGTCGCCCAGCACTTCACCGGTACGGATCAGGTCGCCCAGCACTTCGTAGGCCAGGAACGGATAAACGGCAGAGGCACCGAAACCGATCAACACGGCGAAGTGATGCGGATCGCGAGCAGTCGCGGTTTCCACCAGGATGTTGGAGTCGCAACGCAGGCCCTTCTCGGTCAGGCGGTGGTGTACCGCGCCGGTGGCCAGGGAGGCGTGGATCGGCAACTTGCCCGGGGCAATGTGACGGTCACTCAGGACGATCTGCGTACGACCGGCGCGCACGGCTTCTTCAGCCTGATCGGCGACGTTGCGGATGGCTGCTTCGAGGCCGACGCTTTCGTCGTAGTTGAGGTCGATGATCTGGCGTTCGAAGCCTGGACGATCGAGGTTCATCAGCGAGCGCCACTTGGCCGGGGAAATGACCGGCGAGCTGAGGATCACGCGCGACGCGTGTTCCGGCGACTCCTGGAAGATGTTGCGCTCGGCACCGAGGCAGATCTCCAGCGACATGACGATGGCTTCACGCAGCGGGTCGATCGGCGGGTTGGTCACCTGCGCGAACTGCTGGCGGAAATAGTCGTAAGGCGTACGCACGCGCTGGGACAGCACGGCCATCGGCGTATCGTCGCCCATCGAGCCCACGGCTTCGTAGCCTTGCTCGCCAAGCGGGCGCAGCACCTGGTCGCGCTCTTCGAACGTGACCTGGTACATCTTCATGTATTGCTTGAGCTGATCGACGTCGTAGAACGCCGAACCGTGGTCGTTGTCTTCCATGGTCGCCTGGATGCGCAGGGCATTCTTGCGCAGCCATTGCTTGTACGGATGACGTGACTTGAGACGGTTGTCGATGGCATCGGTGTCGAGGATCTGACCGGTCTCGGTGTCCACGGCAAAGATCTGGCCAGGCCCCACGCGGCCCTTGGCGATCACGTCTTCAGGCTGGTAGTTCCAGACACCGATTTCCGAAGCCAGGGTGATGAAACCGTTCTTGGTGGTGACCCAACGCGCCGGACGCAGGCCGTTACGGTCGAGCAGGCACACCGCGTAGCGACCGTCGGTCATAACCACACCGGCCGGGCCATCCCACGGTTCCATGTGCATCGAGTTGTACTCGTAGAACGCACGCAGGTCCGGGTCCATGGTCTCGACGTTCTGCCACGCAGGCGGAATGATCATCCGCACGCCGCGGAACAGATCGATACCACCGGTGACCATCAGCTCGAGCATGTTGTCCATGCTCGATGAGTCGGAACCGACACGGTTGACCAGCGGGCCGAGTTCTTCCAGATCCATCAGATCGTTGGCGAACTTGGTGCGACGGGCCACGGCCCAGTTGCGGTTGCCGGTGATGGTGTTGATCTCGCCGTTGTGCGCCAGGAAGCGGAACGGTTGGGCCAGCGGCCATTTCGGCAGGGTGTTGGTGGAGAAGCGCTGGTGGAACACGCAAATCGAGGTTTGCAGGCGCTCATCGCTCAGGTCTGGATAGAAGGCGGTCAGGTCCGCCGGCATCATCAGGCCTTTATAGATAATGGTCTTGTGCGAAAAGCTGCAGACGTAGTGGTCGGTATCGGCGGCGTTGGCCACCGATGAACGACGACGGGAGGTGAACAGCTTGACGGCCATGTCCTGGTCGCTCAGGCCTTCGCCACCGATGAACACCTGCTCGATCTGTGGCAGGCGCTCAAGGGCCAGGCGGCCGAGGACGCTGGTATCGATCGGCACTTTGCGCCAGCCGACCAACTGCAGGCCGGCAGCCAGGATCTCGCGGTTCATGTTCTCGCGAGCGGCTTCAGCCTTGACCGGGTCCTGGTTGAAGAAAACCATGCCCACAGCGTATTGCTTGGGCAGTTCGACGCCGAAGGTTTCCTGGGCGATCGCTCGCAGGAACACGTCCGGCTTTTGAATCAGCAGACCGCAACCGTCACCGGTCTTGCCGTCAGCATTAATCCCACCGCGGTGGGTCATGCAGGTCAGGGCCTCGATGGCCGTTTGCAAAAGGGTATGACTGGGCTCGCCCTGCATATGGGCAATCAGGCCGAAACCGCAGTTATCCTTGAATTCATCTGGTTGGTACAGACCTGCTTTCATAGACACTTTCTCACCAGGCTGCCCCTTATCGAGGCAAATTTCTTTTCAATTCAACCACTTACCATCCGCACCGAACGTACGCCAGCTTTGCGGGGGCAAAAGGGAGGTCATTGTACACACCGACACTTGGCCTCACAAATTTGGCGACGAAATGTCGCAAATCTATGTCGCATTTGTGAAAGGTTTAAAGCGATCTGCTGTGCTAGTCAAAACTTTTTTTAATTTTGACCGCTACGACTCAAAGACTACTGTGACGCAGACACCACAAGGCACGCAGCCCGAAAGGTTGCGCGCACTTGTAGAAATTTTGAGGTGCTTGGAGAGGCGGCCTGGGTAAGGCCGCCGAATCTTCAGCGAGTTGTTGCCAGTTCCTGTTGGACGCTGGCGACAGTGCGAGGCCAAGGTTTACCAGCCTGGACCTTCGCTGGCAAGGCCTTGATGGCGGAAACGGCTGCATCACGATTGGCGAAGTTGCCGTAGGTGATCACGTAGAGCGGTTTGCCGTTGAGGACTTTCTTGAAATAACGGTACTCGCCGCCTTGCTCCTTGACGAAGTTTTGTGCGGCGGTTTCCGAGCTGGTGCCGAGGATCTGCACCACGTAATTACCCGGTGCCTGACCGGCGTACCAGGTGCCACCGGCAGCCTTGGCGACGGTCGCTGGCTTCTCGGCCGGCTTGGCAGCAGCGGCGGCTGGCTTGGCTGGCGCCGGAGCTGGAGCCGGCTTGGCAACCGGAGCAGGCGCTGGCTTGGCGGTAGCGACCTGGGTCGGTGCAGGCGTCGGCTTGGCGGTTGGCGTGGGCGTTGGCGCAGGACCAGCCGGAACGCCCGCTGGCGGTGCGATCGTAGTCACGGTCGGTGGCGTTGCGCTGGAACCCTCGACCGGCACGCCGTCATCGCCCTCGGTAATGCCACCCGCTGCTTCGGCCAATGGAGCACGCATGACAGGTTGCGAATTGCCGACCAACGGCAATGGCGTAGGCTGCGTGTTGCCGGCGAATTCGACGGCCGGAGCACCGCCCGACGAGCCCTGGCCAAGCGGCAGTTGCGCCTGTTCGTTGGCAGGCGCACCGGTGGTCGGTGTCTTGCTGCGACCAGGCATCAACCAGGCGGCGGCTACCGCGACCACAACGACGGCGGAAATCGCCAATACGTGTTTCTTCGGCATATTGAACCCCATACTTGGACGCTTCACCGCTGAGCGGCTGGCAATCATGGCTTCGATCATCGCATCGCGGGCAGCCTGGTTGATGTTGCCAGGCCAACCCTCGGAGCTTTCGTGAATATCAGAGATCTGATTTACAGTGAAAAGTTCGATACCCCGGCCGGCGCCTTCAAGCCGCTGCTCCAGGTATTCACGCGTTTCCTCTTCGGTGTAAGGCTGCAGCTCGATGACGTGGAAGCGTTCTTCCTCGAGTTGCAAAGCCTCAAGCTGAGCGATCATCGAGGACTCGCCGAACAGGAACACATGCGGACGGCCTTCCGGCGCACCCGCGCCCAAGGCCATCAAGGCTTCAAGCCCGGACTCGTCGAGCTGCTCGGCATCATCGACCAGCAGATAGACTTCCTGCCCAGTCAGAGCAAGCTGCACCACCTGTTTCAGAATTGCCCCGATCTCAGCCTGGGCAACGTCCAGTGCCTGGGCAACCTGGCGCAACACGCCAGCCGAATCACCCGCACCACGGGCGGAAACCACCACGCTTTGCACGGTCTGCTTGTTGGTACTGGCCACCAGGGCCTGGCGCAGCAGGGTCTTGCCACTGCCATGCGGACCTGTGACCACCAACAGCAACTGGCTGTAACGCGCCAGATGGTGCAACTGCCCCAGCACCGGCTTGCGCTGGGCAGGGAAAAACTTGAAGCCAGGGACCCGTGGAGCAAAAGGGTCATGACTCAACTGGTAGTGGCCGAGGAAAGCCTCGTCGGCATGCAAACTAGTCATCGCGTTCTTATTAACCTTTAAGCTGAGCCAGGGCGCGGTAATCCGCTCCCAGCGTGGCCTGTAGAACCTCTTTCGGATAATCGTCGGTCACTACCGCTTCGCCCATGTGGCGCAGCAGCACCAGGCGCAAACGACCGTCGATCACTTTCTTGTCAATTGCCATGTGTTCGAGAAAATCGGCCGGGGTCATCTCTTCAGGCGGAATAACCGGCAGGCCGGCACGCTGGAACAGGCGAATGCCGCGGTCGCGCTCCTGTTCGCTGATCCAGCCCAGGCGCGCGGACATCTCCAAAGCCATGACAGTGCCAGCAGCCACCGCTTCACCATGTAGCCAGACACCATAGCCCATGTGGGTCTCGATGGCGTGACCGAAGGTGTGCCCCAGGTTGAGCGTTGCCCGTACACCAGTTTCTTTCTCGTCGGCGCCGACCACGGCCGCCTTGGCCGCACAGGAGCGCTCGATGGCATAGGTGAGGGCTTGCTGATCCAGGTTGCGCAGGCGGTCGACGTTGTCTTCGAGCCAGGTCAGGAACGGCTCATCGCAGATCAACCCATACTTGATGACTTCGGCCAGGCCGGCGGACAGCTCGCGGGCCGGCAGCGTATTGAGGGAGGCGGTGTCGATAAGCACGACGTTCGGCTGATAGAAGGCGCCGACCATGTTCTTGCCCAGCGGATGATTGATACCGGTCTTGCCACCCACCGAAGAGTCAACCTGCGACAGCAGCGTGGTCGGAACCTGGATAAAATCGACACCGCGCTGGTAGCAGGCTGCCGCAAAGCCGGCCATGTCGCCAATCACGCCGCCACCCAGGGCGATCACCGTGGTGCGCCGATCGTGCCGCGCGGTCAGCAGACCGTCGAAAATCAGCTGCAGGGTTTCCCAGGTCTTGAAGGCCTCGCCGTCGGGCAACACCACGGAAATCACCGAGAACTGCGCAAGGCTGCGGGTCAGGCGTTCGAGATAGAGAGGCGCAACGGTTTCATTGGAAATGATCGCCACTTGCCGTCCGCGAATGTGCGGGGCCAGCAGCTCAGGCTGGTCCAACAAACCTTCGCCAATATGAATCGGGTAGCTGCGCTCGCCTAGATCGACCTTGAGTGTCTGCATGTGTCCCCACAGTGAAGATGGAATCAGGCAACCTGCCTTGGGTTAACGAATGTCTACGGCCACCGCGGGTGTGACGTCGCTCGATGGCCATTCGCCACAACCTCGAGCGGTCATGGCAGGAGGCCGAGGATAGCGCATTTCGTGCGACGCTTTAACGGGGCGGCAATTGCTGCAAACGCTCCAGGATATCGAGCACGACCATTCGCGGCGGTCGTTCATCCGTTTCCACCACCAGATCGGCGATTTCCCGATAAAGAGGGTCGCGAATGGCCAAAAGGTCCCTGAGGGTCTTGGCCGGATCGGCTGTACGCAACAATGGCCGATTGCGGTCGCGTGAAGTGCGGCCGACCTGCTGCTCGACGGAGGCATGCAGATAGACCACACGTCCGCCAGCGCGCAGCGCCCGACGATTGGCCTCGCGCATGACCGCGCCACCGCCTGTCGCCAGCACCACGCCGTCGTAATCGCACAGCTCGGCAATCATTGCCTGCTCGCGCTCACGAAAGCCCGGTTCGCCTTCCTTGTCGAAGATCCATGGGATATTGGCGCCCGTGCGTAATTCAATTTCCTTATCGGAATCTTTGAATGGCAAGCGCAGCTCTTTGGCCAGCAATCGGCCGATGGTGCTTTTTCCAGCCCCCATCGGTCCTACAAGTATCAAATTTCGCACAGAATCAACGACTCACAGCAATCGCCTGGTTATTCATGATACGCGGTGTGAGAAACACCAACAGCTCGGATTTTTTCTCCGAAACCACGTCACGCCGGAAAAGGCGGCCAAGATACGGCACATCGCCAAGAAATGGCACCTTATCTACAACCTTGCTTTGAGTATTTGAGAAAACACCACCAATGACGATGGTCTCGCCATCGTTGACCAGGACCTTGGCATTGACTTCGTTTTTCTTGATCGGCGGCACATCCTGGACCTTGTTCAGGTAATCCGGCTCATCCTTGGTGACCTTGACCTCCATGATGATCCGGTTGTCCGGCGTGATCTGCGGCGTCACCTCCAGCGATAGCGAAGCCTCTTTGAACGAGACCGAAGTAGCGCCGCTGGAGCTGGCTTCCTGGTAGGGAATCTCGGTGCCCTTGAGGATCTTTGCGGTTTCCTTGTCGGAAGTGACGACCTTGGGTTGCGAGACGATTTCGCCATTGCCGGTCTTTTCCATGGCCGTCAATTCAAGGTCCAGCAAGACGTTGTCGGTGATGAAGGCGATGCCGATGCCCGATGTGTTGTTGGCGACCCCCAGGTCGACGAACGGCGAGCTGGTGCTACCGCCGTCGCTGGTGCCGTTACCGACTCCCGAGGCATTCCAGTTGCCTTTGTTCTGTATTGAGCCTCCCCAACGCACGCCAAGGCTCTTGTCGTAGTCAACGTTGGCTTCAACGATACGCGCCTCGATCATCACCTGACGTACCGGAATATCCAGCTGCGCAACGATGCGCCGCAGTTCGTCGAGCCGGTCCTGGGTCTGGTAGGCAATGATGTTGTTGGTGCGTTCATCGACCGTGATCGATCCCCGTTCGTCGGCTTTCGCCTCGGCGTTGGTCACCGACTGGAACAGTTTGGCGATATCGGCCGCCTTGGCGTAATTGACCTGCAACAGCTCCCGACGCAGTGGTGCCAGGTCGGCAATCTGCTTTTGCGACTCCAGCTCCTGGCGTTCACGGGCGGCAATTTCGTCGGCCGGAGCGACGAGCAACACATTACCCAGCTTGCGCTTGTCCAGGCCCTTGGTTTTCAGTACCAGGTCCAGCGCCTGGTCCCAGGGTACGTTTTGCAGGCGCAGGGTAATTCCCCCCTGGACCGTGTCACTGGCGACGAGATTGAGGTTGGTGAAATCGGCGATCAGTTGCAGTACCGAGCGCACGTCGATGTCCTGGAAATTCAGCGAAAGCTTTTCACCGCTGTAGGCATTGCGATCGGCGTTGCGCTTTTGCAGGTCGTCGACCGTCATCGGACGAATGCTGACGGTCAGCTTGTTGTCGGTCTGGTAGGTCGAATAGTCAAAGGCACCGCTGGGTTCTATGGTGATGGTCGCCTTGTCCCCCGTGGCACTGGCATTGACGAATTGTACCGGTGTGGCGAAATCCTTCACATCCAGGCGCACACGCAACGGCTCGGGCAATCGGGTCTTGTTGAAGCCGAGAACGATCTTGCCTTCGCGCTCCTGGATATCGGGTGCAATGGACGGATCCGACAAGTCGATCACGACATTGCCTTCGCCCTCGGTACCCCGCTGGAAATCCACCGCACGAATCGCTTTGCCTGTCGGTGCAACCGCGCGCGCCGGAACCGGGACCGGTACAGCAGCAGCGGCCGCTCTTGGCGCACGGCTTTTACCTCCCTGCCCGACGACCACAAACAGGTTATTGCCTTCGACCCGCATGTCGTAGGGGCTCAACTGGGTCAGGTTGATGATCAGCCGCGCACGATCCTTGGCCTCCACCACGGTCGCGCTGCGGGCATTGCCACTGCCCAGGTCGCGAGTTTTGCTCGCCAGCTGACTGACGACACCGGGCAGATCCAGGGCAATCCGGGCAGGAGAGTCCGTTGTATAACCACGGGGCGTCGGAGGCGGTTGGTCGAACACCAGCTTCAACTCGACGCGATCTCCCGGCAATGCGGCGACATCCAGCGCCTTGAGGTTGGCCGCTTGTACCATCGGTGACAGCAACGCTATCCATAGCGATACTCCGAGGGTGGAGAAAATCCTGTTCATTGTACGAGTTCCACTATGAGTGCTCTTTCAAAGGAAGGATCCGCGGCCGCTCCAGCCAGGCACCTTCGCCGTCAGGAACGATTTCTACCACTTCGACTTGCGAGCCACTGATGGCGACAATCCGGCCGTCGTTACGCCCCAGGTAATCACCGACTTTCAGCCGATGCACCCCACCAGCGCCGCGCAGCAGTGCAAAGGAGCCTGCCGCATTGGAAATCGTGCCGACCATTTCAAACTGCTCGATATTGAAACCCTCGAGGTACTGCTTGACCCGGCTGGGGTCAGGCTTGACGTTGCGCGCACCTTGTTGGTGTGCCAGATCGACCTTGACCTGCCGTGAAAACGGGCTACGCAAGTTGGCGGCGTTGTAGGTGAACGTCGGGTAAGACCGAAATGTCGGCGTTGGTTCAATTTTGCCCGGCGCCCGAAGGCGCATTTCGTTCATGTAGGCGTCCAGGTCGCTGAAATCATCGCCGCCGTCACAGCCAGCCAATAAGGCGACCAAAACCACTATCGAACAACCACGTAGCGGGCTCATCAATTCAGTCCCTTGTCGTTGTAGCGGTAAGTCCTGGCCAGGATGCTCATGCGCAATTTCGGTCCGTCGTCTGGATTGACCGGCGCGAGGTCGAAATCATGCAGGGTGACGATACGCGGCAACCCGGCCACGCCACTGACAAAAGTGGCCAGGTCGTGATAGGCACCGGTGACCGTGATCTTGATCGGCAGTTCGATGTAGAACGGCTGGGTGACCTCCGGCAACAGCTTGATCTCTTCGAACTCCAGGCCGCTGCCCAGCCCTGTTCGAGTGATATCTTCCAGCAGGCCTGGGACTTCAGTGTCGCTGGGGAGTTGCCGTAGCAGAACACCGAAGGCATTCTCCATCTCCTTCATCTGCTGGGAGTAAAGTTCCAGATTCGCCGCCATTTGGGATTTGCTGGCAAATTGCTCCTTGAGGGTCGACTCCTCCTCTCGCTTGAGCTCAAGCTGGTTTTCAAGCTCGCTCGTGGAAAAGTTGTAGCCGATCGACAGCACCAGGACCGCGACCACAATGCCCATCAGGACTTTAATCGCGGGTGGCCAGGCCCCCATGTTGTGAGTATCCAGATCGTTGATATCGATCCTGCGCAACCCGTCGAGCCATTCGGACGGACTCATTCGCCATCCTCCACGGCCGCGGTCCGGGTTTGACGAACGGTCAACTGAAAAACATTGGCCTGGTCCAGTTGGCCCGAGGTCGTCGCCTTGACTTCAGTCAGGCTGGGCGCATCGAACCAGTCGGACGCCTCCAGGTTTCGCATCAGGTCTGAAACACGGTTGTTCGATTGCGCCGCCCCAGTGATGGACAAGGTCTTGCCCGTCATTTTGACTTCGGTGAAATACACCCCATCGGGCAAGGTCCGCGCCAGTTGATCAAATATTCGCCCGCTGATCGGGCGATTACCTTGCAAGTCCTGGATGATGCTCATGCGCTCGACCAATTGTTGGCGACGAGCCTTGAGATCGCTGATCTGCTTGATCCGCTCGTCGACCATGGCGATCTGTCTGCCGATGTAGTCGTTACGTGCAATCTGCCGCTCGATAGCTCCGCCGATGACTTGGTTGAGCACGAGCAAGGCGCCTGCCGAACCCAGCACTACAGCTGCCAGCACCACGAGGAAGCGCTTGCGCCGCTCTTCCCGTCGCTCTTCGCGCCAGGGTAATAGATTGATCCGCGCCATCAGTCGAAACTCCTGAGGGCCAACCCGCAGGCAATCATCAGCGCCGGCGCATCGCTGGCCAGGGCCACGGCATTGACCTTGCTGCCCAACGTCATGTCGCAAAACGGGTTGGCCACCAGCGTTGGCGTTCCCAATTGCTGCTCGATCAACCGCTCCAGACCGGGGATTGACGCAGTACCGCCGGCCAGCAGAATCTGGTCGACCGCGCTGTACTGGCCCGAAGCGAAGAAGAACTGCAATGAGCGCGATACTTGCTGTACCAGCGCTTCGCGAAACGGCTGCAGCACTTCGCCGACATAATCATCCGGCAAGCCGCCTTGTCTCTTCGCCAAGCCGGCCTGCTCAACGGTCAGGCCATATCGGCGCTGAATTGCCTCGGTGAGCTGACGGCCGCCGAACAATTGCTCTCGGGTATAGATAATCCGCCCCTCAAGCAGCACGCTCAGGGTGGTCATGGTTGCTCCGACATCGACTACTGCCACCAAGCGCCCTTGAGCGCCTCCCTGCTGGATCTTGAGCAAACCGAACGAACGCTCCAGGGCATAGGCCTCCACGTCGACCACGCGCGCAGTCAAGCCCGCCAGGGCCAGTGCGGCCTCACGGACCTCGACATTTTCCTT
The DNA here is from genome assembly GCF_058795195.1 of Pseudomonas sp. GW823-FHT06B06. Classification (NCBI taxonomy): domain Bacteria; kingdom Pseudomonadati; phylum Pseudomonadota; class Gammaproteobacteria; order Pseudomonadales; family Pseudomonadaceae; genus Pseudomonas; species Pseudomonas sp. GW823-FHT06B06. The sequence continues at coordinate 20,041 of NZ_JBXAHO010000029.1, read as the reverse complement.
GCGACAGGCGGCAAGTAACACGTTGACCCGCTCAGGATTGCGCGTGGAAGCGCCCTGGACTTCGAAATCGATGGCGACATCGTCCAGCGGATAAGGGATGTACTGGTCGGCCTCGATCTTCAACTGGTCTTCCATCTCGTCATCGGTAAGGCCGGCATCCATTTCAATGGTCTTGGTGATCACTGCAGAACCGGCCACGGCCACCGCTACGTACTTGAGGTCGGTCCTGGCCTTGACCAGCACGCGCGCCAGCGCCTGGCCCACCCCATCGAGCTCGGCGATATTTTTCTCGATGACCGCCTTGGCGGGCAACGGCTCGACTGCGTAGGCTTCGACCCGATAGCCATTGCCCTGGCGGCTCAGTTCCAGCAACTTCACCGAAGTGGAGCTGATATCGATTCCCAGGAGCGACCTGGCTTTTTTATTGAAGAGTCTTAGCACTACCAATTCCCTATGACTTTCCGTGAGTTACGGACTCCATAACGGGTGTTGCGTTCAATCCACCCGTCTTGACAGCTAGCGCAAATAACGCCTTGGACGGAAAAATGCTTATAATGCCCAGCGTTTTTTTCCGGTTTTTCTCAAGCGCGGGTCGTTCTCCTTTAGCCTGAACCCTGATGCCAAATTCATTTTTTGCCCTGGATGTCCAAAAGCCTTGATTCGTCTGCTGAAATTTTTCGGTTGGTCCATCGTCGCCGTATTCTGCGGACTGCTTCTGGGTCTGAGTGGGGCGTTTCTTTACCTTAGTCCTGGATTGCCCTCCGTTGAGGCACTGAGAAGCATCCAGTTGCAGATTCCCCTGCGGGTCTACAGCAGCGACAACAAGTTGATCGCAGAATTTGGCGAAATGCGCCGTACACCGATCCGTTTCGCCGACATTCCCCCCAACTTCATTAATGCGTTACTAAGTGCTGAAGACGATAACTTCGCCAATCACTACGGCGTCGATCCCAGCAGCCTGATGCGCGCTGCCACTCAACTGGTCAAAAGTGGCCATATCCAGTCCGGCGGCAGCACCATCACCATGCAGGTGGCAAAAAACTTCTTCCTGACCAGCGAACGCAGCTTCTCGCGTAAAACCACCGAAATCCTCTTGGCCCTGCAGATCGAACGGCAGCTGACCAAGGATGAAATCCTTGAGCTGTACGTCAACAAGATCTATCTGGGCAACCGCGCCTACGGCATCGAGGCAGCGGCGCAGGTGTATTACGGCAAGTCGATTCGCGACATCAGCCTGGCGCAGATGGCGATGATCGCCGGCTTGCCCAAAGCGCCTTCGCGATTCAACCCGCTGGCCAACCCGGCCCGTAGCAAGGAGCGTCGCGACTGGATCCTGGGGCGCATGTACAAGCTGGGCAAAATCAGCGAAGCCGACTACACCACTGCCGTCAACGAGCCGCTGAACGCCAGCTATCACGTACCGACTCCAGAAGTGAACGCGCCCTACATCGCCGAGATGGCCCGCGCCGAAATGGTTGGCCGCTATGGCAGCGATGCGTACACCGAAGGTTTCCGCGTCACCACCACGGTGCCGAGCAACCTTCAGGAAATGGCCAACACCGCCCTCCACGAAGGCTTGATGACCTATGACCAGCGTCACGGCTATCGGGGCCCCGAGTCTCGTCTGCCGGGCAAGACGCGCGAGGCGTGGGCGACCGAACTGACCAAGCAACGCACCATCAGCAGCCTTGAACCAGCCATCGTCACCCAGGTCGACAAGAGCGGCCTGCAGGTGCTGACCCGCACCGGCAGCGAACACGTTAGCTGGGACACCATGAAATGGGCTCGCCCATTCCTGAACACCAACAGCATGGGTCCAAACCCCAAGCAGCCTTCGGATGTGGCCCAGGTCGGCGATCTGATTCGCGTGCAACGCCAGGCGGACAATTCGCTGAAATTCAGCCAGATCCCGCAGGCTCAGGGCGCATTGGTCTCCCTTGATCCGCAAAACGGCGCCATCCGCGCGCTGGTCGGCGGTTTCGCCTTTGAGCAAAGTAACTACAACCGCGCCCTTCAAGCCAAGCGCCAGCCGGGTTCGAGCTTCAAGCCTTTCGTCTACAGTGCCGCACTGGATAACGGCTACACCGCGTCCAGCCTGGTGAACGACGCACCGATCGTGTTTGTCGACGAATACCTGGACAAAGTCTGGCGCCCGAAAAACGACACCAATACCTTCCTCGGCCCGATCCGCCTGCGTGAAGCGCTCTACAAGTCACGTAACCTGGTTTCGATTCGCCTGTTGCAAGCGATGGGCGTTGGCAAGACCATCGACTACATCTCCCGCTTTGGCTTTAACAAGCAGGATCTGCCACCCAACCTTTCCCTGGCCCTGGGTACCGCAACCCTGACACCAATGGAAATTGCCACGGGCTGGAGTACCTTTGCCAACGGTGGCTACAAGATCACCCCGTACATCATCGAAAAGATCGAAAGCCGCAATGGCGATACACTGTTCGTTGCGAACCCACCCAGCGTGCCAAAAGGCGCTGTCGCGACCGACGGTATCGCCGCACCCGCCGCCGAAGCCTTTACGGTCAATGCAACACCTGGCCAGGCACCGGGCGAGCAACCAGCACCACAAACACCTGCCGTGGCTGAACGCATTGTCGATGGACGAACCACCTACATCCTCAACAGCATGCTGGAGGACGTGATCAAGCTCGGTACCGGTCGTCGCGCGCTGGCCCTGGGCCGCAGCGACATTGCCGGCAAGACCGGCACCACCAACGAGTCCAAGGACGCCTGGTTCTCCGGCTACAACGCCGATTACGTCACCACCGTCTGGACAGGCTTCGACCAGCCCGAAAGCCTGGGTCGCAAGGAGTTTGGTGGCACCGTCGCCCTACCCATCTGGATGAACTTCATGGGTGCCGCGCTCAAAGACCTGCCGCCTCACACCCAGCCAGAGCCGGAAGGCATCCTGAGCCTGCGGGTAGATCCAATCAGCGGCCGTGCAGCCACTCCAGGCACGCCTGGGGCCTACTTCGAGCTGTTCAAGGTCGAAGATACGCCGCCGACGGGCAATGAGCTGGGCAACGGCAACGCTCCAGGCAGCCCGCTACCGGCGGATGAGGGCGCGCCGATCGATTTGTTCTGATCGCAAGCCACATCAAAGAGCCCTGCCCTCGTGAGAAGTGCAGGGCTTTTTATTGCCTGCCAGATTTGCATTTATTTAACTGCCGCCTTCGCGGGCAAGCCCGCTCCCACAGGAATCGCATAAACCTTGCGGGAGCGGGCTTGCCCGCGAAAAGGCCTGCACAATCGACGCAAAACTCACGGATGTAAAAAAGCCCCGGCTCAAAACGAGCCGGGGCTTTCGGTTGAAGCGCTACAACGGCTTAGCCGTTGAACACGTCATCCACGCTTTTGAGCGGGTAGTTCTTCGGATACGGCAGGGTCGCCACGCCGGTCTCGATCGCAGCCTTGGCCACAGCGTCAGAGATCAGGGTGATCAAGCGAGCATCCATTGGTTTCGGAATGATGTACTCACGACCGAATTCCAGCTTGATGCCACCGTAGGCATCGCACACTTCCTGAGGCACTGGCAGCTTGGCCAGTTCACGCAAGGCGTTGGCCGCAGCCACTTTCATTTCTTCGTTGATGCGCTTGGCGCGAACGTCCAGGGCACCACGGAAGATGAACGGGAAGCCCAGCACGTTGTTGACCTGGTTCGGGTAGTCCGAACGGCCGGTGGCCATGATCACGTCGCTACGGGTAGCGTGTGCCAGCTCCGGGGAGATTTCCGGATCAGGGTTGGAGCACGCGAACACGATCGGGTTAGGCGCCATGGACAGCAGGCCTTCAGCGCTCAGCAGGTTCGGGCCGGACAGGCCGACGAACACGTCTGCACCTTGCAGGGCGTCTGCCAGGGTGCGTTTGTCAGTCGCGTGAGCGAAGACGGCCTTGTACTGGTTCAGGTCGTCACGGCCGGAGTGGATCACACCGGTACGGTCAACCATGTAGATGTTTTCGATGTTGGCACCCATGCTCACCAGCAATTTCATGCAGGAGATGGCGGCAGCACCGGCACCCAGGCACACGATCTTGGCTTGCGGCAGGGTTTTGCCAGCGATTTCCAGGGCGTTGATCATGCCGGCTGCGGTCACGATCGCGGTACCGTGCTGGTCGTCGTGGAATACCGGGATGTCACACTGCTCGATCAGGGCGCGTTCAATTTCAAAGCACTCAGGCGCCTTGATGTCTTCCAGGTTGATGCCACCGAAAGTGATGGAGATCCGCTTGACGGTGTCGATGAAGGCCTGCGGGCTTTCAGAATCGACTTCGATGTCGAAAACGTCGATGCCGGCGAAGCGCTTGAACAGCACGCCTTTACCTTCCATCACTGGTTTGGAGGCCAATGGGCCGAGGTTACCCAGGCCCAGAATCGCGGTGCCATCGGAAATGACTGCAACCAGGTTGCCTTTGCCGGTGTATTTGTAGGCCAGCTCAGGATCGCGGGCGATCTCGCGTACTGGTTCAGCTACGCCGGGGCTGTACGCCAGCGACAGGTCGCGGGCGGTAGCAGTGGCCTTGGTGAGCTCGACACTCAGCTTCCCTGGACGAGGATTGGCGTGATATTCGAGAGCGGCAGTTTTCAGATCAGACATTTTGGCATTCCGCTTTTACTGTTGGACAGACTGGTCAGCGAGGATACGCGCCTGGCAAAATCCCCACAAGACTGACCGGTCACCCCTGTCAAGCGCCCGGCCCTACGACTTTGGGCCAAGAGCCGCGGAACACAAGGGATAGACTGTTCACAATCCAAGTAAAAAATGTCTACAATTATTTGAAAATGGCCATTGCAGCCAAATCACAGACACAAAAAAGGCGTCCCGAGGGACGCCTTTTTCATCAGCATGGGAAAACTGCAGCGTTTTCCCATGATGATCGGCCTTAGGCCTTTTTCGCACCGAAAGCACCGAAACGGTCTGCGAAGCGCTGAACGCGGCCGCCAGTGTCCAGAGTCTTCTGCTTACCGGTGTAGAACGGGTGGCATTCGTTGCAAACGTCGATCGCCAGGGCTTTGCCGAAGGTCGAACGAGTTTCGAACTTGTTGCCGCAGCTGCAGGTAACAGCAACTGCTGGGTATTCTGGATGGATATCAGCTTTCATGGTGTCTTCCTCGGGCTAGCGTGCCGCCACCCAACACTATTGTTGAATACCGCACGTAATTAGGCCGCGGATTCTACCAGACAATGCCAATCACGCAAGCTGTCCCTCAAACCGGTCGTCTGCTAGGCTCCCGGCCCTGAGTCATCCTTTGTACCGTCTATCGAGATCCCCCCGCGTGCCCGACGCCATTTTGCGCCTCGCCCTGCCTTCGCCCCTGCGCCGCCTGTTTGACTACCGGGCGCCGGCTGGCGTTCTGCGTGCGCAGTTGCACCCCGGTATGCGCTTGCGGGTGCCGTTCGGCCGGCGGGAGATGATCGGGATTCTGGTGGAGGTCGCCGACACCAGCGAAGTGCCGGCGGAAAAACTCAAACCCGCCCTCGCACTGCTTGACGCAACTTCGCCCTTGCCGCCCGCGCTGTTCAAGCTTTGCCTGTGGACCTCGCAGTATTACCAGCATAGCCTCGGCGACACCTTGAGCTGGGCACTGCCGGTATTGCTGCGCCAGGGCGAACTGGCTGAGGCGCGCCAGGAGCGCTTCTGGTCCGCTGCGCCGGGCGCCAGCCTCGATGACCCGCGCATCGCCCGCGCCCCGCGCCAGCGCGAAGCCCTGGCAACGCTGGCCCAGCACCCCCACGGCGTTGCCCATCAGCTATTGAGCAAGCTGATGCTGAGCAAGGACAGCCTCGACCTGCTGCTGGCCAAGGAACTGGTCCAGGTCGACATTCGCAGGCACGCCCCCGGAGCCCGGCATGATCACTGGCTGGCCCAACCGGAGCTGCCGCTCAACCCGGAGCAACGCGCCGCCTATGAAGCGATTCGCTCAGGGTTCGACAGTTATCATGCGTTTCTGTTGGCCGGTGTCACCGGCAGCGGCAAGACCGAAGTCTATCTGCAGCTGATTCGCGAAACCCTGGAGGCCGGCAAGCAAGCACTGGTACTGATCCCGGAAATCAACCTCGGCCCGCAGACCCTGGCGCGCTTCGAGCAACGTTTCAACGCGCGTATCGCGCTGATTCACTCGGCGGTCAATGATCGCGAACGTCTCGAGGCCTGGCTCGCCGCCCGCGATGGTGAAGCCGACATCATTATCGGCACCCGCTCGGCGCTGTTCACGCCGATGAAAAACCCGGGGCTGATCATCATCGACGAAGAACACGATGGTTCCTATAAACAGCAGGAAGGCTTGCGCTATCACGCCCGCGACCTGGCGCTGGTCAGGGCACGCCAGGAAAACATCCCGATTGTCCTGGGCTCTGCCACGCCCTCACTGGAAAGCCTGCACAACGCCTACACCGGCCGGTATGGCCTGCTGCGGCTGAACGAGCGTGCCGGCGGCGCCAAACAACCGCGCTTCCTACGCCTGGACGTGAAAAGCCGTCCACTGGACAGCGGCATTTCCGGGCCCATGCAACAAGCCATCGGCCAGACCCTCGCTGCCGGCCAGCAGGTGCTGGTGTTCCTCAACCGCCGCGGCTTTGCCCCAACCCTGCTGTGTCATGACTGCGGCTGGATGTCCGAGTGCCAACGCTGCGATGCGCGCATGACGGTGCACCAGCGCTACGGCGAACTGCGTTGCCATCATTGCGGCTACGTCGAACGCGTACCGCGCCAGTGCCCCAAGTGCAACAAGGTCGACCTGCGCCCCGTGGGAGCCGGCACCGAACGGGCCGAGGAACGCCTGGGAATCCTGTTCCCGGACTATCCGGTCTTGCGGGTCGACCGCGACAGCACGTCGCGCAAGGACGCGATGAACCAGTTGTTCTCCACCATCCACAAAGGGCAGCCGTGCATCCTGGTCGGCACGCAGATGCTTGCCAAGGGCCACCACTTCCCACGGGTCACCCTGGTGTCGATCCTGGATGCGGACGGCGGGCTGTTCTCCGGCGACTTCCGCGCCAGTGAGCGCATGGCGCAACTGATTGTCCAGGTCGCCGGTCGAGCAGGCCGGGCGGAAGAGCCGGGCAAGGTGATCATCCAGACACACCTGGCCGACCACCCGCTGCTGGTGCAGTTGACCGAACAGGGTTACTTCGCCTTTGCCGAGCAGGCCTTGAGTGAACGTCGCGCAGCCGGCTTGCCGCCGTTTGCGCATTTGGCATTGCTGCGCGCCGAGGCCCACAAGCCCGGACAGGCCGAAGGGTTCCTCGATGAGGCCTGCAGCGAGGCCGAGCGCTTGCTCGCCGAACAGAATCTGAGCGCAATCGAACTGCTCGGGCCGGTACCCGCCCCGATGGAGCGACGCGCCGGGCGTTATCGTGCCCAGTTGTTGTTACAGGCTACGGCCCGGGCACCGCTGCACCGGTTGCTTGCCAGCTGGCTGTTGGTGCTGGAGCAGATGCCAAGCGGGCGGGCGGTGCGCTGGTCGCTGGATGTCGATCCCGTCGATTTGTATTGATCGCAAGGTCGCCTTCGCAAGCAGGCTCGCTCCCACAGGGGTTAAGGTGAATGCAGAGTTTATGCACACCCTTGATCTACTGTGGGAGCGAGCCTGCTCGCGAAGGGGCCCGATTTGTCACCGCATATCCATAACCTGCCAGCTATGGTTGGCAAGGTCGCCTCGGCAACGGATAATGCCCAGTTTTTCCACCAGCGCATTGATGCGCCGCCGCGCCTGCGGTCGAAAGAGAAGACCATGAAAGACACCATTCGCCAGCTGATCCAACAAGCCATCACCCAACTCGTCAACGAAGGTGTGTTGCCTGAAGGCCTGTCGCCGGCGATCCAGGTTGAAAACTCTCGCGACAAGAAAAACGGCGACTTCGCCAGTAACATCGCCATGATGCTGGCCAAGCCTGCGGGCATGAAACCGCGCGACCTGGCGGAAAAAATCATCGCGGCCCTGCCGGCTGACGAGAACGTCTCGAAGGCCGAAATCGCCGGCCCTGGCTTCCTGAACTTCTTCCAGAACACCCAGGCCTTGGCCACTCGCCTGGACGCCGCCCTGGCCGATGAACACATCGGCGTACGCAAGGCTGGCCCGGTACAGCGCACCGTGGTCGACCTGTCGGCACCGAACCTGGCCAAAGAGATGCACGTCGGCCACTTGCGCTCGACCATCATTGGCGACGGCGTAGCCCGCGTATTGGAATTCCTCGGTGACGAAGTGATCCGGCAGAACCATGTCGGCGACTGGGGCACCCAGTTCGGCATGCTGATGGCTTACCTGCAGGAAAACCCGATCACCAGCGACGAACTGTCGGACTTGGAAAACTTCTATCGCGCCGCCAAAGGGCGCTTTGACGAATCCGAAGAGTTCGCCGACCGCGCCCGTGGCCTGGTGGTCAAGCTGCAGGCTGGCGATCCCGATTGCCTGGCACTGTGGACCAAGTTCAAGGACATCTCGCTGTCCCACTGCCAGAAAATCTACGAGCTGCTGAACGTCAAGCTGACCATGGCCGACGTGATGGGCGAAAGCGCCTACAACGACGACCTGATCAATGTGGTCAACGACCTGAAGGCCGCCGGCATGCTGGTCGAGAGCAACGGCGCCCAGTGCGTGTTCCTCGACGAGTTCAAGAACGCCGACGGCGACCCGCTGCCCGTGATCATCGTCAAGGCCGACGGAGGCTACCTGTACGCCACCACCGACCTGGCCGCCGTGCGCTACCGCAGCGGCACGCTCAAGGCCGATCGCGCCCTGTACTTCGTCGACCAGCGTCAAGCCCTGCACTTCCAGCAAGTGTTCGCAGTCGCCCGTAAAGCGGGCTTCGTGACGCACCCGATGGAAATGGAACACATGGGCTTCGGTACCATGAACGGCGCTGACGGTCGCCCGTTCAAGACCCGTGACGGCGGCACCGTGAAGCTGATCGACCTGCTGACAGAAGCCCAGGAGCGCGCCTACACACTGGTGAAGGACAAGAACCCGGAGCTGGCCGAAGCCGAGCTGCGCAACATCGCCAAGGTGGTGGGTATCGGTGCGGTGAAATATGCCGACCTGTCCAAGCACCGCACCAGCGACTACAGCTTCAACTTCGACCTGATGCTGAACTTCGAGGGCAACACCGCCCCGTACCTGCTGTACGCCTACACCCGCGTGGCTGGCGTGTTCCGCAAACTCGGCAAGGACTTCAGCGAAGTCGAAGGCCAGATCGTTCTCGAAGCCCCGCACGAACTTGAACTGGCGGCAAAACTCGCGCAGTTTGGCGAGGTGCTGAACAACGTTTCCGAGAAAGGCACCCCGCACATCCTCTGCACCTACCTGTATGACGTCGCCGGCCTGTTCTCCAGCTTCTACGAGAACTGCCCGATCCTCGCCGCCGATACCCCGGAACAAATGCAGAGCCGTCTGCGCCTCGCCGCGCTGACCGGACGCACTCTCAAACAAGGCCTGGAACTCTTGGGCCTGGAAACTCTGGAGCGTATGTAAGTTGGCTGCCAAGAAAAAACCTGCACCCAAGCGTGGCGCCAGCCGTTACCAAGCTCCAGCGAAGCAACCGATCCCGGGATGGCTGTGGATGGCCATCGGCCTGACGGTCGGTGCTTTCATCGTATTCCTGATGAAGCTGGAGCCCGGCAAGGGCAGCGACACGGTCAAGCGCGAGAAAGTCGAGCAGCAACAGAAAGCCACCAAGATCGCCGAGGCCAACAAGACCCCGCCGAGTCCGACGCAACCGGTGAAGCCGAAATACGACTTCTACACCCTGTTGCCGGAATCGGAAGTGATCGTGCCACCGGATGCCGTGCCGGAAAAAACCCTGCCGACGCCGCAGGTACCGGCCATTCCGACAACGCCGGTTACACCGGCGGAAGCGGCGAAGATCGATACCGCCCGTGCCCAGGCAGCGCTGGCGGGCATTACGCCGCCGCCAGCGCCACCGGTGGCCAAGGCCGCACCGGTGACCAAGTTCTTCCTGCAGGCCGGATCGTTCCGCAAGGAGGCTGACGCGGATAAGGTGCGGGCGCAAATCATCCTGCTTGGCCAGGCGGTGGCGGTTGAATCGGGTACGGTGAAGGACGAGACCTGGTATCGGGTATTAGTGGGTCCGTTCAGTAACCGTGAGCAACTGACCACGGCACAGAAACAACTGGCCGGCGCCGGCTTCAGCAATTTGTTGTTACAACAACGCCAGAATCGCTGATTCCACCAAGGCCGCTGATCGTTCCCATGCTCCGCGTGGGAATGCAGCCCGTGACGCTCCGCGTCACTGGACGCGGAGCGTCTCTTGAGGCGTTCCCACGCGGAGCGTGGGAACGATCACCGCTGCGCAACACCACTCGTCTCCTGCCAACACCCACAGTTGAAATCCACTCCACCACCCCCATATGAATGGGCATACGGCATTTTCGCCCCGCAGCGTGGAGACTCTTCCCTTGACCACCATCGTTTCAGTTCGCCGCCACGGCAAAGTCGTCATGGGCGGCGACGGCCAGGTTTCCCTTGGCAATACCGTGATGAAAGGCAACGCGAAAAAAGTTCGTCGCCTGTACCACGGCCAGGTCATTGCCGGTTTTGCCGGTGCCACCGCTGACGCCTTTACCCTCTTCGAACGCTTCGAAGGCCAACTTGAAAAGCATCAGGGTCACCTGGTACGCGCCGCTGTCGAGCTCGCAAAGGAATGGCGTACCGATCGTTCCCTGAGCCGCCTCGAAGCCATGCTCGCGGTTGCCAACAAAGACGCCTCCCTGATCATCACCGGTAACGGCGACGTGGTCGAACCCGAAGAAGGCCTGATCGCCATGGGTTCCGGCGGCGGTTACGCCCAGGCCGCCGCCAGCGCACTGCTGAAGAAAACCGACCTGTCGGCCCGGGAGATCGTCGAGACCGCTCTCGGCATTGCCGGCGACATCTGTGTATTCACCAACCACACCCAGACCATTGAGGAGCAGGACTGCGCCGAGTAAGCCTGATTTGGCCCCGCGCCACGGCTCATTCTTGCTTGAGGTCCATTAAATATTATGTCCATGACTCCCCGTGAAATCGTCCACGAACTCAATCGCCATATCATCGGCCAGGACGATGCCAAGCGCGCCGTCGCCATTGCCCTGCGCAATCGCTGGCGCCGCATGCAGTTGCCTGAAGAACTGCGAGTTGAAGTCACACCCAAGAATATCCTGATGATCGGCCCGACCGGTGTCGGCAAGACCGAGATCGCACGTCGCCTGGCGAAACTGGCCAACGCGCCTTTCATCAAGGTCGAAGCCACCAAGTTCACCGAAGTCGGCTACGTCGGCCGTGATGTCGAATCGATCATTCGTGACCTGGCCGATGCCGCGATCAAGCTGCTGCGCGAACAGGAAATCGTCAAAGTGCGCCACCGCGCCGAAGACGCTGCCGAAGAGCGCATCCTTGACGCCCTGCTGCCTCCTGCACGCATGGGCTTCAGCAGCGACGACGCCCCGACCCAGGACTCCAATACCCGCCAACTGTTCCGCAAGCGCCTGCGCGAAGGCCAGCTGGACGACAAGGAGATCGAAATCGAAGTCGCCGAAATGGCCGGCGTCGACATCTCCGCGCCACCGGGCATGGAAGAAATGACCAACCAGCTGCAGAGCCTGTTCGCCAACATGGGCAAGGGCAAGAAGAAAGCCCGCAAGCTCAAGGTCAAAGAAGCGCTGAAGATGGTGCGCGACGAAGAAGCCAGCCGCCTGGTCAACGATGACGAGTTGAAAGCCAAGGCCCTGGAAGCAGTCGAACAGCACGGCATCGTGTTCATCGACGAAATCGACAAGGTCGCCAAGCGCGGCAACTCCGGCGGTGTCGATGTATCCCGCGAAGGCGTGCAGCGCGACTTGCTGCCGCTGATCGAAGGCTGCACCGTCAACACCAAGCTGGGCATGGTCAAGACCGACCACATCCTGTTCATCGCCTCCGGCGCCTTCCACCTGAGCAAGCCAAGCGACCTGGTGCCGGAGCTGCAAGGTCGACTGCCGATCCGTGTCGAACTCAAGGCCCTGAGCCCGGAAGATTTCGAACGCATCCTCAGCGAGCCCCACGCCTCGCTCACCGAGCAATATTGCGCGCTACTGAAAACCGAAGGCCTGGGTATCGAATTCCTGCCGAGCGGGATCAAGCGCATTGCCGAGATCGCCTGGCAGGTCAACGAGAAAACCGAAAACATCGGTGCGCGTCGCCTGCACACCTTGCTTGAACGCCTGCTGGAAGAAGTGTCTTTCAGTGCCGGCGACCTGGCCAGCGTCCATGATGACAAGGTAATCCAGATCGACGCCGACTACGTCAACAGCCACCTGGGCGAATTGGCGCAGAACGAAGACCTGTCCCGTTATATCCTGTAGGTCATGTGATTCCTTGTAGGAGCCGGGGGGGGGGGGGGGGGGGGGGGGGGGGGGGGGGGGGGGAGGGGAGGAGGGGAG
>NZ_JBXAHO010000029.1:0-7605 GCF_058795195.1 Pseudomonas sp. GW823-FHT06B06 | reverse complement strand
AAAGGTCGGTGGGGTACCGAAGCCCGCCACCACCAGCAAGCCGGCTCCTACAAGGGTCAGGCCACACATACAAACGGACATCCGGTCATGACCCAACTCCCCACCGACATCAAGCTGCACAAAGCCTCGAAAACCCTGACGCTCAAATACGCGTCCGGCGAGGAATACACCCTGCCCGCCGAGTTCCTGCGCGTGCACTCTCCTTCCGCCGAGGTCCAGGGCCACGGCAAACCCATCCTGCAATTTGGCAAGATCAACGTAGGACTGAGCAAGATAGAACCCGCCGGTCAGTACGCACTGAAACTGACCTTTGACGATGGCCACGACAGCGGCCTGTTCACCTGGGAATACCTCTACGAACTGGGGCGACGTCATGACGCGCTTTGGGACGATTATCTTGCCGAGCTAAAAGCCGCAGGAAAAACCCGCGACCCGAACGAATCTGTCGTCAAGCTGATGCTCTAGCCTGCGCCTCTTGCTCTTTAGAGGGCATTTTCTAATTCCATCTGTTTGAATGCTCGGCTTCAGGGTCGACGCCTGGCCCGCTTGCGAAAAAAATTAAACTCGGGTAACCAATGGACTGGCAAGGTCCCTGCAGTGCTCTCTGAATTAAAAAAGCAGTGATGCAGAATCAAAGGTCACCCGAGCAGTAGTACCTGGCAATTGCTGTGTGACTACACAGCAGGACCAAGGTGCTCGTCTCAGGGCAATGGAGCGTCGTAGATGAGTAACAAGAGTAACGATGAGTTGAAGTATCAAGCCTCTGAAAACACCTTGGGGCTTAATCCTGTCGTTGGGCTGCGTGGAAAGGATCTACTGGCTTCTGCTCGAATGGTGCTTAGGCAGGCCATCAAGCAACCGGTGCACAGCGTCAAACATGTCGCGCACTTTGGTCTTGAACTCAAGAACGTACTGCTGGGTAAATCCGGGCTGCAACCGACCAGCGATGACCGTCGCTTCGCCGATCCGGCCTGGAGCCAGAACCCGCTCTATAAACGTTATTTGCAAACCTACCTGGCGTGGCGCAAGGAACTCCACGACTGGATCGATGAAAGTAACCTCGCCCCCAAGGATGTGGCGCGTGGGCACTTCGTGATCAACCTCATGACCGAAGCCATGGCGCCGACCAACACCGCGGCCAACCCGGCGGCAGTCAAACGCTTTTTCGAAACCGGTGGCAAAAGCCTGCTCGACGGCCTCTCGCACCTGGCCAAGGATCTGGTACACAACGGCGGCATGCCGAGCCAGGTCAACATGGGTGCATTCGAGGTCGGCAAGAGCCTGGGCGTGACCGAAGGCGCGGTGGTGTTTCGCAACGATGTGCTGGAACTGATCCAGTACAAGCCGACCACCGAGCAGGTATACGAACGCCCGCTGCTGGTGGTGCCGCCGCAGATCAACAAGTTCTACGTTTTCGACCTGAGCCCGGACAAGAGCCTGGCGCGGTTCTGCCTGCGCAACAACGTGCAAACGTTCATCGTCAGCTGGCGAAATCCCACCAAGGAACAGCGAGAGTGGGGCCTGTCGACCTACATCGAAGCCCTCAAGGAAGCGGTTGACGTCGTTACCGCGATCACCGGCAGCAAAGACGTGAACATGCTCGGGGCCTGCTCCGGCGGCATCACTTGCACCGCGCTGCTGGGCCATTACGCGGCGATTGGCGAAAACAAGGTCAACGCCCTGACCTTGCTGGTGAGCGTGCTTGATACCACCCTCGACAGCGACGTCGCCCTGTTCGTCAATGAACAGACCCTTGAAGCCGCCAAGCGCCACTCGTACCAGGCCGGCGTACTGGAAGGCCGCGACATGGCGAAGGTCTTCGCCTGGATGCGCCCCAACGATCTGATCTGGAACTACTGGGTCAACAATTACCTGCTAGGCAACGAACCGCCGGTGTTCGACATCCTGTTCTGGAACAACGACACCACACGGTTGCCCGCGGCGTTCCACGGCGACCTGATCGAACTGTTCAAAAATAACCCACTGATTCGCCCGAATGCACTGGAAGTGTGCGGCACCCCCATCGACCTCAAGCAGGTGACGGCCGACATCTTTTCCCTGGCCGGCACCAACGACCACATCACCCCGTGGAAGTCCTGCTACAAGTCGGCGCAACTGTTTGGCGGCAACGTTGAATTCGTGCTGTCGAGCAGCGGGCATATCCAGAGCATCCTGAACCCGCCGGGCAATCCGAAATCGCGCTACATGACCAGCACCGAAGTGGCGGAAAATGCCGATGAATGGCAAGCGAATGCCACCAAGCATACAGATTCCTGGTGGCTGCACTGGCAGGCCTGGCAGGCCCAACGCTCGGGCGAGCTGAAAAAGTCCCCGACAAAACTGGGCAGCAAGGCGTATCCGGCAGGTGAAGCGGCGCCAGGCACCTACGTGCACGAACGGTAACTGACACACCCCGCCTTCACCTGTAGGAGCGAGCCTGCTCGCGAAAAAGTGAGGACAACGCGTTAACTCAGACAGCACGCGTTATCGTTAACGTCCTTCGCGAGCAGGCTCGCTCCTACAGGGGTTCGGGGATGAATTCATAAACAGGGCTAGAAGCATGCCGCAACCGTTCATATTCCGCACCGTCGACCTGGATGGCCAGACCCTCCGCACGGCGGTGCGCCCCGGCAAGCCTCACTTGACGCCCTTGCTGATTTTCAACGGCATCGGCGCCAACCTGGAGCTGGTGTTTCCGTTCGTCGCAGCGCTGGACCCGGACCTCGAAGTCATCGCCTTCGACGTACCCGGTGTTGGCGGTTCATCGACGCCCAATCGTCCGTATCGTTTCCCAGGCCTGGCAAAGCTCACGGCACGCATGCTCGACTACCTCGATTACGGGCAAGTCAACGTGATCGGCGTGTCTTGGGGTGGCGCCCTTGCGCAACAGTTCGCCTATGACTATCCAGAGCGGTGCAAGAAGCTGGTCCTGGCAGCGACAGCCGCGGGTACGGTGATGGTGCCGGGCAAGCCGAAAGTCTTGTGGATGATGGCCAGCCCACGACGGTACATCCAGCCATCCCACGTGATCCGCATTGCGCCGATGATCTACGGCGGCTCGTTCCGTCGCGACCCGACGCTGGCTGCAAGCCATGCGGCAAAGGTCCGTTCGGCGGGCAAGCTCGGTTACTACTGGCAACTGTTCGCCGGCTTCGGCTGGACCAGCATCCACTGGCTGCACAAGATCAATCAGCCGACCCTGGTCCTGGCCGGCGACGACGATCCCTTGATTCCGTTGGTCAACATGCGCTTGCTGGCCTGGCGGATTCCCAATGCCCAGTTGCACATCATCGACGACGGCCATCTGTTCTTGATCACCCGGGCCGAAGCGGTGGCGCCAATCATCATGAAGTTCCTCGAGGAGGAGCGCCAGCGGGCGGTGATGCACCCGCATCCGGCGCCACTGGGTGGCTGAGCGGCTCATTTCTTGTATAGCAAAGAGGAGGTGGCAGGACATCGCACCGCGCAACAACCTGCTACAGCGTCTATGGTGTTCTGGTTCGGTGTTTTGTATTTGGCCTGAAGACGAAGGAGTGTTGAGACATGCGCGATAAACCTGCGAGGGAGTCACTACCCACCCCCGCCAAGTTCATCAACGCACAAAGTGCGATTACCGGCCTGCGTGGCCGGGATCTGGTTTCGACTTTGCGCAGTGTCGCCGCCCATGGCCTGCGCCACCCCGTGCACACCGCGCGACACGCCTTGAAACTGGGTGGTCAACTGGGACGCGTGTTGCTGGGCGACACCCTGCATCCCACCAACCCGCAAGACCGTCGCTTCGACGATCCGGCGTGGAGTCTCAATCCCTTTTATCGTCGCAGCCTGCAGGCGTACCTGAGCTGGCAGAAGCAGGTCAAGAGCTGGATCGACGAAAGCAACATGAGCCCGGATGACCGCGCCCGTGCGCACTTCGCGTTCGCCCTGCTCAACGATGCCGTGTCGCCGTCCAACAGCCTGCTCAATCCGCTGGCGATCAAGGAAATCTTCAACTCCGGCGGCAACAGCCTGGTGCGCGGGATCGGCCATCTGGTCGATGACCTCTTGCACAACGATGGCTTGCCCCGGCAAGTCACCAAGCATGCATTCGAGGTTGGCAAGACCGTCGCCACCACCACCGGCGCCGTGGTGTTTCGCAACGAGCTGCTGGAGCTGATCCAATACAAGCCGATGAGCGAAAAGCAGTATTCCAAACCGCTGCTGGTGGTGCCGCCACAGATCAACAAGTACTACATTTTTGACCTCAGCCCCCATAACAGCTTCGTCCAGTTCGCGCTCAAGAACGGCCTGCAAACCTTCGTCATCAGCTGGCGCAATCCGGATGTACGTCACCGCGAATGGGGCCTGTCGACCTACGTCGAAGCGGTGGAAGAAGCCATGAATGTCTGCCGGGCAATCACCGGCGCGCGCGAGGTCAACCTGATGGGCGCCTGCGCTGGCGGGCTGACCATTGCTGCCCTGCAGGGCCACTTGCAAGCCAAGCGACAGTTGCGCCGCGTCTCCAGCGCGACGTACCTGGTGAGCCTGCTCGACAGCCAACTGGACAGCCCGGCCACACTCTTCGCCGACGAACAGACCCTGGAGGCGGCCAAGCGCCGCTCCTACCAGAAAGGTGTGCTGGAAGGCCGCGACATGGCCAAGGTTTTCGCCTGGATGCGCCCCAACGATTTGATCTGGAGCTACTTCGTCAACAATTACCTGATGGGCAAGGAGCCGCCGGCGTTCGACATTCTCTACTGGAACAATGACAACACACGCCTGCCGGCCGCCCTGCATGGTGACTTGCTGGACTTCTTCAAGCACAACCCGCTGAGCCATCCGGGTGGCCTGGAAGTGTGCGGCACCCCGATCGACTTGCAAAAGGTCACCGTCGACAGTTTCAGCGTGGCCGGCATCAACGATCACATCACGCCGTGGGACGCGGTGTATCGCTCAACCCTGTTGCTCGGTGGCGAGCGTCGCTTTGTCCTGGCCAACAGCGGTCATGTGCAGAGCATTCTCAACCCGCCGAACAATCCGAAAGCCAACTACCTCGAAGGTGCAAAACTAAGCAGCGACCCCAGGGCCTGGTACTACGACGCCAAGCCCGTCGACGGTAGCTGGTGGACGCAATGGCTGGGCTGGATTCAGGAGCGCTCGGGCGCGCAAAAAGAAACCCACATGGCCCTCGGCAATCAGAATTATCCACCGATGGAGGCGGCGCCCGGGACTTACGTGCGCGTGCGCTGATGTTCAACGACCGCGGCCTTTAACGGCCGTGGCATGACCCGATCATAAGAAGACTGGATGAAAACCCGCGAACGGATACTCGAATGTGCCCTGCAGTTGTTCAATGAGAAGGGCGAACCGAATGTTTCCACCATGGAAGTCGCCAACGAAATGGGCATCAGCCCGGGCAATCTGTATTACCACTTCCACGGCAAGGAGCCGCTGATTCTCGGCCTGTTCGAACGTTTCCAGGCCGAACTGTCCCCGTTGCTCGATCCTCCGGCCGACGTCGAACTGGCTCCTGAGGATTACTGGCTGTTCCTGCACCTGATCGTCGAGCGCCTGTCACACTATCGCTTCCTGTTCCAGGACCTGTCGAATCTGGCCGGGCGCCTGCCGAAACTGGCCAAGGGTATTCGCAACTTGCTCAATGCGCTCAAGCGCACACTGGCGTCGCTGCTGGCTCGACTGAAGGCCTTGGGGCAATTGGTCAGCGACACCCAGGCGCTGGGGCAATTGGTGGAGCAGATCACCCTGACGCTGCTGTTCTCACTGGACTATCAGCGGATTCTGGGCCGTGAAGGCGAAGTTCGGTTGGTGGTCTACCAGATCATGATGCTGGTGGCGCCGCATCTGTTGCCCTCGATCAAGGCGGCGACTGAGCAGATGGCGATGCAGTACCTGGAGGAGCATTAAGATCAAAAGATCGCAGCCTGCGGCAGCTCCTACATTGGATCGCATTGACCTGTAGGAGCTGCCGCAGGCTGCGATCTATTCAAGCCTCAAACAAAAACGCCCGACCTTGGCAGGCCGGGCGTTTTTTTGAGCCCTGAACTATCAGGACTGACTGGTTGGCGTCGATGGAGCTGACGCGGCAGTCTGGGTTACAGCAGGGGTCGGCGCGGAAGCGGAGTTCGAAGTGCTTGCCACAGCTGCCGAAGTCACCGGAGTTGCCGGTTTGGCGGTAGCCTCTGCTGGTTTGGCTGCGGCAGCTTTCGGAGCCGCCGGTTTTTTCACTGCTGGTTTCTTCGCTGCAGCAGGTTTTGCCGCTGGCTTGGCTGCCGGTTTAGCGGCAGCGGTTTTCGCTGCAGGCTTGGCGGCGGTTTTAGCAGCTGCCGGTTTGGCCGCTGATTTTGCAGCTGGCTTGGCGGCGGCTGGCTTGGCGGCAGCAGTTTTTGCAGCCGGTTTGGCCGCCGCTTTGGCCAATGGCTTGGCTGCGGTTTTGGCAGCCGGTTTAGCGGCTGGTTTGGCTGCCGCGGTTTTCGCCGCAACAGGCGCAACCTTGGCACCGGTAAGTTTTTCGATTTGCTTGGTCAGGGTATCGACCTTGCTGTGCAGAGCCTTGACTTCATTGCGGCTCGGCACGCCCAGGCGCGAAATGGCGCTGTTCAGGCGCTTGTCGAAAGCCCCTTCCAGCTCATCCCACTTGCCCAGTGCACGATCTTTTACGCCGCTGATGCGCGACTTGGCCGACGATGCGGAGTCCTTGGCGGCGTCGACAGTCTTGCCAACAGCGCTCTTGGTCAGCTTCTCGGCTTTCTCGCCGTCCTTTACCAGCGAGTCGAAGAGTTTGCTGCCGTCAGTGTCGATCTTCGAGTACACGCCTAAACCAGCCAGCCAGATTTTGCGGGAGTAGTCTTCGACTTTTCCGATCCACGAGCTGCTTTCTTTTTCGGTGTTCTTTTTACCAGCCATCCCGTTCTCCTTAAGATTTACGCGCGACGCGTTCGAGCAGTGCCGTCAGCTCATCGAGCTTGGCAGAGAGTGTCTCAACGTCATGTTTAGACGGAATGCCGATGCGATTCAAGGTACTTGCGACACGCGTGTCGAACGCTCTCTCGACTTTGTCGAGCTGAACTTCGACCTTGCCTTTGAAAGTGCTCACTTCACTCTTGGCTTCGTCGATCTCGGCATTGGCTGCTTCAAGCTTCTGGGCAACTGCTTTTTTGCCTTTGGTTTCAACTGCTTGCCCAGCCTTGATCAGCTCTTGAAAGTACTCGCTACCCTCTTGGCCGACCTTGGTGTAGGCACCCAGGCCTGCCAGCCAGATCCTGCGGGCATACGATTTGACGTCATGCAGAGCGGTCGTCGATGCGTCGATTTTTTTCTTCAAAATAACTTTGGCCATGGTCCACCTCACGCGCAGAAGGTTTGAGGAATTGCCCGCGAAAGTGTCGGGCTCCGGCACAAAGTAGGGAGAAAAATTAGAAACGGCACCCTAACAACTGACATACATGCTTGGACGCACCGCAAATCAAACTGTGGGAGCGAGCCTGCTCGCGAAGGCGTCAGGCCAGTCAATATACATATCGAATGACACATGGCTTTCGCGAGCAGGCTCGCTTGTATGGTAGGACTTGAAGGGAGGAGGAGGGACAAGGCTCGATTCTGACTGTTGAC
>NZ_JBXAHO010000028.1:0-79755 GCF_058795195.1 Pseudomonas sp. GW823-FHT06B06 | reverse complement strand
TTTAGCCGCGCTGGGCCAGGGACGGCCCATCGCGGCGACCCACGGAGCAATGCCGGAGAGAGGGCATGCCGAGCCCTAGCGAGGGACCGAGTGGTGGGGCAAAGCCTTTTGGTGCCTTTTTGCTGGGCCGGCACTCCGGCGCTTGAAAAAGGGACTCGCCGTAAGGGCGAAACCATAAGCGGCCGTTACCGCAGCAATGGATATGTACGCAGTCAACAAAACATAGGTCGGCTATAAGGCCGCCTTCGCGAGCAAGCCCGCTCCCACAGTTTGATTGGAGTACATCTGCGGGATACAGGTCGGCTGTCAGGCCGCCATCGCTGCGATGCGGCGACCCGACAAGCCAGCTCCCACAGGTTTTCATCCGATGCCCAAGCCACAGCAAAGCAGAAACGATCAAAGCTCGAACCGCAACTCCGGCCAGATCGGCGACGTGCCGCGCTTTTGCGACTCAAGAATGGCCCGACACAACGAACACAGGCGCTGGTCCTGGAACACCCGGCGATCGACGTTCGACCAACGCGGTTGAGCCGGCAGCAGGCTGCCGCACAGGGTCCGGTCCGCCGAGCCGCCCAGCTCCAGTTGTCGGGTCACCAGGTGTACCCGCACTTCCTGGCAGGCGAACAGATCCAGCTGTTCGTCAGGCTCGATCAGTTGATAGGCATAAAGTGACCAGGCAGAACGCGGCATCGGGGGCTCCAAATCGGGGGCGCCACCTTAGCCGAAAGCCCGCTCCTAGAAAAGTGTCATAACAGTGGTTTTAGCGTAGGCCAGACATTTTCCAGCAACTTGTCCTGAGCCCCGGCTGCCGGGTGAATGCCATCGGCCTGCATCAGGTCCGGATGACCGCCCACGCCGTCGAGGAAAAACGGCACCAACGGGATGTTTTTCTCATCGGCCAGGTTGCTGTAGACGTCGGCAAAGGCCTTGGTGTATCGAGCACCGTAATTGGGTGGCAATTGCATGCCGAGCAACAGCACCTTGGCGCCCGCGTCCTGCGACTGCTGAATCATCGACGCAAGATTTTGTTGCAATTGTGTTGGCAGCAAGCCACGCAGGCCGTCATTGCCCCCCAATTCGAGGATCACCAACTCAGGCTTATGCTCTGCAAGCAGCGCTGGCAGGCGTGCCTGGCCGCCGGCACTGGTGTCGCCGCTGATGGACGCATTGATCACCTTATCGTCGAAACCTTCGCGCTTGAGCCGCTGCTCGAGCAACGACACCCACCCCAAGCGGGTATCCAGTCCGAAACCGGCGCTGATACTATCGCCAACGATCAGGACTGTACCCGCCGCTGCGTTCTGGGCCATGCACATCAAGGCCAGGCCAGCACTCAAAAACCACACACGCATCGGATTCTCCATGGGCGCAAGCATTCTCACCGCGAAGAACCTTAGCAAAGTGGTTCCCAGCGCGGAAGGTGAACTGACCATCCTGCACCAACTCAGCCTGGAACTGAACAAGGGCGACAGCCTGGCCATCGTCGGCGCCTCCGGTTCGGGCAAGTCCACCCTCCTCGGCCTGCTCGCCGGCCTCGACTTGCCGAGCAGCGGCGAAGTCACCCTCGCCGGCCAGGACCTGAGCAACCTCGATGAAGATCAACGTGCGCGCATCCGCGCCGAACACGTGGGTTTCGTCTTCCAGTCATTCCAACTGCTCGACAGTCTCAACGCCCTGGAAAACGTCATGTTGCCGCTGGAGCTCGATGGCCGCCAGGACGCCCGTGGCCGCGCCACCGAGCTGTTGCAACGGGTCGGCCTGGGGCAACGCCTGACCCACTCGCCACGCCAGCTCTCCGGCGGTGAACAGCAGCGCGTGGCGATTGCCCGGGCGTTCGCGGCCGAACCCGACGTGCTGTTTGCCGACGAGCCCACCGGTAACCTCGACAGCCATACCGGCGAGCGCATCAGCGACCTGCTGTTCGAACTCAACCAGGAACGCGGCACGACCCTGGTGCTGGTGACCCATGATGAACGCCTGGCACACCGCTGCCGGCGCCTGATCCGCCTTGAAGCCGGCCTGCTGGTCGCCCCTCTGGAGCCTTGATGGCACGCCTGCCGCTGTTGCGCCTGTTCAGTCTCGCCCTCCGTCAACTGTTGCGCGATGCCCGCGCCGGTGAACTGCGCGTGCTGTTTTTTGCCCTCGTGGTCGCGGTAGCGGCCAGTACCGCCATCGGCTATTTCGGCGCGCGCCTGAATGGCGCGATGATGTTGCGCGCCACGGAGTTTCTCGGAGCCGACCTGCTGCTCGAAGGCAGCTCGCCAGCGCGCCCCGAGCAAGTAAGAAGCGGTACCGAGCTTGGCCTCGAACACGCCCGGGTGGTGGAGTTTTCCAGTGTTATCGCCACGGACAACGGCATACAGCTCTCCAGCATCAAGGCGGCAGACGACGTCTACCCACTGCGCGGGGAACTGAAAAGCGCCCCTGCGCCTTTCGCCCCGGAAGAATCCGGCGGCGGGCCGAAACCCGGTGAGGCCTGGGTCGAGGCGCGATTGCTGACGGCGCTGGACTTGAAGATCGGCGACAGCATCGATGTCGGCATGAAAACCCTGAAGCTGGCACGGGTACTGACCTACGAGCCCGACCGCGCCGGCAACTTCTACAGCCTGACACCCCGGGTGTTGATCAACCTCAGTGACCTGCAAGCCACTGGCGTGGTGCAACCTGGCAGCCGGGTCAGCTACCGCGAACTCTGGCGCGGCGATGCCTCGGCCCTGGAGACCTATCGCCAACTGATCAAGCCCGGCCTGGCCGCCAACCAGCGCATCCAGGATGCCCGCGACGGCAACCGGCAGATTGGCGGCGCACTGGGCAAGGCCGAGCGCTACCTGAACATGGCCAGCCTGGTGGCGGTATTGCTGGCCGGGGTGGCCGTAGCGTTGTCAGCGACGCGCTTCGCCACCCGCCGCTTCGATGCCAGCGCGCTGCTCCGCTGCCTTGGCCTGTCCCGCCGGGAAACCATGGTGCTGTTCAGCCTGCAGCTGACCATACTCGGCCTGCTCGCCAGCCTCATTGGCGCCGCCATCGGTTGGCTGGCGCAACTGGGACTGTTTGCCCTGCTGCATGATTTGTTGCCGACCGACGTGCCACCGGGCGGCCTGTTCCCGGCCATCGCCGGTATCGGCACCGGACTGGTGGCCCTGGCCGGTTTTGCCCTGCCACCGCTGGCGGCGCTGGGTCGGGTTCCACCCTTGCGCGTATTGCGTCGGGACATGCTGCCGATACCCTCCAGCACCTGGATGGTCTACGGCGCCGCATTGGGCGCCCTCGGGCTGATCATGTGGCGCCTGAGCCTGGACTTGCTACTGACCTTCGCCCTGCTCGGCGGCGGCGTGGTCGCGGCACTGATATTGGGTGGCTTGCTGTTGCTGCTATTGAAAAGCCTGCGACGCCTGCTGGCTCGTGCCTCCCTGCCGTGGCGCCTGGGGCTGGGCCAATTGCTGCGTCATCCGCTGGCAGCCGCAGGGCAGTCCCTGGCATTCGGTCTGATCCTGCTGTCGATGGCGTTGATCGCCCTGCTGCGCGGCGAGTTGCTGGACACCTGGCAGAACCAGCTGCCCAGGAACGCACCGAACTATTTTGCCCTGAACATCCTGCCCGCGGACAAGCAGGCGTTTACCGACCGCCTGATCTCGTTGTCGGCGCAATCGGCCCCCCTGTATCCGGTAGTCCCCGGAAGGCTGATCAGCATCAATGGCGAACCGGTGCAGCAAATCGTCACCAAGGAATCGGCAGGCGACCGGGCGATCCAGCGTGACCTGAGCCTGACCTGGGCGGCAGACCTGCCTGCGGGCAACAAGATCACCGCCGGTCATTGGTGGCCAGAGCAACCGCCGGATGATATCCCCGGCGTGTCGGTGGAGGGCAAGGTCGCCGAAAGCCTGAAGCTCAAGCTCGGCGACCATTTGGTCTTTACCGTCGGCGGGGCCAATCGCGAGGCGAAAGTCACCAGCCTGCGGGAGATCAACTGGGATAATTTCCAGCCGAACTTCTTCATGATTTTCCAGCCAGGCACCCTGAAGGATTTGCCCGCCACCTACCTGACCAGCTTCTATCTGGCGGCAGGGCATGACCAGCAGATCGTCGACCTGTCGCGCAGTTTTCCGGCGGTGACGATCCTGCAGGTCGAAGCGCTGCTGGCGCAATTGCGCAGCATCCTCGCCCAAGTCACCCTGGCTGTGGAATACGTGCTGTTGTTTGTCCTGGCGGCAGGGATGGCGGTGTTGTTTTCCGGCCTGCAGGCGACCCTGGACGAACGCATCCGCCAGGGTGCCCTGCTGCGCGCACTGGGGGCCGAACGGCAACTGCTGGTGAAGGCACGACGGATCGAGTTCGGGTTGCTTGGCGCGGTGAGCGGCCTGCTCGCGGCACTCGGTTCGGAAGTCGTCAGCCTGGTGCTCTACCGCTACGCCTTTGACCTGCCCTGGCATCCGCACCCATGGCTGCTGGTGCTGCCGCTGATCGGCGCCGTGCTGATCGGCGGTGCTGGTGTGTTCGGCACCCGGCGCGCCCTGAATGCCAGCCCCCTGACAGTCCTGCGCGAGGGTTGATAGACTCAAGCGCTCCTGATTCGAAGAAAAGTTGCCATGAGCCGTTATCGCCCTCCCCGTACCGCCGGAACCGCGCTGATCACCCCTGAAGGTGAAGCGCGGATGCGCGCCGAGTTTCATGAACTGTGGCACGTACGCCGCCCCCAGGTGACGCAAGCAGTCAGCGAAGCGGCAGCCCAGGGCGATCGTTCGGAAAACGCCGAATACACCTATGGCAAGAAAATGCTGCGCGAAATCGACAGTCGCGTGCGCTTCCTGACCAAACGCCTGGAAGCCCTCAAGGTCGTCAGCGAAAAGCCCAGCGATCCGAACAAAGTTTATTTTGGCGCTTGGGTCACGATTGAAGACGAGGATGGCAAGCAATCACGCTATCGCATCGTCGGACCGGATGAACTGGACCTGAAACAGGGCTTGATCAGCATCGACTCGCCCTTGGCCCGCGCCCTGATCGGCAAGGCCCTGGACGCCGAAGTACGGGTCCAGACACCGACGGGTGAGCAGTGTGTGTACATCGTCGAGATCGACTATCCCTGAGGCTTCAACGGGCCTCAGCGACGGGTAATCAGCCCTTGCCGGGCGACGCGGGTCAGTTGCCTGATCATTTCCGGGGCGTCTTCGACGCTTGGCGACTGAATCACTGCCAGGTCAAAACTGTCCGCGGCAAAGCGCGCCAGGGATTCACCGTCTTCGACAAACTGGATCAGGAAAGCTGCTGGCCCACCGGTACGACGTGGCCAACCATCGAGATAACGCAGGAGTGTCGGCTGATGTTTACCGCCAAGCAGGATTTTTGGATTGCGCTGGGTGAGATGTGCCGTGATCGGCGCGGGACGTACAACAGGGCTTAGTGCATTCATCGAGTCGTGTCTCAGCCTCAAAAAGTCTGCATGGCAGGTGAGAGGCAACACCGAACCAGCGCTTTAGCGGTATTTCGAAGCCTGCTTCAAGCTTCTGTCGGTAACTCAATGAGTTACCTGGCGCCCCGCAAGTAGCTGTTTAAATCGGCGCATGGGCAGCATCCTAGAGAAGCTGACCGGACAGTGTCAAGAATGACGCACAACAAAAAAAGCTCGTCCAATCAAGCGACGAGCCTCCTTTCGAACAAGCCTTAGCCCTGACAGGGACTGCATCACAGCCGATCGCGAGGGATCCCGCTGCGAATTCGCAGGATATCGGCAAGTACCGCCAGGGCGATTTCCGCCGGGGTCTTGCTGCCCAGGTTCAGCCCGATGGGCGCATGGATCCGCGCCAGTTGCGCTTCACCCAGCCCACCAATGCGCCGCAAGCGCTCGAAGCGCTTTTGCGAAGTCTGCAGTGATCCCATCACGCCGATGTAGAACGCGTCGGTACGCACCGCTTCCATCATCGCCAGGTCATCGATGCGCGGATCGTGGGTCAGCGCCACCACCGCCGTGTCGCTGTGGCAGCCCCCGTCGGCGATGAACACCGAGGGCAATTGACGACGAATCTCCACGTTATCCAGCACCACGCCTTCCAGCACTTCGTCCCGCGGATCGCAAAGAATCACCTCGAAGCCCAGGCCTATGGCGAACTCCGCGCAGGCCTGCGCGACACTGGAGTACCCGGCCAGCAACAGGCGCTGTGCCGCGCCGATGCGCAGCCTGACGCGATCAATCTCGCGCTCGACGCGCACACCCTGCTCGCGATCATCGAACAGACTGCGCACGCCGCTGGCCAGGTCGACTTCACGGATCAGCCGGCGCCGGCCCAATAGCGCCGACTCCAGCTCCCGCAGATGCGCCTGCACCTCACAGACAGGCTCAAGCTTTTCCACCAGCACATCGAGCACTCCACCGCAGGGCAGGCTGACCCGCGAGCGCGGGTCATCGCCTTCGCCGTAGCGCACGACGCTGACCGCTTGCTCGAATGCACCTTCGGCGACGCGTTCGAGGAAGTCCTCCTCGACACACCCACCGGACAGCGATCCGATCCACTGCCCGTCAGCATTCACCGCCAGCAACGAACCCGGCGCTCGAGGCGCCGAGCCGTAGGTGGCCAGTACGCTGCACAGCCACACACGCTGTCCGGCCGCCGACCATGCCAGCGCGCGCCGCACTACCTGCAGATCCAGATGCTGCATGTCAGTGCGCCTTGTGCTCGAGCGGCGGCGCGTCAGCCCGCAGCTTCTGCACATCGTTCAAGGCCAGGTCACCCGGTTGACCGCCCCACGCCTGGCGCAGGTAGTTCAACAGGTCCGCAAGCTGCTCGTCGGTGAGCTTTTGCGCGAAACCGGGCATGGGTTGCATGTGTTCGAAGCCGGCGAATTTCTGCTCGCCGATGCCATCGTCGATCACCCGAACCAGGTTGCGCGGATCTTCCAGGCGCAGGGTGGTATTGCCGCGCATGGCGACGGCAATATGCGGTTTGCCTTCGCCACCCGGCGCGTGGCAACCGGCACAGACGTTCAGGTAGTCCTGCCGACCGCGCTGTGCGCTGGCACTGAGCTGGTCCAGCGGGACGTCGGTCAAGACTTTCGCCGCTGGCGGCTGGTCGCCGAGGAGGAAGGTTGCCATCGCCGCCAGGTCCGGATCGCTGAGGCCCTGGGTACTGTTGTGGAACACCGGGAACATCTCGTTGAACATGGTGCCCTGGGCGCTCATGCCGTGCTTGAGGAACGAGCTCAGGTCCTGGTGATTCCAGCCACGGGCCGCCAGGTCAGTGGCCAAGAGACTTGGCGCCAGGTAGCCGTTGAGAATACCGCCGGTCATGCGTTTATCCTGCTGCATCGCACCCGGCAGACCGCGTGGGGTGTGGCATTCGCCACAGTGGCCGAGCACGTCGACCATGTACTGGCCGCGCTTCCAGGCTTCGCTTTTGCCTTCGGTCGGAGCCAGCTTCACGTCCTTGCCGTACATCATGTTCCAGCCCATCAGGCCCAGGCGCACGTTGAACGGAAAACTCAGGCTTGTGACCGGCGCGGCGCGCTCAATCGGCTCGACGGTTTTCAGGTAGGCGTGGATCGCGTCGGAATCCTCACGCGGCACCAGGTGATACGAGGTGTAGGGCATCGCCGGGTACAGGTTGGCGCCATCACGTCGCTTGCCTTCGGTGAGCGCCGCGAAGAATTCATCATCGCTGTACAAGCCGATGCCGTGCTCTTTGCTCGGGGTGATGTTGGTGCCGTAGATCGTACCGAACGGCGAGACGATCGGCAGGCCGCCTGCATAGGGCGCGCCACCCGGTGCGGTGTGGCAAGCCATGCAGTCAGCCGCGCGGGCGAGGTATTCGCCGCGCTTGACCTGATCATCCGCCTGCGCCAGCAACACGGGCGCAGCCAGGCCGACCGCCAGGGTCAGGCGGGTAAGTAATTGCTTCATGCTTAGCCCTCCTTGACCAGGCCGAGATCGGTCAGCACGTTACGCGTGGCGCTGTAGTAGCGCACGTATCCGGTGCAACGGCAGATGTGGTGACCGAGGCTGTCCTCGATGACTTTTTCCAGCTGGCTCTTGACGATCGGCTGACGCTGCAGCTTTTCCACCAGCACCGTCGCGGCATTCACGAAACCTGGCGCGCAGTAGCTGCACTGGAAGGCGAACTCATCGACGAAGCGCTGCTGGATCGGGTTCAACTCGGTGACCTTGCCCTCGTCGTCACGGGTCGCATGACCTTCGATGGTCCGAACTTTCTTGCCTTCGAAATAGTGTGCGCCGGTGATGCAGGTGCGCACTTCTTCACTGGTGCCGTCGGGGTTGTCGACGATCACCACGCAGGCGTGGCAAATGCCTTGGCCGCAGCCCAGGCGCGAGCCAGTGAGGTTCTTGTACTCGTGCAGGTAGTCGATCATCGGCAGGTCATCAGGGATGTCCACCGGGCCGACGGATTGACCGTTGAGGGTCAGTTGAAGCGGACGGTTAGCCATTGAGGGCCTCCTTGATGCGTGCAGAAGTGATAGGCAGGTCGCGGACACGTTTGCCAATGGCGTGGGCCACGGCGTTGCCAATGGCACCGACCACCGGGATCATCACCACCTCGGCGATGCCCTTGGACGGATCGCTCGGCGACAGCGGCGGCAGGATCTCCGCGGTCTGTTTCCACACCGCCACGTGCCGCGCCATCGGCAAGCGGTAACGGTTGAAGTTCCAGTCGCCCTCCCCCGGTCCGCCTTCGTACAGCGGCATTTCTTCCATCAGCGCGTGGCCGATACCCATGGCGATGCCACCTTCGACCTGGCCCTTGACCAACTCTTCCACCAGCACCCGACCGCACTCGACCCACGAGTGGTGATTGAGCACCGACACTTCGTTCGAACCCTTGTTCACCTTCACTTCCACCAGCGTCGCCACGGGGCTGTAGTAAGTCACCGCCGCGTTGTTCAACTGGGTTGGCGGATAGGCGATGTTCTGCCGATCCAGCAGATGGAAACCGGCGCTGCTCATCTGCGCTTTCTTCGCCTTCGGCGCACCGTCGCCGTACTTGACCGCCAGGCCATCGAGCGGCAAACGCTCACGCACACCGTCGATGCTGTACTCGGCCTCAGCCCAGCTCCAGCGGTTGAAGCCGTGCACCGTGGCACCGGTGACCAGGCCCCGTTCGTGGGCACGCTTGGCCAATACTGCGAACGGCAAGGGTTCCATGCCGTTGGCGGTGAGCTTGCCGTCGACCCAATGGGCGTCCTCGCGGCGCACCACGTAAGGGTTGGCCTGGCCGCCGTAGGGGCCTTGGCGCCAGATCTCCAGCGCCGCCGGCCACAGGCCGTGATTGAACAGCACGCGCGCCGCTTCACGGGTGGCATGGCTGAAGTAATAGGCGGAGTTGGTCGCCGACGACGCCGAAGCGACCTTGCCGACCCAGCGCGGGTTGCGCAGGAAGTTGTCCTGCTCGGCCTGGCTCATGATGTACGGGTTGCCGCCGCTGATTAGCTGCAACTCTTCCCATTCGGTTTCACCGGTCTTCACTTCGTGCGCCGGGCTGCCGAGGAAATCGGCCACTACCATCGCCTGCGAGGTGGACATGCCGGTACCGATTTCGATACCGATGTGGCGCAGGGTGATGCGACCGTCAACGGTGTATTCGATGCTGGCCATCGGCGCTTCGGAGCCGGTGCCGAAGTCTTTCTGGCAAATGGCGAAACCGACGCCATACCAGTGGTCCGGGTCCGCCGATTCGCGTTGTTGCTTGATCGCGAGACGGTTTTTCCAGACTTCGTTGACCGCGGCCTTGTCGAGAATCTCGTGCAGGCGCAGGGCACCGGCCGGGATCGCGCCCTGGGTGTTTTTCATGCCCGAACGCAGGGCGTTCTTGCGCCGCAGTTCAATGGCATCGACCCCGAGGCGATCGGCAATTTCATCGACCATCATTTCGGTGGCCGCCATGCTCTGCAACGTGCCGTAGCCGCGCATCGACCCGGCTTCCACCGCGCGCGAATGATAGGCGGTGACCTGCAGATCGTTCTGCGGCATGTAGTAGATCGACTGCGCCGCCGTGGCGCCTACTGCCGCTACCGACGGGCTGTAGTTGACCCGCCCGCCGCCGTCGACGCTCATCTCGGCGCGGAAGATCTTGAAGCTGTGGTCGGTCTTGTCCACCGCCAACTGATAGCGGATATCGAACGGGTGACGCTTGATGCCGCTCTGGAATTGCTCGTAGCGGTCGTTGGCCAGGCGTACCGGGACGCCGGCGCCGTACAACGCCGCCAAGGCCGCGTAGTAGACGAAAATGTTGTGGTCTTTCGAGCCGTAGCCGACGGTGTAGCCAGGGTGCATGTTCAGGTTCGCCAGGCCGAAACGCGACGGCGCGATCATCTTCGCGGTCTCGGTTGCGGTCTCCAGCGGGCACTGTGTCGCAACGACAAAGTGCAGGGTCTTGGTCACCGGGTCGTACCAGCCGTTGCCGTTGTCCGGTTCCATCGCCGCAGGTTCGATCGACGGGGTCTTGTAGCGCTCGTCGAACACCAGCCAGTTGTCTGGCGGCGTATCGATCTGCTGCTTCATGCGGTCGGCGTAGAACAGGCCGCGCTCGGTCAGGTTGCCGTGCAGGTTGGGCTGGGAATTCCACACCGGGCGACGGTTTTTCAGCATCGGAAACAGGATCGAGTCCTTGAGGCTGGCGAATTCGTCTTCGTCCGCCGAGGTAGCGCCGCCGACGCGCACGTAGCGAAAGCTGCCGTAGGGATCGCCCTCGTAGAACGGTACCTGGGCACCGTAACGAATTGCTTTGTCATTGAACTTGAGCTGAGCCTTGGCCTGGCGGAAACGTTCGAAGTCGTTCCAGATCAGGATCGCCACCGGGTGACCGATGAACATCGGCACCTTGCCGGCCGGCAACAGGGGGTCGGGGGCGTGCTCTTCGGGGAAGACGATGCCGTCCTTGACCAGGTCGTCGGCGGTGACGATGCGATCAGGCTGCAGGTCGGCACCAAGCCACGACAGGTCATAGCCGTCATAGATACGGTCGGCCTTGATGGTTTTCAGCAGCATGGCGTGGCCTTGCTGCTGCGGCC
The DNA here is from genome assembly GCF_058795195.1 of Pseudomonas sp. GW823-FHT06B06. Classification (NCBI taxonomy): domain Bacteria; kingdom Pseudomonadati; phylum Pseudomonadota; class Gammaproteobacteria; order Pseudomonadales; family Pseudomonadaceae; genus Pseudomonas; species Pseudomonas sp. GW823-FHT06B06. The sequence goes on along the minus strand of NZ_JBXAHO010000028.1, from coordinate 68,745 downwards.
AGCCCGGCATGTCCTTGGCACGGATGTCGCGGGCAAAGACCTTGCTGCCGCAAACCTTGGACAAGGCATCGTTACGGGCCCGCGCCTTGCCGTTGTTACCAAGCCATTGCTCGGACGGCACGGTGACGCTGTTTTCCATCAAGGCTGCCAGCGCCTGACTGCTCAGCGGTGCAAGCGTCACGCTCACACCCGCCACCAGCCCGCCCTGAAGGAACGAGCGCCGGGATATTTCACGGTTGGACATGGATCATCCTATGGGCGGTCATGGAGGCCACCCTTCTGGTTATGTTCTGGAAATCTCGAGTCGTGCAGAAGCCCCTTTTGACGATGCAAGGGGCCGTGATGACAATGCGAAGCTGACCGAAAGGTTAACTTTAAAGGTTTATTCGCTCGCGTAAAACAAAAAACTGACCAGGAAATCAAAAAACCGCGACTTTTCGACGCAGCAGATCGATGAACACCCCCAGCTCCCGACTGATGTGCTCACCCTTGCGCAGCAGCAAGCCGAACGGAGCCAGTTGCACATCGAGCTCAACCGGTAGCGCCACCACCAGGCCCATTTTCAGGTAGTCGCGTAATGCGGTCTCCGACAGGACCATGATCGCGTCGGTCAGTTGAATCAGCTGCTGCATCGAATACACCGAGCTGCATTCGATGATGTCGGCCGGCAACGGCAAGGCCAGGCGCTGCAGGGCATGATCAAGACCAATACGCGCCGGGCTGGTTTCCGGTTGCAGGATCCACGGCCAGCCGCTGACCAGCTCCGCCATCTGCAGTTTCTTGCGCCGGGCCAACGGGTGGCCGGCATGCACCACCACCAGCAAGCGTTCGTTGCCCAGTTGTTCGAAAACGTAATGCTCGCTGTCGGTGGCGGCATTGCGCCGGGCGATGGCGAGGTCAATGCGGCCCTGCTCCAGCAATTGGATCACCTGGTCGCTGGTGTCGCCCATGATGCGAATGCGCAGCTGCGGGTTAAGCGCCTTGATCTCGGCAATCGAATCCATCACCAGGTCCGGCGCCGCGCCCATGATGGTACCGATCGAAAGATAGCCGTAACCGCCCTGTTGCCGCGCTATCAGATCCTCGGCGCAGCGGTCGAGGCCACTGAGGGCCGATTCGGCAAAGCGAACCAGCTCCTGGCCCAGCGCTGTCGGTCGCATGCCCCTGGGTAACCGCTCGAACAGGTCGCAACCGAACATGTCTTCGATTTCATGGAGCATACGGGTGGCAGCCGGTTGCGACATGTTCAGGCTTTGCGAGGCACGATGCAGGTTCTGGCTCGAATTGAGCGTCACCAGCATGTGCAGGTGCTTGTAGCGCAGGCGGTTGAGCAGACTGCGCGAGATGGTTGGCGTGGTCATGGAGGGCCTTGTTATCGATACCTTGAAGGTATCAGTTGTGAGCTAGATTCGATTTGTAACGCATCGATAAGCGGCCGTACAGTCTTCCCCATAAGAACAAATGCCCTACCAAAGGAAAACCGCGATGAAGACTCTACCCGCGCCCCTGCTCGCCAAGATTTCCTGGCGGCTGCTCCCGTTCCTCCTGCTGATGTACATCATGGCCTTCCTCGACCGCGCCAACGTCGGGTTCGCCAAGCAAGCCTTCCAGGCCGACACCAATATCAGCGACGCCGCCTTCGCCTTCGGTGCCGGGGTGTTCTTCGTCGGTTACGCGCTGCTCGAAGTGCCGAGCAACCTGATCCTGCACCGCGTCGGCGCCCGTCTGTGGATGTGCCGAATCATGGTCACCTGGGGCCTGGTCTCCGCGGCCATGGTCTTCGCTCACACTGAAACCAGCTTCTACATCCTGCGATTCCTGTTGGGCGTGGCCGAAGCCGGATTCTTCCCCGGCGTGATCCTGTACCTCACCTACTGGTTCCCCAGCGCCGTGCGCGGCAAGGCCATGGGATTTTTCTACTTCGGCGCGCCGCTGGCCTTCATCTTCGGCAGTCCGTTGTCCGGCCTGCTGCTGGAACTGGACGGCTTTGCCGGTTTCCACGGTTGGCAGTGGCTATTTGCCGTGGAAGGCCTGATGGCCACGGCGGTGGGCATCTGGGCCTACTTTTACCTGGACAATCGCCCGGCGGACGCCAAATGGTTGACCGTCGAGGAACGCCAACAAGTACAGAGCCTCCTCGACCAGGAAGACAGCCACAAACAGAACCACGGCCGCAGCCTGCTCAACGTGATCTGCCAGCCGTCGGTGCTGTACCTGTGCCTGATCTACCTGCTGATCCAGGCCAGCGTCTACGGCGTGGTGTTCTACCTGCCCACCCAGGTCGGCGGGTTGCTGGGCACCAAGGTCGGGCTGATGGTCGGGCTGGTCTCGGCGATTCCCTGGATTTGCGCACTGGTGGCGGCTTATCTGATTCCTGGCTACAGCGACCGCACCGGCGAACGCCGCCGCACTGCCAGCCTGACCCTGCTGATGGCCGCCGCCGGTATCGCCTGCTCGGTAACCTTCAGCAGTCCGTTCCTCGGCATCGTCGCCCTGTGCTTCGCCGCATCCGGTTTCATCGCCGTGCAACCGGTGTTCTGGACCTTCCCTTCCAGCTACCTCGCTGGTAGCGCCGCGGCGGCCGGGATCGCCCTGATCAACTCGTTCGGCGCCCTCGGCGGCTTCATCGCCCCGGTGCTGAAGAACTGGGCCGAAGGCGCCTTCCACTCTCCGGCAGCCGGCCTGTACCTGCTGTCCGCTACTACCGTCATCGCCGCGTTGCTGGTGCTGGGCGTGCGTTCGCCCGGCCATGAAGCTTCGAATAAACCGGCCACTGTTTAAACCTGAGGAGTCACACCATGGGCATTCCAACCATCAAACACGTACGCGCTTTCACCCTGCGAGGCGGTGGCGCGGATTATCACGATCAGGCGGACGGCCACTGGATCGACGATCACATTGCCACGCCAATGAGCAAATATCCGGAGTACCGCCAAAGCCGCCGCACCTTTGGCATTAACGTACTCGGCACCCTGGTGGTGGAGATTGAAGCCAGCGACGGCACTGTCGGTTTCGCCGTGACCACGGGCGGCGAACCGGCTGCCTACATCGTCGAGAAACACCTGGCGCGGTTCCTCGAGGGCGCGAAAGTCACCGACATCGAAAAGATCTGGGACCAGATGTACCAATCGACCCTGTATTACGGGCGCAAGGGCATCGTGATCAATACGATCTCCGGCGTCGACCTGGCGCTGTGGGACTTGCTCGGCAAGATCCGCCAGGAACCGGTGCACCAGTTGCTCGGCGGTGCGGTACGCGATGAATTGCAGTTCTACGCCACCGGCGCCCGCCCGGACCTGGCCCAGAAAATGGGCTTCATCGGCGGCAAGATGCCGTTGCACCACGGCCCGGCCGAAGGCGAGGAAGGCCTGCGCAAGAACCTCGAAGAACTGGCGACCATGCGCGAACGGGTCGGCCCGGATTTCTGGTTGATGCTCGACTGCTGGATGAGCCTGGACCTCAACTACGCCACCAAACTGGCGGTCGGCGCCCACGAACACGGCTTGAAGTGGATCGAAGAAGCCCTTCCGCCAGACGATTACTGGGGCTACGCCGCCCTGCGCAACAACGTGCCCAAAGGCATGCTGGTGACCACCGGCGAACACGAAGCAACCCGCTGGGGCTTCCGCATGCTGCTGGAGATGGGTTGCTGCGACATCATCCAGCCGGATGTCGGCTGGTGCGGCGGCCTCACCGAACTGGTGAAGATCTCGGCCCTGGCCGACGCCCACAATGCCTTGGTCATTCCCCACGGCTCGTCGGTGTACAGCTATCACTTCGTTGCCACCCGGCATAACAGCCCGTTCGCCGAATTCCTGATGATGGCGCCCAAGGCGGACGAAGTGGTGCCGATGTTCCATCCGCAATTGCTCGGCGAACCGGTACCGGTCAACGGGCGCATGCGCCTGTCGGCACTCGACCAGCCCGGATTCGGCGTGACCCTCAACCCGGAATGCCAACTGCATCGGCCGTATAGCCGCTGAGCCAGGAGTTCGTGATGAACATGCCGCACAACACTTTCAAGGCCGCACTGAAAAAAAATGCGCCCCAATATGGCATCTGGGCCGGGTTCGCCACGGGCTACGCCGCCGAGATCGTCGCCACCACCGGTTATGACTGGATGTTGATCGACGGCGAACACGCGCCGAACACCGTGCCCGGCGTACTCGCCCAGTTACAGGCTGTGGCGCCCTATGCCACCGCACCCATCGTGCGCGCCGTGAATGGCGATGCCAGCCTGATCAAGCAATTGCTGGATATCGGCGCGCAAACGCTGATGATCCCGATGGTCGAGACCGCCGAGCAAGCCCAGGCCCTGGTTCGCGCCATGCGTTATCCGCCCCACGGCATTCGTGGCGTCGGCGGTGGCCTGACCCGCGCCACGCGCTGGGACGGCGTGCCGGACTATCTGGCTACCGCCCACGAACAGCTATGCCTGATCGTGCAAGTGGAATCGCGGCTCGGCGTGGAAAACGTCGCCGCCATTGCCGCCGTCGAAGGCGTCGATGCGGTATTCATCGGGCCGGCGGATCTGTCCATTGGCCTGGGCCATGCCGGCGATCCCGGCCATCCGGACGTTCAGGAGCGCATTCAATACGCGGTCGACGCGACGCTGGCGGCCGGCAAGGCCTGCGGCATCCTCGCGCCGAATGAAGCAGACGCGCGCCGCTATCAGGACTGGGGCTGCCAGTTCATCGCCGTGGCGATCGATATCAGCCTGTTGCGCCACAGCGCCATGGCCACCCTCGCCCGTTACCGCACACCGGCCACCGAACAAGCGCCGTCGCGCACCTACTGATCAGCCCAGGAGTCGCTCCATGTCATCCGTGCCTGTTTACCAAAACTTCATCAACGGCCAGTTCGTGGCCAGCGCTACCCACCTCGATGTGATCAACCCGGCCACCGGCGCCCTGCTGTCGAAGGTGCCAGCGTCGAATGCCGAAGATGTCGATCGCGCACTCGCTGCTGCACGCACCGCGCAAAAGGACTGGGCGCGCAAACCGGCGAATGACCGCGCCGGCTACTTGCGCCGCATCGCTGCCAAACTGCGGGAAAACGTGGCGCACCTGGCGCGCACCATCACCCTGGAACAAGGCAAGATCAGCGCCCTGGCCGAAGTCGAAGTCAACTTCACCGCCGACTATCTCGACTACATGGCCGAGTGGGCGCGGCGCATCGAAGGTGAAATCATCACCAGCGACCGCCAGGATGAAAACATCTTCCTGTTCCGCAAACCGCTGGGCGTGGTGGCCGGGATCCTGCCGTGGAATTTCCCGTTCTTCCTGATCGCTCGCAAGATGGCCCCAGCGCTGCTCACCGGCAACACCATCGTCATCAAGCCCAGCGAAGAAACACCCAACAACTGCTTCGAATTCGCACGATTGGTCGCGCAAACCGACTTGCCACCCGGCGTGTTCAATGTGGTCTGTGGCGATGGTCAGGTCGGTGCCGCACTGAGCGCGCACAAGCGCGTGGACATGATCAGTTTCACCGGTAGCGTCGCCACCGGTTCACGGATCATGGCCGCCGCGGCGCCGAATATCACCAAGCTCAATCTGGAACTGGGTGGCAAGGCCCCGGCCATTGTTTTGGCGGATGCCGACCTGGAGTTGGCGGTAAAGGCCATTCGTGATTCGCGCATCATCAACAGCGGCCAGGTGTGCAATTGCGCCGAGCGGGTCTATGTCGAGCGCAAGGTGGCCGATCAATTCATCGAGCGCATCGCCACCGCCATGAATGCCACCCGTTATGGCGACCCGGTTGCGCAACCTGATGTGGAGATGGGCCCGCTGATCAATCGCCAGGGCCTGGACAGCGTCAATCGAAAAGTCCGTACGGCATTGAGCCAGGGCGCGAGCCTGATCAGTGGCGGGCAGATTGCCGACCTCCCACACGGCTTTCACTTTCAGCCTACCGTTCTGGCCGGCTGCCACGCCGATATGGAGATCATGCGCGAGGAGATCTTCGGTCCCGTGCTGCCAATCCAGATCGTCGACGACCTGGATGAAGCCATCGCCCTGGCCAACGACTGCGACTATGGCCTGACCTCGTCGATCTACACCCGTGACCTGAGCAAGACCCTGCACGCCATGCGCGAGCTGGATTTTGGCGAAACCTACGTCAACCGCGAGAACTTCGAAGCGATGCAGGGTTTCCATGCCGGGGTGCGTAAATCCGGGATCGGCGGTGCGGATGGCAAGCATGGGTTGTATGAGTACACCCATACCCACGCGGTGTATCTGCAAGGCTGAAAATCGGGCGGTGCTGCTGATGCCGCCTTCGCAAGCAAGCCCGTTCCCCCATTGGATCTGTATTTTTACATTGATTCAATGAACAACACTCAACCCTTGCGGGTACGGGCTTCCGCTCAAATTTCAGACACAAAAAACCCCGGCCTTTCGACCAGGGTCTTTGCTATCGACGCGAAGTAAAGCAGTGGCTTTCTTCGTAGCTCCAAGGCGTTCAGTGGGCCTCGGGGCAGATATGGCGCAGCGGACGGGACTCGAACCCGCGACCCCCGGCGTGACAGGCCGGTATTCTAACCGACTGAACTACCGCTGCGTATCGCTGTGGACTTGCGTCCAGGTAACTCGTTTGGTCGAAAGCTTCGGTGCTTTTCAACCGCGAACCGGATGAATCCGATTCGTTGAATATGGCGCAGCGGACGGGACTCGAACCCGCGACCCCCGGCGTGACAGGCCGGTATTCTAACCGACTGAACTACCGCTGCGCGTCGGTGGAGGCATCTCAGCCTACCTCTTGCTTTCGCAAGTTTCTCGGGAGTGGTGGGTGATGACGGGATCGAACCGCCGACATTCTGCTTGTAAGGCAGACGCTCTCCCAGCTGAGCTAATCACCCGTTTGCATCTCCGAGGCCGCGAAATTTACGCAGGTAGCGAACCTAAGTCAATAGCAGGATTGAAGTTTTTCTGAAAAAGACAAAATTCTTTCAATCGATACCGTGTCGACCGCTTTCGCGAGCAGGCCCGCTCCCACAGTGGATAGCACTTCCAATGTGGGAGCGAGCCTGCTCGCGAAGACGATGGCGCACTCAACATCAATGCCCGGCTCGCCCTACTCGCTGTAGATCATCTTCTTGGTCATGCCGCCATCGACCACGAACTCCTGGCCGGTGACAAACCCGGCGTTCTTCGACAGCAGCCAGGCCACCATCGCCGCCACGTCCTCGACTGTCCCTACCCTGCCCGCCGGATGCTGGGCATGGTCGGCATCGGTCAGCGGCTCGGCACGGCGCACCGACGGGTCCCGCGCATCGATCCAGCCAGGGCTGACCGCATTGACCCGAATCTCCGGGCCAAGGCTGATGGCCAGCGCGTGAGTCAAGGCCAGCAGGCCGCCCTTGCTCGCGGCGTAGGCCTCGGTATCGGGTTCCGACTGTGCAGCACGGGTCGAGGCCAGGTTGACGATCGCCCCGCTATGGGCCCGCAGGTACGGCGCACAGTGCTTGGCCAACAGCATCGGCCCACTGAGGTTCACCGCCAGTACCCGGTTCCAGTAAGCCAGGTCGAGGCTTTCCAGGGTGATGTTGTGCGGATCGGCAACCGCGGCATTGCACACCAGCGCATCCAGGCGCCCGAACTGCCCCAGCACCTCGGCAACACCCAGCGCCACCTGCCCTTCGTTCGAGACGTCCATGGCGATGAACCAGGCGTTGTCGCCCAGTACCTTCGCCACTTTCGACCCGCGCACCCGGTCCAGGTCCGTCAGCACCACCTGCCAGCCTTCGCTGATCAACCAGGCCGCAATTCCCAGGCCAATGCCCCGCGCCGCACCGGTCACCAGTGCCACGCGGCCATTGGTGCCCGATGGCGTGGACAACTCGATCACAGGGCAGCCAAACCGCGCGCCAGGTCGGCTTGCAGGTCTGCCACGTCCTCCAGGCCGACCGCAATGCGGATCAGGCTGTCACGAATGCCCGCAGCCTCACGCTCTTGCGGCGCCAGGCGGCCGTGGGAGGTGGTGCTCGGGTGGGTGATGGTGGTCTTGCTGTCGCCCAGGTTGGCAGTGATCGAAATCAGGCGGGTCGCATCGATAAAGCGCCAGGCGCCCTCTTTACCGCCCTTGACCTCGAAACTCACCACCGCACCGAAGCCCTTTTGCTGACGCAGGGCCAGATCGTGCTGTGGATGGCTCTTGAGGCCGGCGTAATGGACTTTCTCGATGCCGTCCTGCTGCTCCAGCCATTCGGCCAATTGCTGGGCGTTGGCGCAATGGGCCTTCATCCGCAGGTTGAGGGTTTCCAGGCCCTTGAGGAAGATCCAGGCGTTGAACGGGCTCAAAGTCGGCCCGGCGGTGCGCAGGAAGCCGACCACTTCTTTCATCTGCTCGCTGCGTCCGGCCACGACACCGCCCATGCAACGGCCCTGGCCGTCGATGAACTTGGTTGCCGAGTGCACGACGATGTCCGCACCCATTTTCAACGGCTGTTGCAGCGCCGGGGTGCAGAAGCAGTTGTCGACCACCAGCATCGCGCCCTTGGCGTGAGCGATTTTCGCCAGTTCGGCGATATCCACCAGCTCAGCCAACGGGTTGGACGGCGATTCGACGAACAGCAATTTGGTGTTGGCCTTGATCGACGCATCCCAGCCGGACAAATCCGCCAGGGGTACGTAGTCGACTTCGATGCCGAAACGCTTGAAGTACTTCTCGAACAGGCTGATGGTCGAGCCGAACACGCTACGCGACACCAGCACGTGATCGCCGGCACTGCACAGGCTCATCACAACCGCCATGATCGCAGCCATGCCGGTGGCAGTTGCCACGGCCTGCTCGGCATTTTCCAGGGCGGCAATACGCTCTTCGAAGGCGCGTACGGTGGGGTTGGTGTAGCGCGAATAAACGTTACCCGGCACTTCCCCGGCAAAACGCGCGGCCGCATCGGCGGCGGTACGGAATACATAGCTCGAAGTGAAGAACATCGGATCACCGTGTTCGCCTTCCGGCGTACGGTGCTGACCGGCACGAACGGCCAGGGTATCGAACGCTACGCCTTCGAGGTCGCTGTCCAACCGACCGGCATCCCAATCCTGACTCATGCTGTCACTCCTTTCCCTATTCTCGTAAATTAAAAGCCAGATACAAAACCGGCCCCTCAGGGCCGGTAGTTACTCAGTTGTTGTACAGATCGATGATCGCGCTGACTGCCTGGGTCTTGACCTTGGAGGCATCGTTACGCGCCTGCTCGATCTTGTTCAGGTAAGCCTCGTCGACGTCGCCGGTGACGTACTGGCCGTCGAACACCGCGCAATCGAACTTGTCGATCTTGATCTTGCCGCCACCGACCGCTTCGATCAAGTCAGGCAAGTCCTGATAGATCAGCCAGTCGGCACCGATCAGGTCCGCAACGTCCTGGGTCGAACGGTTGTGGGCGATCAGCTCGTGGGCGCTCGGCATGTCGATGCCGTAGACGTTCGGGAAACGCACGGCCGGGGCTGCGGAGCAGAAGTAAACGTTCTTGGCGCCTGCTTCGCGTGCCATCTGGATGATCTGCTTGCAGGTGGTGCCGCGCACGATGGAATCGTCCACCAGCATCACGTTCTTGCCGCGGAATTCCAGCTCGATGGCGTTGAGCTTCTGGCGTACGGATTTTTTCCGTGCCGCCTGGCCCGGCATGATGAAGGTGCGGCCGATGTAGCGGTTCTTCACGAAACCTTCGCGGAACTTCACGCCCAGGTGGTTCGCCAGCTCCAGGGCCGCGGTGCGGCTGGTGTCCGGGATCGGGATGACCACGTCGATGTCGTGATCCGGACGCTCGCGCAGGATCTTCTCGGCGAGCTTCTCACCCATGCGCAGGCGGGCCTTGTACACCGACACGCCGTCGATGATCGAGTCCGGACGCGCCAGGTAGACGTGCTCGAAGATGCAAGGGGTCAGGGACGGGTTGGTTGCGCACTGACGAGTGTGCAGCTTGCCGTCTTCGGTGATGTAGACCGCTTCGCCCGGTGCCAGGTCGCGAATCAGCGTGAAACCGAGCACGTCCAGGGACACGCTCTCGGAGGCGATCATGTATTCGACGCCTTCGTCGGTGTGACGCTGGCCGAACACGATCGGACGGATGCCGTGGGGGTCACGGAAACCGACGATGCCGTAACCGGTCACCATGGCCACGACCGCATAGCCACCGACGCAACGATTGTGCACGTCGGTGACGGCAGCAAATACGTCTTCTTCAGTCGGCTGCAGCTTGCCGCGCTGGGCCAGCTCGTGCGCGAACACGTTCAGCAGTACTTCCGAATCGGAACTGGTGTTGACGTGGCGCAGGTCAGATTCGTAAATCTCCTTGGCCAGTTGTTCAACGTTGGTCAGGTTACCGTTATGCGCCAGGGTGATGCCGTAAGGCGAGTTGACGTAAAACGGTTGAGCTTCGGCCGAGGTCGAGCTGCCCGCGGTCGGGTAGCGCACATGGCCAATGCCCATGTGGCCGACCAGGCGCTGCATGTGACGCTGATGGAACACGTCACGCACCAGGCCATTGTCCTTGCGCAGGAATAACCGGCCATCATGGCTGGTCACGATACCGGCAGCGTCCTGGCCGCGGTGCTGGAGGACGGTTAGCGCGTCATACAGCGCCTGATTGACGTTCGACTTACCGACGATACCGACGATGCCACACATGCGACGCAACCCCTACTTAATGGATCTGAACTGAACAACACTCACTGAGGCGTTTTGGCCATCGGCAAGAGCTGCTCCTTGAACGGAATATCAGCGGGTACGCTGATACCGCTGGCAAGCCACTGACTGCTCCACCCGAGAATCAGGTTTTTGGACCAATCTGCGACCAATAGAAATTTTGGCACGAGCTGCGACTGTTTCCACCACTCGTCCTGTTGTACCGGCCCCAGGCTCAACAGCCCGACCGCCACGACCACCAGCAGCACGCCACGCGCTGCGCCGAAAGCCATGCCGAGGAATCGATCGGTCCCGGACAACCCGGTGACGCGAACCAACTCGCCGATAAGATAATTGATCATTGCGCCTACGATCAGCGTGGCGACAAACATGATGGCACAGCCCGTGATTATACGAGCCGATGGGGTCTGGATATATCCGACGAGGTACTCGGACAATGAGCCACCGAACATCCAGGCAACGGCTCCTGCGATGATCCAGGTCACCAGCGACAGTGCTTCCTTGACGAAGCCGCGGCTCAGACTGATCAAAGCGGAGATGGCGACGATTGCAACGATCGCCCAGTCAACCCAGGTAAATGGCACAGTGCAGCCTACAGACGGATAAGGCGGCGCATTTTAGCAGAGCCCATGCTTATCGGTAAGCTGCGATTGTCAGTGCATTTCAAATCGCGGCGATAGATTTAGCCACGCTCTGGTTGAAAGCGCACGACAAACCCCTTGAGGTTCTGCTGGCGGTTCAACAGGTCACGCAGGCGATCAGCCTCTGCACGCTCGATCAGTGGCCCGACAAACACGCGATTCTTGCCGTCGGCTGTGCGGATATAGGCATTATAACCCTGGCTGCGCAGGGTTTTTTGCAGCTTTTCCGCGCTTTCGCGATTGGCCAGGCTGGCCAATTGCACCGACCAACTGACCGACAGGCCATTGGCGTCGACGCGGCTTTGGCTGGTATCCGGCTTGCCGGGTGCGGCGCTGATCGGTTGCGACGGTGGCGTGGCGGGCTTGGCCGCCAGCGCCGGAACAGGGGCTGGCGCAGGGGGCGGCGTGACCGGCTTGGCGGCGGGTGCCGGAGCGACAGGCGCAACCGGTGCAACCGGCGCTTCCTGTTGGGCGATTTCTTCGTCGCTCGGCACAGGTTCCTGCGGCAGGGCCTGGGGCTCAGGCACCACCACGGACTCCACCTGCACTTGCGGCATCGCCGGCGCTTGTGGCGCGGCCGGAGCCTGGACCTCCACCTGGCGCTGTTCATCCTGGCGAGAAAACAGCATCGGCAGGAAAATCACGGCCAGGGCGACCAGGACCAGGGCACCGACCATGCGTTGCTTGTAAGCCTTATCCAGCAATGCCATTTGCCGCTTCCTCCGTGGAGTGCCGGGCCAGCCACTCAAGGGCCTCGGCAACACAATAGAATGATCCGAACAACAGAATCTCGTCGTCACTCGTCGCCTGCGCACACTGCCCTTCCAGAGCGGTGGCCACACTATCATACGACGTCACCGAAGCACCGCGCTTGTCCAGCGCTTCACGCAAGTCGGTCACCGGTCGCGCCCGGGGCGAATCCAGCGGCGCGACTGCCCAATGCTCGACACTAGCACTCAATTCGCCAATGACACCCTCCAGATCCTTGTCAGCCAGCAACCCGAATACCGCCAGACGCTTGCCCGCCGGTGGACGACTGGCCAGGCGCCGGGCCAGATACTCTGCGGCATGGGGGTTATGCCCCACATCCAGCAACAAATTGAGGCGCTTACCCTGCCAGTCGAACTGCCGGCGATCGAGTCGACCCACTATCCGCGTCGCTTGCAGCGCCTGGACAATCTGCGCGTTTACCCAAGGCAACCCGAGCAACAGATAGGCTTGCAGCGCCAGGGCGGCGTTTTCCATCGGCAGGTCGAGCAGCGGCAGGTCGTGCAATTCGACCACTTGCCCCCTGGCATCGACGCCGCGCCATTGCCAATGCTGATCGGTAACACCCAGGTCGAAATCGCGCCCACGCAGGAAAAACGGGCAATTGAGCTCGCGCGCCTTGTCCAGCAGGGGTTGCGGAGGATTCAAGTCGCCGCAGAGCGCAGGCGCGCCCTGACGGAAGATGCCAGCCTTCTCGAAGGCCACGGACTCGCGGGTATCACCCAGGTAATCCGCATGATCCACGCCAATGCTGGTGACCAACGCCATGTCGGCGTCTACCACATTGACGGTGTCCAGGCGCCCGCCCAGACCCACTTCCAGGACCACGGCGTCAAGCCCGGACTGTTGAAACAGCCAGAACGCCGCCAGGGTCCCCATCTCGAAATAGGTCAGGGAGGTATCGCCGCGACCGGCTTCGACCGCAGCAAAAGCCTGGCAAAGCTCGGCGTCAGTGGCTTCGACGCCATTGACCTGCACCCGCTCGTTGTAACGCAGCAGGTGCGGAGAGCTGTAGACACCGACGCGCAGGCCCTGCGCCCGCAGCAATGAAGCCACGAACGCACAGGTAGAGCCCTTGCCATTGGTGCCGGTGACCGTGATCACCCGAGGCGCCGGCTTGCCCAGTCCCATACGGGACGCTACCTGCTGCGAGCGCTCAAGCCCCATGTCGATGGCCGAAGGGTGCAACTGCTCAAGGTAGGCGAGCCACTCGCCAAGGGTACGTTCGGTCATAGGTTGGCAGGTACCGGTGGAACCACGACTGGCTCGATTGGCGCAGCGACGAACTTCGGCGTCGGCAGGCCCATCATTTGCGCCAGCAGGTTACCCAGGCGCGGACGCAGCTCCTGACGGTGAATGATCATGTCGATCGCGCCGTGCTCCAGCAGGAACTCGCTGCGCTGGAAGCCTTCGGGCAGTTTTTCGCGAACGGTTTGTTCGATCACGCGCGGACCGGCAAAGCCGATCAGGGCCTTGGGCTCGCCGACGATCACGTCGCCCAGCATCGCCAGGCTGGCGGAAACACCGCCGTAGACCGGATCGGTCAGCACGGAAATGAACGGAATGCCTTCTTCACGCAGACGCGCCAGCACCGCGGAGGTCTTGGCCATTTGCATCAGCGAGATCAGGGCTTCCTGCATCCGCGCGCCACCGGAGGCGGAGAAGCAGATCATCGGGCAGCGTTTTTCCAGCGCGTAGTTGGCCGCGCGCACGAAGCGCTCACCGACGATGGCGCCCATCGAGCCGCCCATGAACGAGAATTCGAACGCCGATACCACGACAGGCATGCCCAGCAGGGTGCCGCTCATCGAGATCAGCGCGTCTTTTTCGCCAGTCTGCTTCTGCGCCGCGGTCAGGCGATCCTTGTACTTCTTGCCGTCGCGGAACTTCAGGCGGTCAACCGGCTCCAGGTCAGCGCCCAGCTCGGTACGACCTTCGGCGTCGAGGAAAATGTCGATGCGCGCGCGCGCGCCGATGCGCATGTGATGATTGCACTTGGGGCAAACGTCCAGGGTTTTTTCCAGCTCCGGACGATACAGCACAGCCTCGCAAGACGGGCATTTGTGCCAAAGACCTTCAGGCACCGAGCTCTTCTTGACCTCGGAACGCATGATCGAAGGGATCAGTTTGTCTACTAACCAGTTGCTCATGCTTTCTTTCTCCAGTACCGGCGGCCCGAACGCTCTGGTTCGCAGCCCCGCGTATGCCCTTGAGCTAAATTCATGTGTGCGGCGATGTTCGATGGGTGCCGGGTCAGTGCAGCGTGACCTGCGTACAACCCATCAATCCTCAGCCGTTTTGTACAGTGCAGTGGACGGCGGCAGTCTGCCAGCCGTCACATCAAGCTGCCACGGACTGCCTTGATAAACGCCTGAATCTTTGCGTGATCCTTGATGCCCTTGCTCGACTCTACCCCGCCACTCACATCCACGGCATAAGGTCGAACCCGCGCCACCGCCTCGGCGACGTTTTCCGGAGTCAGGCCGCCCGCCAGGATAATCGGCTTGTTCAAGCCTTGCGGTATCAATGACCAGTCGAACGCCTGGCCGGTTCCACCGGGAACACCTTCGACATAGGCGTCGAGCAAAATACCGCTGGCACTCGGATAAGCAGCGCAAGCGGCCGCGATATCATCCCCCGCCTTGACCCGCAGCGCCTTGATGTAAGGACGATGCCAGCCCTCGCAATCCGCTGCACTTTCATCGCCATGGAACTGCAGCAGGTCCAGTGGCACGGCGTCGAGGATTTCTCCCAGCTCGCAGCGGCTGGCGTTGACGAACAAGCCCACGGTGGTGACGAACGGCGGCAACGCCTTGATGATCGCGCGCGCCTGCTGGAACGTCACGCCCCGCGGGCTCTTGGCGTAGAACACAAAGCCGATGGCATCGGCCCCGGCCTCGACCGCCGCCAACGCATCTTCTATGCGGGTAATCCCGCAAATCTTGCTGCGAACGGCTGGCATGTCGATAAATCCTCACGGTAAATCCGGGAAAGTCCCGGATGGTAACAAAAGCGTTCGAAGGCGTCAGCCGTCAAGTTCGCTGAAACCGGTAAGGAAATGTGGGCCGATGTAACGCTCGGGCAACTGGAACTCGTCGCGGTACTCGACCTGCACCAGATACAGGCCGAACGGATGCGCCGTCACCCCGCCGGAACGGCGAATCCGGCTCTCCAGCACTTCCTTCATCCACTCCACCGGACGCTCGCCAGCACCGATGGTCATCAGCACGCCGGCGATGTTGCGCACCATGTGGTGCAGGAAGGCGCTGGCGCGAATATCCAGCACGATCATCTTGCCGTGGCGCGTGACTCGCAGGTGATGCAGCTCTTTGATCGGCGACTTGGCCTGGCACTGGCCGGCTCGGAAAGCGCTGAAATCGTGCGTGCCCACCAGGTACCGGGCCGCTTCGGCCATGCGCTCGACGTCCAGTGGACGGTGGTTCCAGGTGATTTCCTCGTTCAGGTGCGCCGGACGGATCTGGTCGTTGTAGATCACATACCGATATCGCCGGGCAATGGCCTTGAACCGGGCATGAAAATGCGCCGGCATGACCTTGGCCCAACTGACGCTGACATCGTGCGGCAAATTGATATTGGCGCCCATGACCCAGGCTTTCATCGAACGCTCGACTTGCGTATCGAAGTGCACCACTTGGCCACACGCATGCACGCCGGCATCGGTACGCCCGGCGCACAGCAGCGAAACGGGAGAGTCGGCCACCTTCGACAAGGCGTTTTCGAGGGTTTCCTGCACCGTGAGCACGCCGGAGGCCTGGCGCTGCCAGCCACGATAACGCGAGCCCTTGTATTCAACGCCCAACGCGATCCGGAAAAAGCCGTCGGCCGCCATTTCGGCGGCCGGGTTATCTATGTTTGCCAAGGAGTGACAGCCTGCTGATGTACGCAAAGGGGGGCATTATAAGGCTGCCGAGCGGGGACGCCAGTACAACAGCAGGTACTGTGGCGAATCGGCTGTCGCCTTCGCGAGCAGGCTCGCTCCCACAGGGGGATTGGTGTCTGTGGGAGCGAGCCTGCTCGCGAAAGCGGCCTCGCAGACGCCATCGCATCACCGCGGCAAACAAAAACGGCAGCCTCAATGGGCTGCCGCTTTGCTTACAACCAACCGCTCAATCACTCAAGCCAGGCGCGCAAGCATCTCCTTCGCTTCGCTCTTCTGCCCGTCGTCGCCTTCGGTCACCACCTCGTTGAGGATGTCACGCGCGCCATCGTTATCGCCCATGTCGATGTAGGCCTGGGCCAGATCGAGCTTGGTGGCGACCTCGTCGGTACCGGACAGGAAATCGAATTCCGGCTCATCATCCACGGTTGCCAGGGCGTCATCCACCGTGAAGCTTGGCTCACTGATGCTCTGGGACAGGCTTTCCAATTCGGCGCTGACGTCATCCAGCTCAGTACCAAATGCCTGCTCAGGCGCCGGAACGTCCATCTCATCGGCCAGCGACAAATCGAAATCCGCCGGCAGGTCCAGATCGTCCAGGGTCACTTGTGGCACGTCCGGCGCTGGCGCCGCCGGCAGGTCCTTGACATCTTCATCCAGGCTCAGCAGGAAGTCGTCCTCGGCCAGGATCGCGGGCGTTGGCTCGCCACCGAGGTCCATATCCAGATCGAACTCCGACAGGTCATCGAGGTTTTCCTTGATTTCAGTCTGCTGCTGCAAGACCGACTCGAAGCTCAGGTCATCGTCCAGCGGGAAATCTTCCAGATCGGCCAGGGTTGTTTCCGGCTCAGGCTCAGGCTCAGGCGCTGGTACGGGTGCCGGCTCAACCGCGACCGGCGTTACCGGCGTGACATTTTCCAGGTCATCCAGACTCAAGTCGAACGCGCTGTCAAAATCGTCATCGAATGCAGCCGGCGCCTGAGGCTCGTCGAGCAACAGGTCCTTGACGTACTGTGCGTCCAGCTCGGCAGCAGCGGCGGCAGCGGCGATACCGCCCGCAGCGACCAGCGCCATGGCCGGGAAGCGGCTCTTGAGTTTTTCCACCTGGGCATAATTGTCGCCATTGGCGACCAACTGCCGCTCCTGGACCACGAACGCGTCGCGATCACCCTGCAAACCGTAGACTTCCATCAGCTTGAGGCGCAAATCGCTGCGTTGAGGCTCCTGCTTGACGCCCTCTTCAAGCAGCGCGGCAGCCTGGTTCAACCGACCGCCGTCGATGTGCGACTGCGCGCGACCCAACACATCGTCGGAATGCTCGGCGGCGGGCGATACCAGTGGCGCGGCAATCGGCGGCGTGACCACGACCGGAGCAATCACCGGAGCGGGGGCGGGGGCGGGAGCTGGCGCTGGAGTCGGTGCAGTGGCCAGTTTCGGGCTCGGTGGCGCATCCTCCAGGTCATCGAAGATGCCTTTTGACAGGTCAAGCTCGGAGGAAAACGCCTGCTCTTCGGCCAGGGCGCGGGCCATGCGCAGATGTTTCTCGGCTTCCTGCTGGGCTTTGCGGCGACGGGCCAGCAACAGCAGCAACAGCAACACCACCACTGCCCCGCCACCCGCCAGACCCAGCAGCCACGGATTGGTCAGCAACTCATTGAATTTCTGCTCATCGGAGGCTGCAGGTTTCGATTCGATCGGTGTTTCTGCCGGAGCCGCAGCAGGCGTCGCTTCAGCCGGAACAGGCGCGGGGGCCGTTGCTTCGGCCGGAACCGGAGCCGGCGCTTCGGCAGGCGTTGCCGCAGGATCAGCGGGCAGCTCAGCCGGGATCGCCGCAGCGGTCGCAGTTGTCGCAGGCGCTCCTGCCGCACCTTCGGCCTGCAATTTGGCCAGTTGGTTGTTCTTCAGCTCAATGAGGCGTTGCAGCTTGTCCATCTGGCTTTGCAGATCGGTCATGCGGCTTTTCAGCTCAGCACTGTCGCGGCGCTTGGTATCGAGACTTTCCTGGGTTACCGCCAACTGGTTGTTCAAGGCCTTGGCATCGCCTGCGACGCCCTTGCCCTTGGCTTTTCCGGATTCGGCGGAAACCAGGCTCAGCTTATCCTGGCCAGCTTGCGATGAAGTGGCTTCACCGCGACCCCGATTGGTGGCGTCAAGCTGCTGCTGGCCTGCTCCAGGCTTGGCGACATAACGACGCCCCTGACGCCAGGCGGTATTTTGTGCAGCCACTTCGGCGATGGCCTTCGATTGCGGCAAGCTCGTGCTTTGCGCCTGATCGGGCAGACGCAATACCTGGCCGGTTTTGAGCCGGTTGATGTTGCCATCGATGAAGGCATCCGGGTTCAGCGCCTGGATGGCCAGCATGGTTTGTTGAATCGAACCGCCATTACGCGCCTTCGCGGCGATTTCCCACAGGGTGTCGCGCCGCGTGGTGGTGTATTCGGACGGTTTGGTCGCGCCAGTGACGGGCGTGGTACCGGTTTGAACAGGTGCAGCTTGCGCAGCCGCGTCAGCGGTCTGCGGCGAGAATTTGGACGGATCGAGCAGCACGCTGTAATCGCGCAGCAGTCGACCGTTGGGCCACATCACCTGAACCAGGAATTTCACCATCGGTTCGGTCAGGGGTTTGCTGGAGGTGACGCGCAGGATGCTTTTGCCGCTGGCGTTGAGTACCGGAGTAAAGGTCAGGTCGTTGAGAAACGCCTGGCGGTCGACACCGGCCTTGGCGAAATCGTCAGGAGAAGCCAGGCTCGGCACCACTTCGGCAGCGGTGAGTTCCTTGACGTCGAGCAACTCGATTTCCGCCACCAGCGGCTGGTTCAGCGTCGACTTCAGGGTCAGTTCCCCGAGCCCGAGGGCATGCGCCATACCGGAGGACAGCGCCGAGGCGGCCGCTATTGCTAACACCAGTTTGCGAACTTGAACCATAGCTTATCCTTAGTTTTCACATTCCTCGGCCAGCGAGGCAGATAGCCGCTGCCGTAAGGCATTGCGCGCGGGCGAAGGTCGCCGCGCGCGATCGTTTCATGCATGCCCTGCAAAGCCCTTCAGGGCGGCTCGCCTTCGACATTACGGCCAAGCATGACGCTCGTTTGGAAGTATCTTTTACAGCAGGTCTTTTATCAACAACTCGGCGACCTGCACAGCATTGAGCGCCGCGCCTTTGCGTACGTTATCTGACGTCAGCCACACATTAAGTTCCGACGGTTCGTCGATCCCCAAGCGCACCCGACCAACGTAGACCACATCCTGCCCTACCGCATCGCCGACCGCCGTCGGGTAATCGCCGGCTTCCACCAACTCGATGCCGGGAGCGTCCTCGAGCGCGGCGTTGACCTTTGCCAGGTCGATATCGCTCGCACACTGCAAGGTCACGCTATAGCTATCGCCAAAAAACACCGGGGCTTGAATGCAAGTGACGGAAATCTTCAATGAAGGCAACGCCATGACTTGACGCAGTTCACGCACCAGGCGCTTTTCCAGCAGGGTATGGCCCTGTTCGTCCGGCTTGCCGACCTGGGCCAGCAGGTTAAAAGCCATCTGCCGGTCAAAGAAGGTTGGCTCCAGTGGGCGAACGTTCAGCAATTCGGCGGTTTGCCGGGCCAGCTCTGTCACGGCTTCGCGGCCCTGGGCCGATACTGCCAGGCAGGCGGTCAGGTTGATGCGTTGCAAATCGAGCAGCCCCAGCAGGGGTGCGAGCAGCACCGCCAGGGTGCTGGCCGCCGGGCTCGGGCTGCTGACCTGGAAGGGCTTTTTCAGGCCGGCCAGCACTGAAGCATTCGCTTCCGGGACCACCTGTGGCGCTTGCTCGGCCGGCAAGGCGCCAGACAGATCGATGATCGAGCAACCGGCCGCCGTGGCACGCGCGGTGTAACTCAATGTCACCGCTGGACCGGCGGCAAAAAATACTAACTGGACCTTGCCAAAATCGAACTCATCGACTTCACGCACCCGTACGTTCTTGCCGCGGTACGGCACCGAACTGCCGGCGGATTCACTGCTGGCCAGCAGATGCAGGCTGCCGATCGGAAAATCACGTTCTTCGAGGATCTGCACAAGCGTTTCGCCGACAGTACCGGTGGCGCCGATCACGGCAATATCAAGGGTCTGGCTCATGGTTTTACCTCTGGCGAAACGGGGGGAGCGGCACTTTACCGGGTGGGGGGCATGCAGGCAATTCTGCCGGATTTTTGCTGTGGCTGTACCGACCCCTTCGCGGGCAAGCCCGCTCCCACAGTTGATTGCGGTCTGATGTGGAAGCGAGCCTGCTCGCGAAGGGGTCGGTATAAACACCCCATCAACATCAGATTGCCGGAATAAAAAAACCCGCACCTCTTTCAAGGCGCGGGTTCTTTAATGGCTTCAATCGATCAACGCTCGAGCAAGATCCGCAGCATGCGACGCAGCGGCTCGGCCGCGCCCCACAACAGCTGGTCGCCGACGGTGAACGCGCCGACGAACTGCGAGCCCATGTTCAGCTTGCGCAGGCGGCCAACCGGGATGTTCAGGGTGCCGGTAACCTTGTTCGGGCTCAGTTCCTGAATGCTGGTCTCACGGCTGTTCGGCACCAGCTTGACCCAAGGGTTGTGCTGGCTGATCAGCCCTTCGATATCGGCGATCGGTACATCTTTGTTCAGCTTGATGGTCAGCGCCTGGCTGTGGCAGCGCATGGCGCCGATGCGCACGCAGATGCCATCCACCGGGATCGGGCTCTTGAAGCGACCGAGGATTTTGTTGGTCTCGGCCTGGGCCTTCCACTCTTCACGGCTTTGACCGTTCGGCAGTTCCTTGTCGATCCACGGGATCAGGCTGCCAGCCAGCGGTACGCCGAAGTTTTCGGTCGGGTACGCGTCGCTGCGCATGGCTTCCGCCACACGACGATCGATGTCGAGGATCGCACTGGCCGGATCGGCCAGTTGATCGGCAACAGCGGCATGGGTCGCACCCATTTGCTTGATCAGTTCACGCATGTTCTGCGCGCCGGCACCGGAGGCCGCCTGATAAGTCATGGCGCTCATCCACTCCACCAGGCCAGCCTCGAACAGGCCGCCCAGGCCCATCAGCATCAGGCTGACGGTGCAGTTGCCACCGATGTAGTTCTTGGTGCCCGCGTCCAGCTGCTGATCGATGACCTTGCGGTTCACCGGGTCCAGCACGATGACGGCGTCATCCTGCATGCGCAGGCTGGAGGCGGCATCGATCCAGTAACCCTGCCAGCCGGCTTCGCGCAGTTTCGGGAAGACTTCGCTGGTGTAGTCGCCACCCTGGCAGGTCAGGATCACGTCGAGGGTCTTCAGCTCTTCAATGCTGTAAGCGTCCTTGAGCGGAGCAATGTCCTTGCCCACGGACGGGCCTTGGCCACCGACATTGGAAGTGGTGAAAAACACCGGCTCGATAAGATCGAAATCCTGCTCTTCCAGCATCCGCTGCATGAGCACGGAACCGACCATACCGCGCCAACCGATCAGACCTACACGTTTCATCGCAACTACACCTTCTTGAAATGTGGGCCGCTGCTTTAGGGGGTGAAATCAGGCAGCGGGCCCGAGAGATTACAGATTCCGCAGCGCGGCGACTACTGCGTCGCCCATTTCCTGCGTACCGACTTTAGTGCAACCGTTCGACCAGATGTCACCGGTGCGCAAGCCCTGGTCCAATACCAGGCTTACCGCTTTTTCGATGGCATCGGCGGCGGCCTGCTGGTTGAAGCTGTAGCGCAACATCATCGACACCGACAAAATGGTCGCCAACGGGTTGGCGATGCCTTTACCTGCGATGTCCGGTGCCGAACCGTGGCACGGCTCGTACATGCCTTTGTTATTGGTGTCCAGGGATGCCGACGGCAGCATGCCGATGGAACCGGTGAGCATCGACGCCTGGTCGGACAGGATATCGCCGAACATGTTGTCGGTGACGATCACGTCGAACTGCTTCGGTGCCCGCACCAGTTGCATGGCAGCGTTGTCGACGTACATGTGGCTCAGCTCGACTTGTGGGTAATCCTTGGCCACTTCCTCGACGATTTCACGCCACAGCTGGCTGGAGGCCAGCACGTTGGCCTTGTCCACCGAGCAGAGCTTCTTGCCGCGGACCATGGCCATGTCGAAACCGACACGGGCGATGCGGCGGATTTCGCTTTCGCTGTATGGCAGGGTGTCGTAGGACTGACGCTCGCCGTTTTCCAGGGTCCGGGTGCCACGTGGCGCGCCGAAGTAGATACCGCCGGTCAGCTCGCGAACGATCAGGATGTCCAGGCCGGCAACGATTTCCGGTTTCAGGCTGGAAGCCTCGGCCAGTTGCGGGTACAGGATCGCCGGACGCAGGTTGCCGAACAAGCCCAGTTGCGCACGAATTTTCAGCAGGCCGCGTTCAGGACGGATATCACGCTCGATGGTGTCCCATTTCGGGCCGCCCACCGCGCCCAACAGTACGGCGTCCGCCGCGCGGGCACGCTCCAGGGTTTCATCGGCCAAAGGTACGCCGTGCTTGTCGATGGCCGCGCCACCGATCACGTCGTGACTCAGCTCGAAGCCCAGGGCGTACTTGTCGTTGGCCAGTTCCAGCACCTTGACCGCTTCGGCCATGATTTCCGGGCCAATACCGTCACCTGGGAGAATCAGAATCTGCTTGCTCATGCGTTCCTCATGTCATCAGTCGGTGCGCCCTCGGGCGCTCCCGGAAAAAGTCTGTTAGTCGCTTATCTTTCAGCCATCAGCACCAGCACATCGGTACTGAACGATCCATCGGCTTCAATCTCAAAATATTCGCGCACCTCGTTACCCATCGACTGCTGCAACTCGCGGATCGCCGCGCGCATCACCTCTGGCGTGCGCATGCGCTCGACCCAGGAGCTGTATTCCAGGCGCAGCCGCTGGCGGCTAGTGCTGCGGGTATGCAGCCCCGCCTCACTGACCTGGCGCAACCACTCACCGGCGCTATAGTCGCGCACATGGCTGGTGTCGCGCAGCACTTCGACGCTTTGCAGGTAAGTGTCGAACAATGGGCTGCCTGGTGACAACACGTCGATGAAAGCCGCTACGCCACCCGGTTTCAGCACCCGGCGCACTTCCCGCAAGGCCAGGCCGAGATCGCTCCAATGGTGCGCCGAATAGCGGCTGAAAACGAAATCGAACTCGCCATCGGCGAACGGCAGGCGCTCGGCGGCGCCGTTGATCGTGGAAATATTGCTCAGGCCCCGATCAATGGCTGCGGCGGCGACCACGTCGAGCATTTGCTGCGACAGGTCGTAGGCCACCACTTCCTTGACCAGCGAGGCCACCTGAAAACTCACGTGACCGGCGCCGCACCCCAGGTCCAGGACCCGCGCCTCGCCCTGTCCCGCCAGTTCGGCCTGTAGCAGCGCAAATTCGGTGCCTTGAGCGTGTACGGCGCTGCTCAGGTAGGCCGCGGCCTGTTCACCGAATTGCTTTTGGACTACCTGGCTGTGCTGGGCGGTGCTGGTCATGGGGGACTTCCTTTTTGGGGTTGAGTCTTGTGGTGTTTGTTCGGGCCTCTTCGCGAGCAGGCTCGCTCCCACAGTGGAATGCATTTCAAATGTGGGAGCGAGCCTGCTCGCGAAGGCGTCATCACGTCCTACGCAAAATCAAGCGTCGCGAAACAACCACGGCTGGCTCGCCCGGTGCTTGGCCTCGAACGCCGCGATCGCATCACCGTCTTGCAAGGTCAAACCGATATCGTCCAGGCCATTGAGCAGGCAGTGCTTGCGGAACGCGTCGATTTCAAAGCTCAGCACTTTGCCGTCCGGGCGGGTCACAGTCTGGGCCTGCAGGTCGATCTGCAGCTGGTAGCCCGGATTGGCCTCGACCTGCTGGAACAGCTCGTCGACTTCAGCGTCGCTCAAGATGATCGGCAGCAAGCCGTTCTTGAAGCTGTTGTTGAAGAAGATGTCGGCATAGCTCGGCGCGATGATGCTGCGGAAACCGTACTCTTCCAGCGCCCATGGCGCGTGCTCGCGGCTGGAGCCGCAGCCGAAGTTCTCGCGGGCCAGCAGCACGCTGGCGCCTTGGTAACGCTCGGCGTTGAGGACGAAGTCCTTGTTCAATGGGCGCTTGGAGTTGTCCTGATAGGGCTGACCCACGTCCAGGTAACGCCATTCGTCGAACAGGTTCGGACCGAAACCGGTGCGCTTGATCGACTTCAAGAATTGTTTCGGGATGATCTGGTCGGTGTCGACGTTGGCACGATCCAGAGGCGCGACAAGTCCAGTGTGCTGGGTAAAAGCTTTCATGCTGCGCTCCTTTAGATCAATTCACGGACGTCGACGAAACGACCGTTCACCGCGGCGGCGGCGGCCATGGCCGGGCTCACGAGGTGGGTACGACCACCGGCACCCTGGCGGCCTTCGAAGTTGCGGTTCGACGTGGATGCGCAATGCTCGCCAGACTCCAAGCGGTCCGGGTTCATCGCCAGGCACATCGAGCAACCCGGCTCGCGCCATTCGAAACCGGCTTCGAGGAAAATCTTGTCCAGGCCTTCCGATTCGGCCTGTGCTTTCACCAGGCCCGAACCCGGCACCACGATGGCCTGCTTGATGGTGGAGGCCACCTTGCGGCCCTTGGCGATCACCGCCGCAGCGCGCAGGTCTTCGATCCGCGAGTTGGTGCAGGAGCCGATGAACACACGGTCCAACTGAATGTCGGTGATCGCCTGATTGGCGGTCAAACCCATGTACTTCAGGGCGCGCTCGATGGAACCGCGCTTGACCAGGTCCATTTCCTTCGCAGGGTCCGGAACGTGCTGGTCGACCGCCAGGACCATCTCGGGCGAAGTGCCCCAGCTGACTTGCGGCTTGATCTGGGTCGCGTCGAGTTCGACAACCGTGTCGAACACCGCGTCGGCATCGGATACCAGGTCTTTCCAGGCTTCGACGGCCAAATCCCATTCCGCGCCTTTCGGGGCGAATGGACGGCCCTTCACGTAAGCCACGGTTTTTTCATCGGCGGCTACCAGGCCAACGCGAGCACCGGCCTCGATGGACATGTTGCAGATGGTCATGCGGCCTTCAACGGACAGGTCGCGAATCGCGCTGCCGGCGAATTCGATGGCGTGGCCGTTACCACCGGCGGTACCGATCTTGCCAATCACGGCGAGCACGATGTCCTTGGCAGTCACGCCAAACGGCAATTGGCCTTCGACGCGAACCAGCATGTTCTTCATTTTCTTGGCGACCAGGCACTGGGTGGCGAGCACGTGCTCGACCTCGGAAGTGCCGATACCATGGGCCAGGGCACCGAACGCGCCGTGGGTCGAGGTATGGGAGTCGCCGCAGACCACGGTCATGCCCGGCAAAGTAGCGCCCTGCTCCGGGCCGATGACGTGGACGATGCCTTGGCGGACGTCATTCATCTTGAATTCGACGATGCCGTATTCATCGCAGTTATCGTCGAGGGTCTGGACCTGCAAACGCGAGACCTGGTCGGCAATGGCTGCGATGCCGCCCTTGCGCTCCGGGGTGGTCGGTACGTTGTGGTCCGGGGTCGCGATGTTGGCATCGATGCGCCATGGCTTGCGCCCGGCCAGTCGCAGCCCTTCGAAAGCTTGCGGCGAAGTCACTTCGTGGATGATGTGACGATCGATATAGATCAGCGCCGAGCCATCGTCGCGCTGTTTGACCAAATGCGAATCCCAGAGCTTGTCGTAGAGCGTTTTGCCGGCCATCAGACGGTTTCCTCATCAGCTTGTTTCTATGCCCTGGGTCTTGAGTGGTTCAATAACCCTTTGGCTTGTGAGGCTGATCCTATGGGGTTAGATTAAATAACTCAAATTCATATTTTTTATGCTTTGGATAACCAACTGGAATACAGCAATGGACCTCGCCAATCTCAATGCCTTTATTGCCATCGCCGAGACCGGAAGCTTCTCCGGCGCCGGCGAGCGACTGCATCTGACCCAACCGGCGATCAGCAAGCGCATCGCTGGCCTGGAGCAGCAATTGAAGGTGCGCCTGTTCGATCGGCTGGGCCGCGAAGTCGGCCTGACCGAGGCCGGCCGCGCCCTGCTGCCCCGGGCCTATCAGATCCTGAATGTCCTTGATGATACGCGCCGCGCCCTGACCAACCTCACCGGGGAGGTGACCGGTCGTCTGACCTTGGCCACCAGTCACCATATCGGCCTGCACCGTTTGCCGCCTTTATTGAGAGAGTTCACTCGGCGTTATCCCGAGGTGGCGCTGGATATCCAGTTTCTCGATTCGGAAGTGGCCTACGAAGAAATCCTCCATGGTCGGGCTGAACTGGCGGTCATCACCCTGGCGCCGGAGCCCCATGCCCTGGTCAAGGCCACACCGGTGTGGGACGACCCGCTGGACTTTGTGGTCGCCCCGGAGCATTCGTTGCTCGGCAACGGCAAGGTCAGCCTCGCGGACATCGCCCGACACCCGGCGGTGTTCCCCGGCGGCAACACGTTCACCCATCACATTGTCCAACGCCTGTTCGAGGCCCAAGGCCTGACGCCGAACATCGCCATGAGTACCAATTACCTCGAAACCATCAAGATGATGGTGTCGATCGGCCTGGCCTGGAGTGTCTTGCCACGCACCATGCTCGACGACCAGGTTGCGCGAATACCTTTACCGGGCATACAACTGACTCGCCAGCTAGGCTATATCCTGCACACAGAAAGGACGCTATCGAATGCAGCGCGGGCCTTCATGGCCTTACTGGATGCCCAGATCGATCTGCCAGGGACTCAAGGCTAACTTGTGCTACTCCTATAGAGCCCGAATTTCTGTACCCGAGACCCAATTCAGCTCAAGGCTTGCCAATGCCGAAATCTGTTGACCGTATTCCGCCGATGCCGCGCATCCAGGCGCTTGACCCGAAAAGCTCCGAACAAAGCTGGGAAAGTGCCTCGCAATTGCTGGCCGCGCTCAATGGCGCGCGGCTGGGCGCGTGGTATTGGGATATCGAGCGTGGGCAGATCAGTTGGTCCCGGGGCACGCAGGCGCTGTTTGGCTTCGACCCCCGGCAACCGTTGCCGGCCGACCTGGAATACCTCGACTTGTTGCCTGCCGAAGATCGGGCAAAGACCCTTCGCGCCTTCCATGCCGTGATCGCAGGCGCACCGCTCGAGCAAGCGATGCACCACCGCGTTCGCTGGCCCGACGGCAGCCTGCATTGGCTGGAGATCAGCGGCAGCCTGCTGCCGGACAAGCTCGGCCGTCCCCGAATGATTGGCGTGATCCGCGAAATCACCCACCAGCGTCTGCGCGAACAGGCGCTGAGCAGTTCGGAAAAACGCTTCGCGACGCTGTTTCACTTGTGTCCGAACATGGTCCTGCTGACGCGCCAGGAAGACGGCCTGATCACCGAAGCCAACCAGTATTTCGAAAGCCTGTTCGGCTGGCCGGTGCAGGACGCGATCGGCCGCACCACGCTGGAACTGGGCCTCTGGGTGCACCCCGAGCAACGCGCGCAACTGGTCAAGGCGACCAAGGCCAAGGGCGAGCTGACCAATATGGAGGTGCAGTTTCGCGCCAGCAACGGGCAGGTCCACGATGGCATCCTCAGTGCGCAAAAGGTCGAACTCGAAGGCCAGCCCTACCTGCTGAGCACTTTCCTCGACACCACCGAACGCAAAGCGGCCGAACACGCCCTCAAAGACAGCCAGGAGCGCCTCGACCTGGCCCTGGACTCGGCACAACTGGGCACCTGGGACTGGCACATCCCCAGCGGCATGCTGTATGGCTCGGCGCGCGCCGCCCAGTTACACGGCATGGAGCCCATTCCATTCCATGAATCCTTCGACGACTTTTTCGAAGGCGTGCCCGGCGAAGAACGCGACACCATGCGCGATGCCTACCGCAGCCTGCGCGAAGGCCCCGCCGGCAACTATCAGCTGACCTATCGGGTGCAAATGCCGGATGGCAGCTCTCGCTACCTGGAGAGCCGCGCCCGCCTCTACCGCGATGAAAACGGTGTCCCCCTGCGCATGGCCGGCACCTTGCTCGACATCACCGACCAGGTCGAGCGCGAACAGCGCCTGATAGCGTCCGAAGAGAAATTCGCTACCCTGTTCCAGGTCAGCCCGGACCCGATCTGCGTGACGCGCCAGGAAACCGGCCAATTCATCGAGATCAACTCCAGCTTCACCCAGACCTTTGGCTGGAGCGCCGCCGACGTGATCGGCCGCAGTGCCGACGAAATCGGCCTGTGGGACGCTTCGGCAAAAAGCCTGCAGCGGATCGAACAAGTGATCCGCGAACAAGGCCTGAACAATGTGGCAATCCTTGTCCAGCACAAGGATGGGCAGTCGCTGACTTGCGTGATTTCCAGCCGTCAGATCAGCGTCAGCGAACAGCCCTGCATCGTCACCACCTTGCGCGACATCACCCAACAGCAACGCTCGGAAGCGGCGCTCAAGGCCAGCGAAGAGAAGTTCGCCAAGGCCTTCCACTCAAGCCCCGACGCCATCACCATCACCGAACGCGATACCGGACGCTATCTGGAGGTCAACGACGGCTTTTGCCGCCTGACCGGCTACCGTGCCGATGAAGTGATCGGCCGTACCGTGTATCAGGTAGGAATCTGGGCTGAAGAAAAACAACGCTCGGCGTTGCTGGCCGAACTGCAGATCAAGGGCCGGGTACATCACCAGGAAATGCTCGGGCGCAACAAGCGCGGCGAATTGCTGACGGTAGAAGTGTCGGTAGAGCCGATCACCCTCAACGAAACCGCGTGCCTACTATTGACCGCGCGGGACGTCAGCCTGCTGAAAAATGCCGAGGCGCAGATCCGCCACCTGGCCTACCACGACCCGCTGACCAACCTGCCCAACCGCGCACTGCTGATGGATCGCCTGAGCCAGCAGATCGCCCTGCTCAAGCGCCACAACCTGCGCGGCGCCTTGATGTTCCTCGACCTCGACCACTTCAAGCACATCAACGATTCCCTCGGTCATCCGGTGGGCGATACGGTGCTGAAAATCATCACCGCACGCCTGGAAGCCAGCGTGCGCATGGAAGACACCGTCGCGCGCCTGGGCGGCGATGAATTCGTGGTGCTGCTCAGCGGCCTCGAAGGCTCGCGCAACGAGGTCAGCGCTCAGGTCTGCGAACTGGCCGATACCATTCGTGAGCTGCTGTCTGAACCGATGTTCCTCGACGGTCAGCGCCTGCAGGTGACACCGAGTATCGGCATTGCGTTGATTCCCGACCATGGGTCCACGCCGACCGACCTGCTAAAGCGTGCCGATATCGCCCTGTATCGCGCCAAGGATTCAGGACGCAATACCGCGCAGATGTACCACAACACCATGCAGAAAGCGGCGAGCGAGCGCCTGCGCATGGAAACCGACCTGCGCCTGGCGCTTTCGCGCGGCGAGTTTCGCGTGCACTACCAACCCCAGGTGGACGCCCGGGATAACCGCATTGTCGGTGCCGAAGCGCTGGTGCGCTGGAACCATCCGGAGCTCGGCGCGCAGTCGCCCACCGAGTTCATCAAGGTGCTGGAAGACAGCGGGTTGATCCTGGAAGTTGGCACCTGGATCGTCGACGAAGCCTGCCAGGCCTTCAGGCAACTGATCGCCGATGGCCGGGTGGACCCGCTGAAATTCAGCCTATGCGTCAACATCAGCCCGCGCCAGTTCCGCCAGAATGACTTCGTCGAGCGCATCGAAAACAGCCTCGCCACCTACGGCCTGCCCAGTTCGCTGCTGAAACTGGAAATCACCGAAGGCATCGTCATCCAGAACCTGGAAGACACCATCAACAAGATGCTGCGCCTGAAAAAGCTCGGCGTGAGCTTTGCCATGGACGATTTCGGCACCGGTTATTCCTCGCTGACCTACCTCAAGCGCCTGCCGGTCGACACCCTGAAAATCGACCAGTCATTCATTCGCGACGCTACCACCGACCCCAACGACGCCGAGATCATCCGCGCCATCGTCGCCATGGCCCGCAGCCTCGGGCTGAAAATCATCGCCGAAGGGGTGGAGACCTCGGAACAGCTGGAATTCCTGCAGGGGCTGGGCTGCCATCTCTATCAGGGGTACCTGCATAGCCGGCCGCTGCCGGTGGAGGAACTGCAAAAGCTTCTGTTGTAGGAGCGAGCATGCTCCGGGCGGCGTTCCGACGATGGTCGTCAACGATGATGCGGGAAACCTGACACCCCGTGGCGCTCTCAGGTTCATCGCGAGCATGCTCGCTCCTACAAAAATCCCCACCTTCGATTCAATCCCCCTTTCCTACATACATTCCGGAAACGTCTGATTTACGCCTGACAGCTTCGTATAGAACCCTTGCTCTGCACTTTGCCCTGTCTCCAATCCTTCGGAGGCAGGCGCAATTTGATGGTCAACAGACAAGGAGTTGCAGCTATGGCTAAGGGATATTTCATTCGCAAGGGTGACAAGACCAGCTGTGGTGGCGAGGTGCTGGACGCCGATACCCGCGTCATGATGTTTGGCTTCGCCCATGCTCGCGCAGGGGACCCGGTGTCCTGTGGCAAAAATGATGAAACCTACGAAATCGAGGGTGGCATCGCGTTCTTTGGCAGTCACGGGGGCCTGGTGGCGGGCTCGCTGGACAGCCGCAGCGGCTGTCCCTGCAAGGCCGGGCTTATCCCCTCGTTTACCACCGCCACCTATGAATCCAGACAGGGTGCTGCGCCGCAAGCCTTGAGGAGCGCCCCTCAACAGGAAGCCGCGCCCGTTGCTCCCAACAACCCGGTCGCGCCGCGACAATCCACTTCCACTTCCACTTCAGCGCGGGCGCCCACACCGACGCTCAGCGAACGGCCAGGGACGATTTGTGAAAACCTGTGGCGCGGGTATCAGCAACGGGCCGAAAACGTTGTGGCGCCGGGCGGCAAGTTGATCGCCGACCCGAAGGCGCGCAACAAGGCGATCAATGCGGCCTACGCCCAGCTGTGGCGCCACGATCCGCGATTCCAGTGGGCCGGGTTGGCAGCCTTCGCCTCCAAGCAGGTGGGCTGTGGCTTGCTGCACGCGGCTGACACGATCGAGAAAATTCAGACGGAAGAGGAAACGATACAGCAACTGAGGGACAGTGCCAGACAAGGATTGAGAGGTTTGCTCAGCCCCAGTGAGCGGGAAAAGCGCGCGACCATTCGGGCGTTTGAGCAGCGTCAATGCGAGTACGAAGAGGCCAACCGGGACAACCCGGTGTGGGGCTTCACCCAATGGGGTGCCGACCTTCCCTTGTCATACTCGCAACGGATGTACCGGTTTGTGTACGAGATGCTGGCGATGGGTAATACCACGCTGTTCCTGGATGTGTATCCGTTGCATGTGTTCTACCAGGAGCGGGGATTGGAAGCGCTGAGGGATTGCCTGGAATCACGTAGCAACATTTATGGGAATGGCCAACATCCGGTGCTGTGGCCGGTCGGACAGGAAACGCTGGAATTCGGGATTGACCACAAGGAAATTCTCCTGGCCTTCGAGGCGATTGAGGCCGGTTATATCGCCGAAAGCGTTGAGCATCTAGCCTGGCACGAGCAACGGAATATTCTGCAACCGGCGATGTACAGCGACTGGCGGCTCAACTCACTGTTGCGCAGTAACCATTTTTCCTACGTCATCGGTATCCCGTCCGGCGCCGCCGAAGCCGTCGAAGCCGTCGAGCTGACCCTCGCCAGTCAGTGCCGCCGCGTGGACGACGGACGCACCATTGGTTTCAGCAACAACCTCAATGCCAACCTGGCCGATATCAATCAGCGTATGCCCTTCGTGCTGAGGGCCGCGAAGCAGTTTGACGATCTGCTGCACAGCGACCAGCGCAAGCTGCTTGAGCATTCGATTCGGGATATTGCCCTGGGTGGTGGCGTGCGATGAGCCTGCTGCAACGTATAGGCTGGCGACGCGGCGTGTTGGCGCTGGCCGTCGCGGCCCTCCTGACGCTTGCGTCGATTGAGGTCCTGTCGGAAGAGCCCGAAATCGCCCTATTGATTGGCGAGCCTTGGGAGGATATGCGCCGTCGATCCAGTGCAACCATTGATCCAGCTATTCCTGGCCATTTTTGGGGTCGTTTGCCTAAGTCGGATGCCCGCCTTCGTTTCATCGATCCTCAATATGGGTTCATAACTCCGCTGGCTCGCTACTTCACGGTTACGTTCAACCGTGACGAGTCAATCAACGGTGTCAATATGTCCCCGCAAATCGAACCCCTGCTACTCGACGATACCCTCAAGGTCGTGCTGGATCTGCAGGAGCAATGGCGCAATGCTGGCTGGACACCCATCCGGGTCAAGGACTTCCCCTCGTTCGCCGACACCCCGCAATGGCGTGCTCAACTGCGTGATGTAAACAAAGGTGGAAAATCCTACTGGCACGCGGGCACCCAGTACCAAGTGATGCTAGTGGTCAATCGCTTCAAGGATTACAGGCACCCCACCGAAGAGCGCTACCTCATCAAGCTGTCACTGGCCACGCCTTGGACGAATCCCTGATTGGCCTTTATCGCGACAAATCACGCTTTCAGCATTCCAGGCACTGTCGCCAAATCCATCCCCGGATGCCATCTACACTCAGTAACCAAACCGCCTCCCCCGAGACCTCACCAACGTGCCCAGCATCTACCAGATCAAACCCGCATTCCAAAACCTCCTGCGCCCCCTGGTCCGGCGCTTGTTCGCCAAGGGCACCACCGCCAACCAGATCACTTTGATCGCCGGCATCGGCTCAATCCTGGTGGGCGTGCTGATCGCCGGTTTCGTGCATCACCCCTGGATATTCGTGCTGGTGCCGATCTGGATGCTGGTGCGCATGGCGCTCAACGCCATCGACGGCATGCTGGCTCGAGAGTTCGACCAGCAGTCGCACTTGGGGGCCTATCTCAACGAGTTGTGCGATATCACCGCCGACTGCGCCTTGATCCTGCCCTTTGCCCTGCTGCCCGGCGTCAGCCTGTGGCTGGTGCTGCTGGTGACCTTGCTCGCCTTGTTCAGCGAGTACAGCGGCGTGCTGGGGCCGATGGTTGGTGCTTCGCGGCGCTATGACGGGCCCATGGGCAAAAGTGACCGGGCTTTCGTGCTGGGGGTCGTGGCCGCCGGCATCGTACCGGGCTGGATCAGCCCATTCTGGATCAACGCGGTGTTCGCGATCATCGCGATGCTGCTGGCTTTTACCTTGGTCAACCGGGTCCGCCAGGGCCTCAGGGAAGCACAAATCGACAGCTCTTCAGCCTAAGGAAATGGCAATGCGCGAAGCACAGGAACAGACCTTCACCACCCACGACGGTGTGCAATTGTTTTACCGCCACTGGCCCGGCACCCCAGAACCGGGAACCCCACGCAAGGCCGTACTGCTGTTTCACCGCGGCCACGAGCATTCCGGGCGTATTGCCCACCTGGTGGATGAGCTGGACCTGCCCGGCTTCGATTTTTTCGCCTGGGATGCCCGGGGCCATGGCCTTTCACCGGGCGCTCGGGGCGACAGCCCCAGCTTTGCCACCAGCGTGCGGGACGTGCAGACCTTCTGCGAGCACCTGAGCGCGTCCTACCAGATCCTTGAGGAAAACCTCGCGGTGATCGCCCAGAGCGTCGGCGCAGTGATCGTCGCCACTTGGGCCCACGATTACGCACCGCACATACGGGCGCTGGTGCTGGCGTCTCCGGCGTTCAAGGTCAAGCTCTATGTGCCCTTCGCTCGCCAGGGCTTGGCACTGATGCGCCGGTGGCGCGGTAACTTTTTCGTCAACAGCTACGTCAAGGCGCGCTTTCTCAGCCATGACCCGCAGCGCGTCGCCAGCTACGACAACGACCCGCTGATCACCAAGGCCATTTCAGTGAATGTCCTGCTCGGCCTGTACGAGGCCGCCGATCGCGTGGTGGCCGATGCCCAGGCCATAATGATACCCACTCAGTTGTTGATCTCCGGGGCCGACTTCGTCGTGCATCGCCAACCCCAGGAACAGTTTTTCGAGCGCCTGGGCACTCTGCACAAGGAAAAACATGTGCTGCCGGGGTTCTTCCACGACACCTTGGGTGAAAAGAACCGTGGACACGCCGTCGCCAGCGCACGACGCTTCATCCTGCAGAACTTCGCGCAACCCATTGAACGCCCTGGCTTGCTGGCCGCCGATCGACTGGGCCTGACTTGCGCCGAATCCGAATCATTGGCCGCGCCGCTGCCGCGCAACTCCCTGCGCGATCTGTATTGGCGCATGACCCGCGCCAGCATGCGCCTGGGCAGCCAATTGTCGTCCGGGATCAAGCTAGGCTTCGACACCGGTTTCGACTCCGGCAGCACACTGGACTACGTCTATCGCAACACCCCCACGGGCACGTCGGCTGTCGGCCGCATGATCGACCGCAACTACCTCGACTCCATCGGCTGGCGCGGCATTCGCCAACGCAAGCTGCACGTCGAAGAACTGCTGCGCCTGGCGATGCAGCAATTACGCGACCAGGGCCGCGAAGTGCGCATCGTCGACATCGCCGCCGGACACGGACGCTACATTCTCGAAGCCTTGCAGGGCGTCAGCCCGCTTCCCGAATCGGTCCTGTTGCGCGACTACAGCGACATCAACGTGCGTGACGGAAGCGCGTTGATCCGCGAAAAAGGCCTGGAAGGGATCGCTCGGTTCGTCAAGGGCGACGCCTTCGACCGTGCCGACCTGGCCGCGCTGGATCCCAAACCTACCCTGGCGGTGGTCTCCGGACTGTACGAGCTGTTCGCCGACAATCAGATGGTCAGTGCTTCCCTGGCGGGCTTGGGGGACGCGGTGGAACCTGGCGGATACCTGGTCTACACCGGCCAACCCTGGCACCCGCAACTGGAACTGATCGCCCGAGCCTTGACCAGCCACCGTGAAGGCCAGGCCTGGGTCATGCGCCGACGCACCCAGGCGGAAATGGACCAACTGGTGGAGGTGGCCGGCTTTCGCAAGGTCGGCATGCGCGTCGACGAATGGGGTATTTTCAGCGTGGCTCTCGCGCAACGGGTGTCTTGATGCTGCGCAGTGCAACGACGGCACGCGAGCCTGGTCTGCTCAAACCTGCGGTGCTCTGGCTGCTGCTCCTGGCGCCGTTGTTCTTCGGCACCTACGGTTTCGCCACCTGGTTCACCACCCAGCGCGACGATGTTGGCAGCCTGGTGTTCGGCTGGGAAAACCACATGCCGTTCTGGGCCTGGAGCATCGTCCCGTACTGGTCTATCGACTTGCTGTACGGGTTGTCCCTGTTGTTGCCCAACAGTCGCGAAGAACTCAAGCGGCACGCCTTGCGCCTGTTGACCGCGCAACTCATTGCGGTCAGTTGCTTTCTGATCTGGCCGTTGCGCTTCACCTTCGCCCGACCGGAACTGGACGGTGTATTTGGTTGGCTGTTCGACGTACTGGCCGGTTTCGACAAGCCGTTCAATCAGGCGCCATCGCTGCACATTGCGCTGTTGGTCATCCTGTGGACCTGCTATCACAAGCACTTGCAGGGCCTATGGCGCGGATTGATGCATGTCTGGTTTACCCTGATCGGGCTCTCGGTGCTGACCACTTACCAGCACCACTTCATTGATCTGCCAAGCGGAGCGCTGCTGGGCTGGCTGTGTGTCTGGCTATGGCCGCTGGAGGGACCAGGGCCTCTGCACGGTGCCCGGCTGGCGGCCGTAAAAAAACGCTGGAGACTGGCGTTGTATTACCTGTCGGGAGCTGCCGTGTTCGCCGCCCCGGCCTTCTACTTAGGGGGAGCCTGGCTGTGGCTGGCTTGGCCGGCGATGGCCTTGCTGTTGGTATCGCTCAATTACGCCGTACTCGACGCAGGAGGTTTTCAAAAGCGTGCCGATGGACGCCTGTCCCCCGCCGCGCGCTGGTTGCTGACGCCCTACGTGGCTGCCGCCTGGCTCAACTCGCGCCTGTGGACCCGCAACAATCCGCAGCCCGACCAAGTGCTCGATGACGTCTGGCTCGGGCGCATACCGACCCGTCGGGAACTCAAGGGCAGCACCTTTACCGCAGTGTTCGATCTGTGCGCCGAGCTGTCGCTTGATCCGGGGACTGTCGCCTACCGCACACTGCCTGTCCTGGATTTGACCGCCCCCACCACCGCGCAATGCCGGGAAGCCGCACTGGCCATCGAAAGCCTGCGCCAGCACGGACCGCTCCTGGTCTGTTGCGCCTTGGGCTATTCGCGCAGCGCCACGGCCGTAGCCGCCTGGCTGTTGCACACCGGGAGGGCCAGTAGTGTCGCCGAAGCCTTTTTGTTGATCCAGCGCGCGCGCCCGGGAATTGTCCTGGGGTCCTTTCACCGAGAGGCGCTAGAGCCGCTGGCGACCCACATGGAGGCACGCGGTGTCCATTGATATGCAATTACAGGTGACAGCCAGTCTGTTGCGTCGTGGCGACATGCTGGATCGACTGTCCAACGGGCTTACCTTGTTGGGCGCCTTGTTCGGCCTGAGCCAGTCCCTCCTGGACGGCCAGGGGTTCTGGAGCGCGACCTGCAGCGGTGGGCTGCTGTTGCTCGGCCTGGGGCAAAAATACTGGGCGCTGCGGGTGGCATTCGATGCCGATCTGTTCCAACGCCTTGCCGAGCGAGCTGAAAACCTTCCGGAGCACACCCTGTCCCTGGATCAAGCCCTGACAACGCTGAATCTGCAGCCCGCCGAGCATGGCGGGCGCCCCTGGAGCGAACGTATCACCGGCGCCCTGAAGCTGTTGCGCAACCAGGCGCTGCTGGTGGCGGCACAGGTGCTGTTGACCCTGTTTTTCATTCTGGCCGACCCTTGGCTGAACTTTGCCGGATAAGGAGTTCCCATGCTCGAACCCGTGGTTGCCACCCTCATCACCTCGGCCGCGCGCATACTGACCGGCGCGCGCAGCCTGTGGCTCGGCTGCGCACCGGAACCTGTACAGCGTATCTACTTTGCCAACCACAGCAGCCATGGCGATTTCGTCCTGCTGTGGGCCTCGCTGCCGCCGACCCTGCGCACCATCACCCGGCCCGTGGCAGGCTCGGACTACTGGCTGAAAAGCCCGTTGCGGCGCTACATCATCAACCAGGTGTTCAACGGCGTACTGGTTGACCGTGAACGCAAGGAACCCGCCGACAATCCCTTGCAACCGATGCTCGATGCCCTGGAAAACGGCGACTCGCTGATCATTTTTCCCGAAGGCACGCGTAACCCCGATGAGGGTTTATTGCCGTTCAAGAGCGGGCTTTACCACCTGGCAAGGCAATATCCCCAGGCGCAGTTGATCCCGGTGTGGATCGCCAACCTCAACCGCGTCATGCCCAAGGGGCGGGTCCTGCCGCTGCCGCTTTTATGCACCATCAGCTTTGGCGCCGCGTTGACCCTGGACGAAGATGAAAGCAAGACGCACTTTCTCGAACGCAGTCGCGAAGCGCTACTGAGCCTGGCCGGAGAGCATGCCTGACATGGATAGACAGACCTTGATGTTGTTTGGCGCGATTGGCGCGTTTCTA
Organism: Pseudomonas sp. GW823-FHT06B06; assembly: GCF_058795195.1. Classification (NCBI taxonomy): domain Bacteria; kingdom Pseudomonadati; phylum Pseudomonadota; class Gammaproteobacteria; order Pseudomonadales; family Pseudomonadaceae; genus Pseudomonas; species Pseudomonas sp. GW823-FHT06B06. The sequence continues at coordinate 31,390 of NZ_JBXAHO010000028.1, read as the reverse complement.
TTGCTGGCCTCGGCAATTGGTTTCGTGCTCAAGCGCCGCAGCCACGGCAGCCCCAACCCGGTGATCGACAACCTCAACGCACGGATCAACGCCTGGTGGGTGATGGTACTGGTCATCGGGATCGCCTTTTGGCTCGGCACCACCGCCGTGATCGTGCTGTTCTACACGGTGTCCTTCTACGCCCTGCGCGAATTCATGACGCTCACGCCCACTCGCCGCAGCGACTATCCGGCTTTGGTCGCGGCCTTCTACCTGGCCCTGCCGCTGCAGTACCTGCTGATTTACTACGACTGGTACGGGCTGTTCTCGATCTTCATTCCAGTCTACGTATTCCTGCTGCTGCCGATCCTGGCGTCCCTGGGCGGCGACAGTACGCACTTCCTCGAGCGAGCCTCGAAAGTCCAGTGGGGCCTGATGATTGCGGTGTTCTGCGTATCCCATGTACCCGCCCTGCTGACCCTGGACATCGCCGGTTATGAGGGGCGAAACCTGCTGTTGATCGCCTATCTGGTGATCGTGGTGCAGATGTCGGATGTGCTGCAGTACGTGTGCGGCAAATTGTTCGGCAAACGCAAGATTGCGCCGAACCTGTCGCCGTCCAAGACCGTGGAAGGTTTTGTCGGCGGCATCCTGCTGGCCTCACTGATCGGCTGCGCCTTGTGGTGGATCACGCCGTTCACTGCCTGGCAGTCGCTGCTCATCGCCCTGCTGATCAACCTGCTGGGATTCGCCGGCGGCATCGTGATGTCGGCGATCAAGCGCGACCGTGGCGTGAAGGACTGGGGGCATATGATCGAAGGTCATGGTGGCATGCTCGATCGCCTGGATTCGGTGTGTTTTGCCGCGCCGATTTTCTTTCATCTGGTCCGGTATGGGTGGACCTGATCGCAGGAACCGGCCCCGAAAAAAAAAGACCCCGACAAGTCGGGGTCTTTTGCTTCAGCCGGTCAAGTCGTCCTCAGACAACCCTGCCCGGTCCGACTCAATGCTGCAGAGCCGGTTTTTGTGTCCCGTTGATCGGGATGCGCTTGGCTTTGTCTTCTTCGGGAATCACCCGCAACAGGTCGATACTCAACAAACCGTTGCTCAGGTCGGCGGCCTTGATCTGGATATGGTCCGCCAGGCGGAAGGACAGTTTGAAGGCCCGCTGTGCGATACCCTGGTACAGGTAAGTGACGCCCTCGTTCACTTCACGTTTGCCGCCCCCACTGATGGTCAGCACACCTTTTTCCACTTGCAGCTCCAGGTCTTCTTCCTGGAAGCCGGCGGCCGCTACGACGATGCGGTATTGGTCGTCGCCGTGCTTTTCCACGTTATAAGGTGGGTAGGTGCTGCCTGGCTCGTTGCGCAGGGCGGTTTCGAACAGGTCATTGAAACGGTCGAAGCCAACCGAGGAACGGAACAGTGGTGCCATGGAAAATGCAGTACTCATGATTCAAATCTCCTGAAAACAGATCAGCAAGTTTTTTTGTCTCCGCGACCCGAATTCGGCATCGCGTAATCCTTAGATAGGGACCGCTGTTTGCTTTTCAAGAGATTTTTTTCAGATTTTTTTAACTTTTTTCAGGCCGCTTCAGCCACCTGCAACCCCAACAAACGCGAGACTTGGTCCAGCTCGGTTTCACGGCGCAGGACGCTGAACAACTCGACCGCCTCGGGATAATTGCGGGTCAACATCGCCAGCCACTGCTTCAAGCGGCCCGGCGATTGACGCGCAGTCATCTGCGCCTTGGCTTGCAGCCAGAAATCCTGGATCAACGGCAGCAACTCGGCCCAGGTCATCTCAACGACCTCTTCACCGGCCTTCGCCGCCGCGATTTGCCGGGCCAGATCGGGGCGCGAAACCAGGCCGCGACCGAGCATGATGTCTTCCACGCCGCTGATTTCGCGGCAACGACGCCAGTCTTCGACGCTCCAGATATCACCGTTGGCGAACACCGGCACCTTGACCACGTCCTGTACCCGCGGGATCCACTCCCAGTGGGCAGGTGGCTTGTAGCCGTCAGTCTTGGTCCGGGCGTGGACCACGATATGCTCGGCACCGCCTTCAGCCAGGGCCGTGGCGCACACCAGCGCACCGTCCGGACTATCGAAGCCCAGGCGCATCTTGGCCGTTACCGGAATGTGCGCTGGAACGGCGCGACGGACATGCTCGACGATCTGATTGAGCAGCTCAGGCTCCTTGAGCAGCACAGCGCCGCCCCGGGACTTGTTGACCGTCTTGGCCGGGCAGCCGAAGTTGAGGTCGATCACCTCGGAACCCAGCTCGCACGCCAGCGCGGCGTTTTCCGCCAGGCACACAGGGTCCGAACCCAGCAACTGCACGCGCAGCGGCACGCCAGAAGCAGTCCGGGCGCCGTTCAGCAGTTCCGGGCCGAATTTATGGAAATAAGCAGGCGTGAGCAGTTGATCGTTGACCCGAATGAACTCGGTCACGCACCAATCGATACCGCCCACTCGGGTCAGCACGTCGCGCAGGATATCGTCGACCAACCCCTCCATGGGCGCCAAGGCAATTTGCATGAAAAACACACTCAACGAAGAACGTGCGGCAGTTTACTGGATATCGCGAGAAATCGCAGAACCCTGTAGGAGCGAGCCTGCTCGCGATGAACCTGAGAGCGCTGCGGGGTGTCAGGTTCCCAGCGTAATCGTTGACGACCATCGCGAGCATGCTCGCTCCTACAGGGGGGGGTCAGACGGGGGCTTGCAGCGCCGGGCCGTAGCCTTCGATGAACTCGGCAGGCATGCGCTTGGGCTTGCCGGTGGACAGCTCGATGCAAACGAACGTGGTTTGCGCGCGCAGCAAGGTCGAATTATCGCTGGGGCGTTTCAATTGGAAATGCCGGGTCATTTTCAGGCGCTGGTCCCAATCGACGATCCAGGTCGCCAGTTGCAGCTCATCGCCTTCATAGGCGGCCGCCAGGTAATCGATTTCGTGGCGCACCACCGCCATCGCCCGGTCCAGCCGACGGTATTCGACCAGATCCAGGCCGAGGCGCTGGGAGTGGCGCCAGGCACAACGTTCGAGCCAGGTCACGTACACCGCGTTATTGGCGTGCCCCAGCCCGTCGATGTCTTCGGCGCCCACTTGCAGATCAATGATAAACGGCGTTGCCCGATCCCAGCCCATGCCCCACTCCCCGGTCAGATTGATTCGACCGGGGCAGTGTAACGGATGCTCAAGCCGATTGGCGCGATTGCAGGCTGCGACCGGCCAGCAGTGATAACACGCCATCAATCACCCGCGGGTCAGCCAGCACCCGCTGATGACCGCCTTCCTGCAAACGCAGCAGACGACTGTCGAACCAGGCTTCGTGGATCAGTTGTGATTCCTTGACCGGGACATGGGTGTCGTCCTCGGCGTGCACGATCAGGCCAGGCATGTCGAGCTGGTAGTGCGCGACATCCAGCATCGCCGCGCGCATGCCGACGTCAGACTCGACCTGGCGGATGAACGCCGAGCGGGCTTTCGGGGGCAACCCCACATAGCGGGCGAAACCGCGCAATACCCCGAGAATCCGCGCCGGGGCGGCAATGCTGACCAGGGTTTCGGTGCGCAGGCCCATTTGCACGGCAAGCATGGCACTGGCGCCGCCCATGGAGTGGCCGATAACTGCTTGCAGCGGCGGCAATTCGGCGGCCGCTTCCAGCAGGGCTCGGGCGAACAGCACGACATTCGCCTCGCGCCCGGGCGAGCGACCGTGCGCCGGGCCGTCCAAAGCGACAACCGAATACCCGGCATCGACCAGCGCCGTGATCAGGCTGGCAAACTGTGTGGGCCGACCTTCCCAGCCGTGCATCAAAAGCACTGCCGGGCCTTGCCCCCAGCGCAACGCTGAAAGGCCGAAACGCAAAGTGATTCGTTCGGATTTGGCCAGCAGCGGCAATTCCCAATCACGCGGTGGAAAATCGCGCGGCGTCATGAATGCCAATCGCATTTTGCTCGCCACCAGCTTCGGGGCGAACCAACCCAAGGTGCCATTAACGCCACGAACCCACTTCAACGTGCTCATCGCATTCTCCCCAGGCCGCAGCCTTCAGGTCAACGCACCGCCGACTTGGCCGCGCGCAGCAAACGATCGGATAAATCACCGGGTCCCAGCGCCCGTGCCAGCGCCAGGCCGCCCACCATCAAGGCCAGATCAGCCAGGGCTTTGTCGGTGTCTTCAGGACTGGCCGCCAATTGCGCGACCATCAGCTCCATGTGTTCATTCAGTGCAATTCGAAACGCCTCGGGCAGGCGTCCGAGCTCACCGATCGAGGCCGGGATCGGGCACGCAGACTCGCTGGAATCGCGGTGTTTGCGTGACAGATAAAACGCTGCAACCAACGCGCGACGCTCTTCACCGGTCAACTCGGCATCCATGTCGGCAATCAGGTCACGGCGGTGACCCAGCAACTGCTTGAACGCTTCCAGCATCATCGCGTCCTTGCTTTCGAAGTGCGCATAAAAGCCGCCGACGGTCAGGCCGGCCGCGCCCATCACTTCGCCAACGCTTGGCTCGGCCGGACCACGCTGGATCAGCGCGGCGCTGGCTGCCTTGAGAATGCGTTCGCGGGTTTGAGCTTTTTTATCGTTCATCGTTGCCTCCGAATATTACGACTAGAATATTATTCTCATAATAATTTTCTGCAAGTCGTGGATGTGACCGCTGGTCTGAAGAACAGTTTGGGAGAAAGAGGGAGATTTGGCCAAACGCCAGACAAACAAAAGGGCCATTCAATAATTGAATGACCCTTATAAAATCCCGCAGAGCGGGTAATCGTGGCGTCCCCTAGGGGACTGGACTCGAACCCCTGTTACCGCCGTGAAAGGGCGGTGTCCTAGGCCACTAGACGAAGGGGACGCAAACCCTTCTATACAATGATCAGCGCTGAGAACTGATCGATTCAAGGCCGGTGTGGCCAGACCTTGAACTGTAAAATTGGTGGAGCTAAGCGGGATCGAACCGCTGACCTCCTGCATGCCATGCAGGCGCTCTCCCAGCTGAGCTATAGCCCCGGATTTTTCGCCTCGCGGCGGAGCGACATCTTGCAACATCGCTTCTGTAAAACTGGCGTCCCCTAGGGGACTCGAACCCCTGTTACCGCCGTGAAAGGGCGGTGTCCTAGGCCACTAGACGAAGGGGACGCAAACCCTTCTATACAACTGATCAACGCTGAGTGTTGATCGCTTCGAGGCCGGTGTGGCCAGACCTCGAAGTGTAAATTGGTGGAGCTAGACGGGATCGAACCGTCGACCTCTTGCATGCCATGCAAGCGCTCTCCCAGCTGAGCTATAGCCCCTCATCGTTGATGTTGCCGTTGGCTTCATCGCTGAGGACGGGGCGAATCTTAAGGGCGTATCGAAAGCCTGTCAAACTTATTTTGCAAAAAAAATAAAATTTTTTGCCGACATAACAATCACTTACCGCCCTCCCCCCGAAACAACGGGCTGTTTGCGAGGAACGCAGACCCGTAGGAGCTGCCGAAGGCTGCGATCTTTTGACGTTGGCTTTTAGAAGCAAGATCAAAAGATCGCAGCCTGCGGCAGCTCCTACAGTGGGAATCAGGCGATAGCGCCCAACAGCTTTTCCCACTCCTTGTTTTCTTTCTTCGACACGCCACCCAGCAGATCGATCGCCTGGCGCAGGCGGAATCGGGTCAGGTCCGGCCCGAGGATTTCCATCGCATCGAGCACCGACACCGAGCTGGCCTGGCCGGTGATCGCGGCGAACATCAGCGGCATGGCATCACGCAGCTTCAACTCCAGGGATTCGACCACTGCCTGAATGGTCGCGGTGATGCTGTCCTTCTCCCACTGGCGCAGGCTTTCGAGCTTCCACAGGATCAACTGCATCAACTGGCGAACCTGATCGCCCGAGAGCTTCTTCGATTCGAACAGCCTGGCGTCCGGATTCACGCCACCGGCAAAGAAGAATCCGGCCAGCGGTGCAACCTGGCTGAATGTCTCGACGCGGCCCTGCACGTGCGGCGCGATCTTCATCATGTATTCGGCATTGAATGCCCACTTCTGCACGCGCGCAGCGAACTCTTCCACCGGCAGGTCACGCAGCCACTGGCCGTTGAGCCAGGACAGTTTCTCGATGTCGAAAATCGGCCCGCCAAGGGAGACGCGCTTGAGGTCGAAGTTATCGACCATTTCCTGCAGCGAGAACTTCTCGCGCTCGTCCGGCATCGACCAGCCCATCCGGCCCAGGTAATTGAGCATCGCTTCGGGCATAAAGCCCATGCGCTCGTAGAACGTCACCGAAGTCGGGTTCTTGCGCTTGGACAGCTTGCTCTTGTCCGGGTTACGCAGCAGCGGCATGTAGCACAGCTCCGGTTGTTCCCAGCCGAAGTATTCGTACAAGAGGATCAGTTTCGGCGCTGACGGCAGCCACTCTTCGCCACGCAGCACGTGGGTGATGCCCATCAGGTGGTCATCGACCACGTTGGCCAGGAAGTACGTCGGCAGGCCGTCGGTCTTCATCAGGACTTGCATGTCCATGCGGTCCCACGGGATTTCAACGTCGCCACGCAGCATGTCCGGCACTACGCACACGCCTTCGCTCGGGACCTTCATGCGGATCACGTGCGGTTCACCAGCGGCCAGGCGGCGCGCCACTTCTTCCTTGGACAGCAACAGCGCTCGGCCGTCGTATCGTGGGGTTTCGCCACGGGCCATTTGTTCGGCGCGCATCTGGTCCAGCTCTTCGGCGGTGCAGAAGCACGGGAAGGCATGGCCCATGTCAACGAGCTGCTGGCAGTACTTCTGATAGATCTCGCCGCGCTCGCTTTGACGATATGGACCGTGGGGGCCGCCGACGTCCGGGCCTTCGCTCCAGTCGATACCCAACCAGCGCAGGGCGTCGAAAATCTGCTGCTCGGACTCGCGGGTCGAACGCAACTGGTCGGTGTCTTCGATCCGCAGGATGAACTCACCGCCGTGCTGCTTGGCAAAGCAGTAGTTGAACAATGCGATGTAAGCGGTACCTACGTGGGGGTCCCCGGTAGGCGATGGCGCGATGCGCGTGCGGACGGTGGTCATGGCAAGTCTCGAAAAGAAGATCAAACAAAGGGCGAATGGTAACAGGCGACACCCGCCCCGCTCCAGTGAACAGGGCATTTAAGCCAAGTTTGCGTCTACAACGCCTGTATGCCGTGGTGAATGGCCGAATATCAGCCCATGGCATTTACCGTTTATCGGCTGTGTGCCAGATTCACCAGCTGATAACTTTCCTTACATATTCTCGACTACAGTTTGCCCCATGCCTGCCCAACTCAAGCGTCGCCTGTCCCTCTTCCTGTTGCTTGTCCTGCTGATCGCCGGGGGCTTTTTCGCCCATTGGTTTTTCAACGGGCGGTTTTATGAAAGCACCGATAACGCCTATGTCCAGGGCGAAATCACCCGCGTGTCGAGCCAGTTGGGGGCGCGCATCGATGAGGTGTTGGTGCAGGACAACCAGCACGTCGAGAAAGGCCAGTTGCTGATAAGGCTCGAAGGCGATGATTTCCGCCTCGCCGTCGACCGCGCCAATGCGACGCTCGCCACCCGCCAGGCCGAACGCCTGCAAGCCCAGAGCAAACTGACCCAGCAGGCCAGCCTGATTGCCGCCAGCGACGCGCAAGTCGCGTCCAGCCAGGCGAGCCTGGGCCGTTCACAGATAGACCTGACCCGCGCCGAAACCTTGCGCAAGCCCGGTTATGTCTCGGAAGAACGCGTGACCACGCTCTCGGCCGACAACCACATTGCCCGCTCACAGCTGCTCAAGGCCCAGGCGGACGCCCAGGGCCAGCGCCAGCAAATCAACGCGTTGAGTGCCGAGATCAAACGCCTCGACGCGCAGATCGCCAATGCCAGGGCCGACCTGGCCCAGGCCGAGCTGAACCTCTCCCGCAGTGAAATCCATGCGCCGATCAGCGGCCTGATCGGCCAGCGTGCCGCGCGCAATGGCCAATTCGTGCAGGCCGGCGCCTATCTGCTGTCGGTGGTGCCCGATGAAGACATCTGGATTCAGGCCAACTTCAAGGAAACCCAGATTGGCCACATGCAGCCCGGACAGATAGCCGAGCTGACCTTCGACGCCTACGGCGACACGCCGATCGAAGCCCGGGTCGACAGCCTGTTCGCCGCCTCGGGCGCGCAGTTCAGCCTGTTGCCGCCAGACAATGCCACGGGCAACTTCACCAAAGTCGTGCAACGGATCCCCGTGAAGCTGACCTTCGCCGCCGATAACCCGTTGCGCGGCAAGATCCGGCCAGGCATGTCGGTGACCGCCAAGGTGAATATCAAGGACGCCCCGGAAGATCTCACCACCAAAGTGAGCAGCAAAGACACACTTGACGATGGCCGCTGATCAACTGATCCGCCCGGTCGGGGAACCGACCCGGCGGGACTGGATCGCGGTGATGAGCGTGATGCTCGGCGCCTTCATGGCGGTGCTCGACATTCAGATCACCAATTCATCGCTCAAGGATATTCAGGGGGCGCTGTCGGCCACCCTGGAAGAAGGCTCGTGGATTTCCACCTCGTACCTGGTGGCGGAAATCATCATGATCCCGCTGACCGCATGGCTGGTTCAGCTGTTATCAGCGCGACGCCTCGCGGTGTGGGTTTCCCTGGGTTTTCTCGTTGCCTCGCTGCTGTGCTCCATGGCCTGGAGCCTGGAAAGCATGATCGTCTTTCGTGCACTGCAGGGCTTCACGGGCGGCGCGCTGATTCCGCTGGCCTTCACCCTGACCCTGATCAAACTTCCCGAACATCACCGCGCCAAAGGCATGGCCATGTTTGCGATGACGGCAACCTTCGCGCCATCGATCGGCCCGACGCTCGGTGGCTGGCTGACGGAAAACTGGGGCTGGGAATACATTTTCTACATCAACATACCGCCTGGCCTGCTCATGATCGCCGGGCTGATGTACGGCCTGGAAAAGAAAGCGGCCCACTGGGAATTGCTTAAAAGCACCGACTACGCCGGCATCGTTACCTTGGGCGTCGGCCTTGGCTGTTTGCAGGTATTCCTGGAGGAAGGGCATCGCAAGGACTGGCTCGAATCCGATCTGATCGTGGCACTGGGCAGCATCGCGTTGATCAGCCTGATTACCTTCGTGATCGTGCAGTTTTCCAAACCCAATCCGCTGATCAACCTCGGCATCCTGGGCAACCGCAACTTCGGTCTATCGAGCATTTCCAGCATCGGGATGGGGGTTGGCCTGTACGGGTCGATCTACCTGTTGCCGCTGTATCTGGCGCAGATCCAGAACTACAACGCCCTGCAGATCGGCGAAGTGATCATGTGGATGGGCGTGCCGCAGCTGTTCCTGATCCCGCTGGTGCCCAAGCTGATGAAGGTTGTCTCGCCGAAATGGCTGTGCACGATTGGCTTCGGCCTGTTCGGCCTGGCGAGTTTTTCCTCCGGTGTGCTCAATCCGGATTTCGCCGGGCCGCAGTTCAACCAGATCCAGATCATTCGCGCATTGGGCCAGCCGCTGATCATGGTCACCATTTCGCTGATCGCCACAGCGTACATCCTGCCCCAGGATGCGGGGTCGGCTTCGAGCCTGTTCAACATCCTGCGTAACCTCGGCGGCGCCATTGGCATCGCCCTCCTCGCCACCCTGCTGGATGCGCGGACCAAGACCTATTTTGATTATTTGCGCGAGTCCATCGTGCCAAGCAATCCACAGGTGGCGGAACGCCTGGCTTCATTGACCAACACGCTGGGCAACGAAACAGCGGCTTTGGGCAAACTCAGTGAGATCGCCCACCAGCAGGCGTCGATCATGGCCTACAACGATGCGTTTCATTTTGTCGGGATTGCGCTGGGGATCAGCATGTTGGCGGTGTTGCTGACGAGGACATTGCCGGCGGGGTTGAAGGCTGGGGAAGCACATTGAGACCGAGTCGCGGCCTTCGCGAGCAGGCTCGCTCCCACAGGAATTACGCTAAACCTTGTGGGAGCGAGCCTGCTCGCGAAGAGGCCCGCGCACGCAACGCAAATCTCAGACTGTAATCAAGCGCTCGCGCAACTTGGCAATCTCGTCACGCATCTGCGCCGCCGCTTCGAATTCCAGGTCACGCGCCAACTGGTACATCTTCTCCTCCAACGCCTTGATACGCTTGGCGATCTCACCCGGCGAGCGCAACTCGGCTTCGTACCGGGCGTTTTCCTCGGCGGCCTTGGCCATGCCCTTGCGCTTCTTGCTGCGCGAACCCGGCACGGTGGCGCCTTCCATGATATCGGCAACGTCCTTGAACACGCCCTTGGGCGTGATGCCGTTGGCCAGGTTGAAGGCGATCTGCTTGTCGCGGCGACGCTCGGTTTCGCCGATCGCCCGTTCCATGGAGCCAGTGATCCGGTCGGCATACAGAATCGCCCGGCCATTGAGGTTACGCGCCGCCCGACCGATGGTCTGGATCAGCGAACGCTCGGAACGCAGGAAGCCTTCCTTGTCGGCATCGAGGATCGCCACCAGCGACACTTCCGGCATGTCCAGGCCCTCGCGCAGCAGGTTGATCCCCACCAGCACATCGAAGGTGCCAAGGCGCAAGTCGCGGATGATCTCCACCCGCTCCACGGTGTCGATGTCCGAGTGCAGATAGCGTACGCGCACGCCGTGATCGGCCAGGTAGTCAGTCAAGTCCTCGGCCATGCGCTTGGTCAGCGTCGTGACCAGCACTCGCTCTTCCAGGGCGACGCGCTTGGTGATTTCCGACAGCAAATCGTCGACCTGGGTCAGTGCCGGGCGGATCTCGATCTGCGGGTCCACCAGACCGGTCGGACGCACCACCATGTCAATGACGCGCCCAGCGTGTTCAGCCTCATAATTGCCTGGCGTCGCCGAGACAAAAATCGTCTGCGGGCTGATGCTTTCCCACTCATCGAAACGCATCGGCCGATTGTCCAGCGCCGATGGCAGGCGGAAGCCATATTCCACCAACGTCTCTTTACGCGAGCGGTCGCCTTTGTACATGGCGCCTACTTGCGGCACGCTGACGTGGGATTCGTCGATCACCAGCAAAGCGTCGGCTGGCAGGTAATCGTACAGGGTCGGCGGCGGCGCCCCGGCTTCGCGACCGGACAGGTAGCGCGAGTAGTTCTCGATGCCATTGCAATAACCCAGCTCAAGAATCATCTCCAGGTCAAACCGGGTGCGCTGCTCCAGGCGCTGCGCCTCCACCAGCTTGTTGTTGGAACGCAGGTAGTCCAGGCGCTCCTGCAACTCGACCTTGATCCCTTCGACGGCATCCAGCAAGGTTTCCCGAGGTGTCACGTAGTGGCTTTTCGGGTAGAAGGTGAAGCGCGGCAGCTTGCGAATGACTTCACCGGTCAACGGATCGAAGGCCGACAGGCTCTCCACTTCGTCATCGAAGAGCTCGATGCGGATCGCTTCGAAATCTGATTCCGCCGGGTGGATATCGATCACATCGCCGCGCACCCGGAACGTCGCACGGGCAAATTCCATGTCGTTGCGGGTGTATTGCAGGTCAGCCAGGCGGCGCAGCAATTCACGCTGGTCAAGCTTGTCGCCACGATCCACGTGCAAAACCATCTTCAGATAGGTTTCCGGGCTGCCCAGACCGTAGATGCACGACACCGTGGTGACGATGATCGCGTCCTTGCGCTCCAGCAAAGCCTTGGTCGCGGACAGCCGCATCTGCTCGATATGGTCGTTGATCGAAGCGTCTTTCTCGATGAAGGTGTCCGAAGACGGCACGTACGCTTCAGGCTGGTAGTAGTCGTAGTAGGAAACGAAGTATTCGACGGCATTGTTCGGGAAGAACGCCTTGAATTCACCGTACAACTGCGCCGCCAGGGTCTTGTTCGGCGCCAGTACCAGGGTCGGGCGCTGTACCTGGGCGATCACGTTGGCGATGCTGAAGGTCTTGCCGGAACCTGTCACACCGAGCAAAGTCTGGTGCGCCAGCCCGGCCTCAATGCCCTCGACCATCAGGCGGATGGCCTCTGGTTGATCGCCGGCAGGCTCGAAGCGGGTGACTAGCTGGAATTCAGACATGTAAAACCTCTGGGATCACTCTTGCCAGTAAAACCGGCACGAACGAGAAAGACCGCAAACGACCGATGTCGCCCGAGGAAAAAACTGGATTGCGCTCAATGTGGAGCCGATTGCCGGCGCTTTCAAGGTAAACGTCCTACAACGCGTAAAGCCTTTGACGGCGCTAATCGACTAATGGTCGAAAAATAATAGAAAAAACTTACCTTAAAAGCCGATTCGTCTGTCGCCATCTCTCGCGGATGGCCTCTATACTAGCTCCCCGTTTGTGCACCGCTCTAGTGCATTCGGCTGGAGCGCGACACGTCCCTCCATTCTCCATTCAGAGCCGCCGCAAAAATGAGCCTGTTCTCCGCTGTCGAAATGGCACCACGCGATCCAATCCTGGGCCTCAACGAAGCATTCAACGCCGATACCCGTACCAACAAGGTCAACCTGGGAGTCGGTGTTTATTGCAACGAGGAGGGGAAAATCCCACTCCTGCGCGCCGTTGTCGAAGCCGAAACCATTCGCGTCGCTCAACACGCTTCCCGTGGCTACCTGCCAATCGACGGCATCGCCGCCTACGACCAGGCCGTGCAAAAATTGCTGTTTGGCAATGATTCGCCACTGATCGCCGCTGGCCGAGTCATCACCACCCAGGCCGTTGGCGGTACTGGCGCACTGAAAATCGGTGCCGACTTCCTCAAGCAACTGCTGCCGAACGCCGTCGTGGCGATCAGCGACCCAAGCTGGGAAAACCACCGCGCGCTGTTTGAAACCGCCGGCTTCCCGGTGCAGAACTATCGCTACTACGATGCCGCCACCCATGACGTGAACCGTGCTGGTTTGCTGGAAGACCTGAACGCCCTGCCGTCCGGCTCGATCATTGTGTTGCACGCTTGCTGCCACAACCCGACCGGTGTGGACCTGAGCCCAGCGGACTGGAACAACGTCCTGGAAGTGGTAAAAGCCAAGGGTCACGTGCCGTTCCTCGACATGGCATATCAAGGTTTCGGCGACGGCATCGATGAAGACGCCGCTGCCGTGCGCCTGTTCGCCGAATCGGGCCTGACCTTCTTTGTTTCCAGCTCGTTCTCCAAATCGTTCTCGCTGTACGGCGAGCGCGTTGGCGCCCTGTCGATCGTCAGCGAATCGAAAGAAGAAAGCGCGCGCGTACTGTCGCAAGTCAAGCGCGTGATCCGCACCAACTACTCCAACCCGCCAACCCACGGTGCAAGCATCGTCGCTGCCGTACTCAACAGCCCGGAGCTGCGCGCCCAGTGGGAAGCGGAGCTTGCCGAGATGCGCCTGCGCATTCGTGGCATGCGCACGCAAATGGTCGAGACCCTGGCGAAAAACGCGCCGCAGCGTGACTTCAGCTTCGTCGGTCGCCAGCGCGGCATGTTCTCGTACTCTGGCCTGAGCGTTGAACAAGTGCATCGCCTGCGCAATGAGTTCGGCATCTACGCCCTGGACACCGGCCGTATCTGCGTGGCTGCCCTGAACCAGAGCAACATCAAGGTTGTGACGGATGCGATCGTTCAGGTGATCTGATTGGTCTGCTGATACGAAAAACGGGAAGCCACTGGCTTCCCGTTTTTTGTTTGGCGCAGATAATTTTCAGCAACCAGAGCGAGCCCTCTAAACTGCACACATCCATCCACTGCAGGAGCGAGCATGCTCGCGATGGTCGTTAGCGATGACTCGGGAAACCTGACGCCCCGCGGTGCCCTCAGGTTCCTCGCGAGCATGCTCGCTCCTACAAGGTGTGGTGTACACCCGAGATTTCTTACGAGAGCCGATATGAAAAACGATGACCTACGCGCTGATCGCGATGACCTGGACGACTTCATCCCCCGCACCCCGGCCAGACAACGCGGCAACAACCTGGTGATGCAAGTCGCTGCCGGCGTGTTTCTCGGCGGCCTGGCCCTGTGGCTGGTGCAACTGGGTGCAACGGCGCTCTACGCCAAACTGATGCTTGGCACCATTACCTTCGGCGGCTAGGCCAGTTCGGTCGCGCGCTGGCTGGCGGCATCGTCATAGGCGACATATAGCGATTCCGCGACCTGGCTCTTGATCGCCTTGGTGCTTTCCAGGCCCAGGACAAAACCCTCGGCCTTGCCCCCTGCACGGTTCAACTCATCGGCGCTGCTGGCCTGGGTGATTGCATCGAATAGTTTTTCGGCGTGCGGGCCGACCCCCTTGGGCAGGCTGATTTGCGCGATGCTCATGGGAATACCCCATTGTGTCGAAGCTTTGTGACGGTCAAGCAAGTCATGGCACGTACCTTATCGGCGAATGGCCGGCAGCGCGTGGAACCACTTCCGGGTTGCCATGTTAGCCCTCGCCAGCGATTCCGGTAACCGCCAATCAGCGATAAATCACCGTCCGTCCCGATGAAACCCCGATTTTACTATCAGGTGCTTGACTTCTCTTTTTGAATCAGTAACATAGGCGCCATTCCGCGATAGCTCAGTTGGTAGAGCAAGTGACTGTTAATCACTGGGTCCCTGGTTCGAGTCCAGGTCGTGGAGCCAGACAGCAATATCGAAAAGCCCCTGAATCGAAAGATTCAGGGGCTTTTTTGTGGTCGTTGTTTTTTATTTCAAAAGAAAAAAGCCGACCTGTCTATTCAACAGATCGGCCCTTTTCAGTAACGCCTTGCGTCAGACATGCTCACTGCTCTTGGCCAGCACCGGTCGCGGGTCCACCGCCCCATGTGCCGATTCCACCACTGGAATCTCCTTGCCATCGCAGTCGTGCAACTTGCCGTCGCTGAAGTAATCCCCTTCGCGCAACGCCGCCAGGTCCTGGTAGCGCAACACCCGCTCGGTGCCCGCCGCAAACACCGACTGCTGGTCGGAGTTACCGGCGGTCAGGTGGTTGAAGGCCAGGTTGAGCACGATGGCCATGATTGCCGAAGAGCTGATGCCCGAATGGAAGATCGTGGCGAACCAGCTTGGGAAGTGATCGTAGAAGTTCGGCGCGGCGATCGGGATCATGCCGAAACCGATGGAGGTCGCGACGATGATCAGGTTGACGTTATTGCGGTAGTCGACCTTGGACAGCGTGCGAATGCCGCTGGCCGCAACGGTGCCGAACAGCACGATACCGGCACCGCCGAGGACGGAGGTCGGCACGGCGGCAATCACACGCCCCATGAACGGTAGCAGGCCGAGGATCACCAGGAACAGGCCGCCGGTGGCCACCACATAACGGCTCTTGATGCCGGTCACCGCCACCAGCCCGACGTTCTGGGCGAAGGCGCTTTGGGTGAAGGAGCCGAAGATCGGGGCGATCATGCTCGACAGCATGTCCGCGCGCAAACCGTTGCCCAGGCGCTTGGAATCGACCTTGGTGTCGATGATTTCACCCACGGCCAGGATATCCGCCGAAGTCTCCACCAGGGTCACCATGACCACGATGCACATCGACAGGATTGCCGCGAAGTGGAAGGTCGGCATACCAAAGTGAAAAGGTGTCGGGAAACCGAACATTGGCCCCTGGCCGACGGACGAGAAATCCGCCATGCCAAGGAACACCGCAATGACCGTACCGATGACCATCGCCAGCAGGATCGATAACCTTGAGATGGTGGCGCTGCCGATCTTGCTCAGCAACAGCACCAGCACCAGCGTCACCGCTGCCAACCCGATGTTGGCCATGCTGCCAAAGTCAGGGGCGTGACTGTTGCCACCCATGGCCCAGCGTGCCGCCACCGGCATCAGCGTTAGACCGATGGTGGTGATCACGATGCCCGTGACCAGCGGCGGGAAGAACTTGGTAATTCGCGAGAACACCGGCGTGATCAGCAATCCGATCAGGGAAGCGGCTATGACCGCCCCCAGGATCGACTGAAACCCGCCCTCGCCGCCACTGCTGACAATCGCCACCATGGTCGCGACGCCGGAAAACGACACGCCCTGCACCAGCGGCAACTGACAACCGAAAAACGGTAGACCCAGGGTTTGCAGCAACGTGGCCAGCCCCCCCGCAAACAATGAAGCAGCAATCAACAAACCGATGTCCGCCGGCGACAGCCCGGCCGCCTGCCCAATGATCAAGGGCACCGCGACGATGCCACCGTACATGGTCAGAACATGTTGCAGGCCGTAAGCCATATTCGCGCCGATCCCGAGATTTTCATCTTCAGGCCGTTGGTGTGAAACATGGGGCGTTTTCATGTTAGGGGGTTCCCTGGTTTTTGTTATGCGCACACTGTATTCAAGATCCAGGACAAATGTCTATAGAGTTGTATACAACTTGCCAGTCAAATTATGAACGGTCGTTCATGCAGGCTGTGTGCCATCGCGCATCACATCGTAAAAAACCTTGAAATACATCCGCGCGCCCCATTCTCCCGCGCCCACTAGTCTTTTGAATTCCTGGTGACCATCGGTAGTGATCGCCCCCTTTCATATACATATAAAGTATGCATAATGAAGTCATTCGAAATTCAGTATTACAGGGCGAAGAACGCAGCCAATAAACTCAAGCACCTGGGTATCAGCCTCGCAGAGACGGAGCCAGTGTTCCATGATGAACGGGCGCTGACCCTTGAGGACAATCATCATGATGAACAGCGCTGGATCATCATGGGGCTGGACGGCAAAGGTCGTTTGCTGGTCGTGGCGTACACCCACCGTGACCCGAATTTCGTTCGAATCATTTCCGCGCGCCTCGCCAGCAAAAACGAGCGCCGCCAGTATCTGGAGGCTTGACCCATGAAAGACGAGTACGACTTCAGCCATGCCAGGCGTGGGGCAGTTGCCTCCAGCAAAGGCAAGACCCGTATCACCATCATGCTCGATGACGTCGTCATCGAAGCGGCACGCGCGCTCGCGGAGAGCGAGGGTTATGGCTACCAGACCGCGATCAACAACACGCTGCGCAGGGCGTTGCTGACCGGGCATGACAAAACAGAAGGCAGCACTGGCAGGCACCTGAAAAAGGGGATCACCGCCTCTGAGTTGAAAAACCTGGAAAAAAAGCTCGCGCAAGCCCTCAGCGAAATTCAGCGGGTGATGGAGCCTGATGCCCGGCCTTAGAAAAGCACGGAAAAGGTGCAAATTGATCCAATCCGCACTTTTTTTGTGTGCACGATGCGTCGACTATTGCGGCGCTATCAATCGCTCAAGTGTGCGCATCAACGACGCATGCGTGGGCACCCGAATCTCGAACTCTCTTTCCAGCACGCCAATCAACTCCTGTAGGTTGGTCACTTCCCGGCGTTCACTGTCCTGCCCTGTACGATGGATTGCAAAGCTGCCGTTATTGAGGGTCCGTCGCCACCCTTCCCCGGTTCGAGCCACCATCAGTTGCCTGGTGAACGATGATTCGGGGTGGGTCGAGACATACCAGTTGCCAACGGCGTAATCGATGTCCTCCTGGCGCTGCAGGTCGAAGATGTACATGGGCCGCCATTCATTCGCGACCTTGGCGCGAAGGGTGTAGCCGTCAACGTGCTGCTCAATGCGATACGGCTCGTGGGGAGTCCATTGTTCACCGCGGCTGTCGAGCAACAGCGGTGCCGTGGGCACCATGCCGCCGAAGCCGACGTCAGTGATGTAGCGCACGCCATCGAGCGTCACCAGGCTCAAGCGGTGCGTACGCGCAGTCCAGGCGCCCTCCGGCTGGCCCATGACCACGCGCCCGCTGATACCCCGCGCGTCGAAGCCGAGCGCCTGGAGCAAGACCAGAAACAGATAGTTGAGTTCGTAGCAGTAACCGCCGCGCCCATCCTGCAGGACCTTATGCTCGATCGACGCCAAGTCGATGCGCACCGGCTCGCCCGCCAGCGTGGTGAGGTTTTCAAACGCGAAGGCGCCGGTGTGACGCAATTGAAGCAGGCGCAGGGTTTCAAGCGTAGGTGCCGGGGGAGCGTCGAATCCCAGGCGCTTTAGATAGGAAACAGTGTTTGCCAGACTTGGCTCGCTCATCGCTTGATCCTTATGCACGCAAGCTGTGGACGCTATGTATAAGGGATGAAGGGGTACGGCCGACAATTGATTTAGCCAATCGGCCGGCAAGAACACTCAACGGCGCTTACGCGAGCTCAACTGAATCCAGGTGGGCGCATGGTCGCTGGCATGGGGTTCGTTGCGCACCCAGGCATCGACACCCGCGTCCTCCAGGTATGGACTCAAGGCCGGGTTGAGCAACAGGTGATCGATGCGTAACCCTGAGTTCTTCTGCCAGTGCTGGCGAAAATAATCCCAGAAGGTGTAGACCCGCTCGTTCGGATACAGGTGTCGCAGAGCATCGGTCCAACCCTGGTCCAGCAGACGCTGATAACACTCGCGGCTCTCGGGTTGCAGCAAGGCATCCTTGAGCCAGGAACGTGGGTTATAGATGTCGAGGTCGGTGGGAACCACATTGTAGTCACCCGCCAGTACCACCGGATGCTCACTGCCCTGCAGCGCCTTTGCGTAACGTATCAGGCGCTCGAACCAGGCCAGTTTGTAATCGAACTTCGGCCCTGGTTGCGGGTTGCCGTTGGGCAAGTACAGACAACCCACCACAATCCCGTGTACGGCAGCTTCCAGGTATCGACTGTGATTATCCTCGTCATCGCCCGGCAGACCTCGACGGCTTTCCAGTGGCTGCGCATCGCGTGCCAGAATCGCCACCCCGTTCCACGACGCCTGCCCCTGCCAGATCGCTCCGTAGCCGATGGCCTCTAGCTGCGCGGCGGGAAACGCACTGTCGGCCGACTTGAGTTCCTGGAGGCAGGCGATATCCGGTTGTTCGCGCTCAAGCCAGGCCAACAGATTTGGCAGGCGAGCGCGCATGCCGTTGACGTTGAATGTCGCAATTCGCAGCTTTTTCATGACCACCGTCCCGTTTGGCTGGGTCTCATGGGTGTGACCGCACGGCCTGCCAGGTGTTCGGTCCACCATAGCCTGCCACTCGTCATGCAACCGGCACCAACCGCCCCGGCCTTCACACCAACTTCAGGTAACGACTCATCTTTTGGAGACGGACCATGAAAAACACCAGAATCACTTCGCTTTTTCTCGCTGGATTGCTTGGCGCGGCCTCCCTGGCCACCTTCGCAGCCGGCGATGGTGCTGAGGCGGCGGGTACTAAATCCGGAGCAACCAGCGGGCCGGTCATGCCACCGGACAACACGCCGAGCTCGCCCTCGGGCGGCAACGCCGGTGACGGTGGTGCAACCGGCTCATCAAGTGGAAGCGCGGGCAGCAACAGCGGTTCGGGTGCCGGAGGGGGCACCGGAGCGGCTGGCGGAGGGACCGGCGGGGCTGGCGGGGCTGGCGGCGGGACGGGCAGCTGAACGCGTAAAGGCAGCCGATGACGGATCATCGTCGGCTGCCTCGATTGCCCGCACTACATCTGCTTGACCGCTGGCGGATTCCACTTGCCGTTCAAGGCCTCGGACTTCGGACCGTACAAGCGCATGGTCAGGTTGAACGGCCCCTTGGGCGCCGGCAGCCAATTGGCTTCCAGGTCCTTGCCAGGGTTTTCATTCTGGAAATAGATATCGAGCGAGCCGTCAGCGTTGTTCTTGAACGGCATCCAGCTGCTGACCGCGAATCGGTTGAGCTCGTTCCCTACCTGGAAACCTTCAGGGTCGTACAGCGTGATCGACCAGAAGGCATTCACTGGAGGCACTTCATCCTTGGCGAAATGCAGCACGTATTTGTGCGCGCCGTCGAGGGCATTGCCATTTGTATCACCGATATTCAACGGATAGATCGCGTCTTCCGGCAGATTCGCGCCGAGCCCCACCTGCGCCACGATCGCGCGCTTGAGGTAGTAGTTGCCGTAGACACCCATGGTGTCGGTGTTCATCGACCAGCCGTTGACCACCCGTGCGAGGGTAGGCACCTTCCACGCCATCAGTGCTTGCGCGTCCTTGGGCGCAGTCTCCAAGGCAGCTTTTATCTCAGGGTCCAGGGCATCCATGCTGAACGACTTGCCAGGTTCGATGCCGATGCGCTTGATTTGCGCCAGTAGCGGCTGATCGGTGCCGTGGGCCGGATGCACCTTGAGCAGTTCGGCGGCGTAGGCGAAGTAGTCGGCCGCCGACATTGTGTCGACCTGGACTTTCGGCGGGGTCTTCATGTCCACGGCCGGGTCGATCTTGACGCTGACCGGTTCAGCACCTTTGCCCAGCCGAGACAACGGCGTCACGGTGTAGCCGGCCTGGATCTTGTGCACCGCCGCGTAGTCCGCCGCGCCATCGGTCTTGGTTCGCCCGATCACCCAGACAAAGGGCGTCGGCGCCGGCAGATGGTTCAGTCCCGCAGGCACTGTGCCGGTCCATCCCGGAGGGGTCACCAGGAACTGCGCAGCGTCGGTTCCGGTGGTGCGCCAGCCTGGCGAAGCGAATACGTCACTCCACATGTCGAGCATCGGCAGCAAATAGAAGCGTCCGGCTGTGTCTGGCGCAGCGATGACCAGCGGTTCTTTGGTCAGGTCGAGCCATGCGATGGAATACAACGTGTCGAAATTCGACCGCACCACCCCTTTGAAATCTGCAGGCGGGTACTCCGGCACACTCACAAACATGTTCATCGGGCCTTTGCCAAACTCCTTGCCCGGTTCAATGTTGGTGAATTGCTTGCGGGTGATGTCCATGGTCAACAGCGGATAAAAGTAAACGTAGGCATCCACGCCAATGGCATGCGCTTCTTCGGCGGTGATTTTCGATTGCGCCTGACTGACCAGCGGAAAGACCGCGCTGGACGCAACAATAAGGGCTATGGAGGACAAAGCTTGGGTTATCGACATAGTGGCGATCGTCCTTGCGATGGGGAGATCTGCCGGGAGTGGCAGAGCTATCGGAACTCTAGACGATCAATTGCACAAGTTCTGACAGGCAGACAATCGGCTACCGGTAGTCGCGCAGCCACGTCAGCGGTCTGATCGCACGAGTGCCTGCGCCCCGCCCTCCACCGACAACGTCGCCGAACGGTTCCTGCCCGAATGCTTGGCCTGATACAGCGCAGCGTCGGCGCGCTGGATGAACACTTCCACGCTATCGCGCCCCGTTGGCACGAACGAATAGCAACCGAGGCTGACGGTCACGTATCCGCAGGGCGATCCCGAATGGCTGATGTTCTTGTCCATTACGCCGCGGCGAATCTGTTCGGCAAGGTTCATGGCGCCCTGGATATCGGTGTCAGGCAGCAACACCGCAAACTCTTCGCCACCGTATCGCACCGCCAGATCGGCTTTGCGATGGCAGCAACTTTTCACGGCACGTGCCACTTCGGCCAGACAGTGATCGCCCACCACATGACCGTAGGTATCGTTGTACCGCTTGAAAAAATCGATATCGAGCATGATCAGGCTCAGCGGGCTTTGTTGGCGGGCACCGCGCCCGAATTCGATATCGAGGGCCCGCTCGAACAACCGGCGATTGGCCAGGCCGGTCAGGCTGTCGTGAGTGGCAATCAGCTCAAGTGCTTGCTGAGCTTGTCGCAAGTCCGCCTCGACCTGCTCACCCACACGCACCTGGCGTATGAACACCCAGCCGATCAGTCCGATGCCCAGCATGACCAGCACGACGATGGCGCTGGAGCGAAATGCCGTGTCATACCAGTCCGCGAGAATCGAGTCCCGCGACGATGCCGCCGAGACCACCAGCGGGTAGGCCTCCAGCTGCCGATAACCATGCAGGCGGACAATCGAATCCATCTCTGAGGCGAACATCGCGTTGCCGGAAGTCGCGCGGGGCAGCAGGTTCTGAAAGATTTCACCCTTGGCCAATGACGTACCGATCTGCGCTTGCACATAGGGTCGACGGGCGAGCAACGTGCCATCGGTCAATGCCAGGAACATCGCGCCGTTGTCGTCGATACTGAAGCCTTTGAAGAACTGCTCGAAGTACGACATCTTGATCCCGGCCAGCAGCACCCCCTGGAACTGACCCTTCCTGTCATTGACCCGCTTGGAGATCGGAATGATCCATTCGCCATTTTCCCGACTACGGATGGCCGGGCCGATGTGCGCCACGGAAGAAATGTTCTGCTGGTGAAACCTGAAGTATTCGCGATCTGCCACGCCGTTGCCGCGAGGCAGTGCTTCAAACGAGGTCACGACCCACTGGCCCTTTTGGTCGAACAACAGGATGCCGTGCAATTGATCCAGCGCCTGCACCCGCCGGACAAAGGTCTTCTGCAAACGCGGACGCTGGGCTGGACCGAATCCGTCGGCCTGAATCCAGTCCACCAGGCTGGTCAGCACCAGATCGGCTTGCATGAAGGTGTCTTCGGCCTGCTGCGCCATGGCCCGCGTCAGGTTGGACGAAGCGACCTGGGCCTGGCTCAGGTCATGGCGCCGGGACTGTTCCAGTTGCAAATAAAGCAAGGCGCACAGGCACAGGCACACCGCGCCGATAAACAACACTGCGGCGTTGCGCAGCGGTATGCGTTTCAAGGCGATGCCTTGGGCGTGATACAACTCATCAAGGCGTGTTGGCAAAAAGCGCTCCCTGAAAGGACAAGGCACGAGCGACACCCCCATGCCTCTGGTTTTGGGCGCCAAGTCTACGATGTTACCCGCGAGAAAAGCGCAGCAGATACCAAATGTTTAACCACCCCCTGGAAACCGTCAGCGACATGACGCAGGACAACTGCCACATCACCATCAAGGAGCTACGATGAGTGTTACACCACGACAGGGAAATGAAATGAGCAAGGCAGACGAGCTGGCCGTAAAACTGAAACAGACCCGCCCCTCCGGCATCGATCAGGCGATCGACAGTTGGCCGGGCCAGGTCTACGAGCTGTATCACCGGATCGAGGCCTGGTTACAGCCATTGACCGAGGCCGGCCTGGTCTTGCGGCGCAACCCCACTCACGTGTTCGAGAGCCACCCGCAGGGCGACACCTTCGACTATGCCATCGACCAGTTGGTGATCACCGGCAATCACCACAGCATCACGCTCGATCCCGTTGCGCGCTTCACGGCGGATGGCGAGGGGCGGGTCGAAATTCACTGCAAAGGCAACGAACTGGCCCTGTTGCGCACCGTGGACGAACACGGCGCAACACATTGGTGGCTACAAGTAATCGAACACGCCGTAGCGCAACCGGATGCGGTCGCACTGACCGAAAACAATCTGCTGTCGGTGGTCCAGGCAGGACTGGAGCTCGGGTGAAGCACCATCACCGCAAAGGTGGAACCCGGATATCCCCGGCGCGGCATCGTGTCTTCACTCCTGTGCCACAAGACGCGAACGCCAGGTCCTTGTCCATGCAGACCCGAACCTCCGACAACTGCGGCCCGTTGCAGATCACCGCAATGCCATCCCCCGGCAACCCCGGATTGCTCTGGCGAAACATCTGCTCAATGTCCCGGGCTGAAAAATAAAGCGTGTTATTCAAGGGTTGCAGTTGCTCGGGAATCCTGACCGCGCCCAAGGCCTTGTCGGAGGCCTCCAGGTAACCGATGGCGCCGAGGCCGCTGCATGTGCCGTGCTTGGCCCATTCGTGCTCGAGCAGCTTGTTGGTCGGGAACAGCATCAAGCCCTTCGCCCGCTCCTCTGGCGAGAGCTTCACCCTCGGCGCGCAGGACTTCGGCCAACCACCCCGGGCGTATTGCGGCCAGAGGCCGTGAAGTACAAAGCCATAGCCTTTGCCGGAACATTGCGCGTCGTCACGATGGGTCAGGCAGTAGGTAGGTGACCAGGACAGCACCAACAGATAGTAGTCGAACACCCCCGCCACGGATTGCGGCCTGGCGCCCCCTGAATCCCGGGCGCTGCTCGGGCCCACGCTGGCGAACGTCAACACGATCAGCGCGACCGCGGCGTAAAGTCTTTTCATCGGCACGTTCCTTCGGGGTGACTTCAGTGCAAATAACACCGACCGACATTGGGCCGGTCAAAAGCCGATACTTTGGCACAGCCACGAACGCGTTCCACCACGAGAGTCATTCGAAATGTTTGATGTCGTGCAGACGAACAATCCGTCAGAGCAACCTGTCGAGCTCTTCCAGGGTCATCCGAGGAATCAATCGCGATGGAATTTTCGAGACGTCGGACAAGTTGTAGACCTGAAAATCCTCGTTGATGACTTGCTTCGACAAGATCTCGAACGACGGCAGGATTCTCGTCTGAAAATGGTCGTCGAGCACGCAGGGAGAAACGAATTTGCCTGGGACTTCATAGAAGCGCCCCGCTGTCGGGTCCAGGTCGACTCCCACCAGGAACACCCGGTTGAATCCCAGGTGATAGGCAAGCTGCAGCGCCAGGTAGGCGACGGTACGCGCGTCAAAAAAACCGCGCTTGAGGTTCTTGCTGAAACCCAGGGTTTTACTCCGCCCCCTGCCTAGCTTGCGGACCCTGACGAGGTCTTTGTCAGCCCTGAAAAAATCACTCCACACCAATCTGGGTGCCCGGCTCAGCAAGTACAGCTTGCCTTGGGGCTTAAGCGAGGTGTGCCAGACATGTTTTTCCCACAGCGCAACCCGCTCGCTGATGCGCATGGCCTCGGTGAACAATTCCGGCTGCTGCTCGGAAAAACCCTGGTCGGTACACACATAAAAGTACGGCTTGATACCTGTACCCGTGAATTTCGAAATGGCACCGTTCATGCTGATCATTGGAACGCCAGCATACTTGTGCAACGGGAAATCCTTGGCCGATTTACCCGACGCCACGATGAACACGGGCCCCTTTTGAATGTTGCGACACTCATCCAGGTCGTGCACCCGAAGCGCCCGGGAAATGAGTGTCGTTTTTTTGTCGGCAACATCCATCGTCAATATCCCTATCCCTATCCCTATTTACTGATCAACTGTGACCCATTTTCATGTCCATGGTTCTCAATGGGTCCCCCCGGCCTGGCTTCTCGACAAGGCGCCAGGGCTACAGCGTGTCTTGACCCGTAACGACCAGTGACGGCTCTGCTCGTTGCAACTCCAGGGCAGGCAACTTGGAAGGCTGGTTCAAGAGTCGAAGCACTGGCGAATCGTAACCGTAAACGTCCGGTTTGAACGTCACCCGTCCGTCGCTATTCAGATCCACTGTCCAATAGGCCAGCAGCACGGGCACCTTGACGGGAAGCTTGATGTTTTGAGTCTTGCCGTTGGCCAGTTGCCTTTGAATACCCGCCGCGTTCCAGCGCACAGGGTCGTTGAACAGCAGTTCAACCAGCTGCAATGGATTCTCCACCCGGATGCAACCGGAGCTGGTGGCACGCATGGATTTGGAGAACAGCTCGCGGTGCGGGGTATCGTGGAGGTAGATCGCATAGTCGTTGGGGAACCGGATCACCACCTGCCCGAGCGAGTTATCCGGGCCGGCGTCCTGGCGCAGGGTGATGCCGCGCGCATTGGACCAGTCGACGGTCGACGGGTCGAGCGTATTGCCTTGCCGATCCAGGGCGCGAATCCGGTTGGCCGCCAGGTAACCCGGATTCTGCTGGATCTTGGGCAACATATCCTTGACGAGAATCGTTGGCGGAACGGTCCAGGTGGGGTTGAAGGTGACGTAGGTGATTTCGGACTGGAACACCGGCGTGCTGCGAAACGGTTTGCCGACCTGCACCCGGGAACGCCAGATCGGCTGACCGTCGCGGTACAGGGCGACCTTGTAGCCAGCGATATCGACGATGACAAAAGTGCCTTGCAGCTTATAGAGCAACCAGCGCGCCCGCTCCATGTTCACCCGCACCTGGTCGATTCGCGCCTCGACCGGTACATTCAGCGCCGCCAGGGTTCCCGCGCCCGCCACGCCATCTGCGCCAAGGTATTGTTCAAGCTGATATTTCTTCACCGCGGCAATGACACTGTCGTCGTAATCGGTACGCTTGGACTTTTGCGGGTCCAGGTACCCGGCGGCCACCAGGCGCGCGCGCAACTGCTTGACAGCAGCATTGTCCATGCCGGGCTTGAGCGACTGCCCTTCGGCGACTTTCGGCCAACCACCGGCATCGCGGACCTTGCGCAATTGCGCAAGGCTCTCGCGCAGGCTGCGATAAACGGCTTCCTGGGGTGGCGCTTGGGCGAAAGCGCGAGCCACGTCGTGAGCATCCAGGGCGGTGAAGAAGGTGTTCATGTCTTCGCGAGGATCGATGCCCTCGGGTTCGAAGTTCCAATGAAAATCCAGGCGTGCCGGGTCAACCTTGCCCCGGCGCAACTGCAGCAACGCCGTGACGTACGTGCGGGTCGCCGCAATATCGAAAGCCGCCCATTGCGCCGGGGTTGGCGCCGTGGCCTGCAACGCCAGTTGCGCCTGGGCCAGCTCGCCGGCCCGATAATCGGCAGGAACCAAGCCATCGGCCTGGGTATCATCCAGGCCCTTGAGCAACTGGCTGACATCTCGCCCGTTCATCCACGCGGCGCGGAAATTGCGGTGCGAATAAAAATCCAGCACCACCCGGGCCACATCCACCCGTTGATGTTTGCGTGAGGTCAGTAGCGGAGGAAATGCCGATTGTAAGGGTTCGAGCTGCGCCTGGATCGCCTGGCCGATTTCGTCATCGGGTGCCGCACCGAGCACACTCACTGACGCCGGAGATACCGGCACGATCGGCGAAGTTTCACCCACAGCAGTGCCGCTGATCAGAAAGACCATAAAAAATACGCGGCTTATGACGAATAACCTTGTTAATTGACCCATGGATAATCCTTAATCGCCTGTAATCAAAGGGCTAGCGTTCAACTCGCTGCTAGACTCGACATATTCCTGATGAGACATTTTTATGGCGCTACATCGCTTTGGCTTCCTGACAGCCCTGTTGCTGACGTCGGCTATCCTTCCATCAGCCTACGCCGATTCGCTCGAAGTCGCGCTGGCCAAAGCTGCTCCAAACGCCAATGCCAAGGTCATTGCCCTGGCGGTTCGCGCAACACAGTGTACCCGTGCCCAAGGTGCAGCACCGGCACAGAGACTAGCAGTGATCGATTATTCCCTGCCTTCTACCGAACAGCGGCTATGGGTGTTCGACCTGAAAAAACGCAAGCTGCTGTTCCACGAACTGGTTGCCCATGGCCGTAACAGCGGCGAAAACATGGCGACCCAGTTCTCCAACCAGAACGAAAGTTTCGCCACCAGCCTGGGCCTGTACCGTACCCAACAGAGTTATGTCGGCCAGAACGGTTATTCGTTGCGCATGGAAGGCCTGGAGCCTGGCTTCAACGATAACGCCTTCGACCGGGCAATCGTCATTCACGGCGCGCCCTATGTCAGCCCGGTACTGGCCCGCGCCAACGGCCGGATCGGCAGGAGCCTCGGCTGCCCGGCGGTCAGGCCGGCCATCGCTCACCGCCTGATCGACTCGATGAAAGATGGGCAGCTGTTGTTTTCCTACTACCCGGACCAGCGCTGGCTGAAATCCTCTTCTTACATCAATTGCGGCAGCGGCACGGTGGCCTCGTCGGACAAGGTCACGTCACGCCAGTAAACCGACTGCTGAAGCGGGTATCTACTAAAGGCGGACATTGCATCACGGAAATTGCGTCACCTACACGCTTATAATCCGCTCGTTCGCCCGCATTCGAGACCGGTATGACCGCTATCCATATCAAGTTCCCCTCCCTGACCCTCAAGGCCGGCGCCAGGGCGCTGGCGCGCATTCGCGAGCGTGGCTTGAGCGCTGCGGATGTTGGCACGCTACCCGGCGCGGCTGGCGGGCCCAAAGCCCTGGGGATTCAGGGGCTGGACCTGGCATTGTTCGGCGAATGGCTGCCGGCGGCACCGCGCGAGCGCTCGTTGATCGGCGCATCGGTGGGCTCGTGGCGCTTTGCCAGCGCCTGCCTGCCGGATGCTGCCGAAGGCTTGCGGCGCCTTGGCCACCTCTATACCGAACAAAACTTCGCCAAAGGCGTAACCATGGCGCAGATCAGCCAAAGCTCGCGGCGCATGCTCGATGATCTGCTCGATGGTCGTGACGCG
Source organism: Pseudomonas sp. GW823-FHT06B06 (assembly GCF_058795195.1). Lineage (NCBI taxonomy): Bacteria > Pseudomonadati > Pseudomonadota > Gammaproteobacteria > Pseudomonadales > Pseudomonadaceae > Pseudomonas > Pseudomonas sp. GW823-FHT06B06. The sequence continues at coordinate 3,537 of NZ_JBXAHO010000028.1, read as the reverse complement.
ACCCTGCTCGACAACCCCTACTATCGCTTGAACATCATGGTAGTCAAAAGTCACGGCTTGCTCGCGGATGACCACCGTGGCCGCCTGGGATTGGGCTTGTCGTCGGTGATTGCCGATAACCTGCGCGGTCGTGCGCGGCTGGCCCGGCACTTCGAACGGCTGATCATCCACGACCCGCGCCTGGCACCACCGGTTAACGCGCTGAACGACTTCCCGTCGCGCTTCGTCGCACTGGACACCTCCAATCTACGCCAGGCCCTGCTGGCCTCGGGTTCGATCCCGATGGTGATGGAAGGCGTTCGCCACCTGCCAGGCGCTGGTGCGGGCACGTTCCGCGATGGCGGCCTGCTGGACTATCACCTGGACCTGCCCTACAGCGGCAATGACATCGTGCTGTATCCGCACTTCACCGACCGGGTGATTCCCGGTTGGTTCGACAAGACCTTGCCGTGGCGCCGCGCCTGCCCTGCGCGCTTGCAGGATGTGGTGTTGCTGGCACCATCGAAGGAATACCTGGCGCGCCTGCCTTATGGCAAATTGCCGGATCGTAATGACTTCAAGCGCTTCATGGGCGACGCCCCGAGCCGCCAGAAATACTGGCGCACGACGATGGAGGAAAGCCGCCGCCTGGGCGACGAGTTTCTCGAACTGACGGCCAACGGTCATCTCGCCGAACGCTTGCTGACCCTTTAGTCAGGACAAGCTGTTAAACTCGCCATCTGCCCACATCGCCGCGGCGATCGCCACCTGAACAGAGCTGAAACCACTGTGGAAATCTTCAAAGAATTTACCTTCGAATCCGCCCACCGCCTGCCTCACGTCCCGGACGGCCACAAGTGCGGCCGCCTGCACGGTCACTCGTTCAAAGTGGCGATTCACCTCAGTGGCGACCTCGACCCGCATACTGGCTGGATTCGTGATTTCTCGGAAATCAAGGCGATCTTCAAGCCGTTGTACGAGCGTCTGGACCACAACTACCTGAACGATATTCCTGGCCTGGAGAATCCGACCAGTGAAGTGCTGGCCAAATTCATCTGGGCTGAACTCAAGCCGCTGCTGCCGGAATTGAGCGCCATCCGGATTCACGAGACCTGCACCAGTGGGTGCATCTATCGCGGCGAGTGAGCCATTCGATCAAAAAAACCACCGAGACCGGTGGTTTTTTTATGCCTATGCTTTGCCCTTGCATCCGCCAAGAGGACACGCAAATGACTGACTGGCCGCTGGCTCAAAGCTATCGCTTCAATGGGCATAACGTTCGCTACGCCGTGCGCGGCGATGGACCGCCGCTGGTGTTCGTGCACGGCACGCCCTTCTCTTCGTTTGTCTGGCACCGGATTGCGCCGCACTTCATCGCCACCCACCGGGTGTACTACTTCGACTTGCTGGGCTACGGGCAATCGGAAAAGGTCGATGGCGATGTTTCCCTGGGAGTACAAAACCAACTGTTGGCCCAATTGCTGGAACACTGGGGCCTGGACCGCCCGGATGTGGTGGCCCACGACTTTGGCGGGGCAACCGCCCTGCGCAGCCATTTGCTCAACGGCAAGGATTACCGCAGCCTGACATTGATCGATCCGGTGGCGCTAACGCCCTGGGGGTCGCCGTTCGTGCAGCATGTCCGTCAGTACGAAGCCGCTTTCAGTGGTGTGCCGGACTATATCCAGCGAGCCATCGTGGCGGCTTATATTCGCGGGGCAATCAAGCGAGACATCCCGGATGACGAACTCGCACCCTACGTGCAACCGTGGTTGGGTGATCCTGGGCAAGCGGGATTCTATCGGCAGATCGCGCAAATGGACGAACGCTACACCCGCGAGGCCGAGGGGCTGTACCCGACGATTCGCTGCCCAGTGCAGATTCTCTGGGGAAAGGACGACCAATGGATTCCCATCGATCGCGGGCGTGCCTTGCAGCAGATGATACCTGGAGCGCAGTTTCATGCGGTGGCCAACGCCGGGCATCTGGTGCAGGAGGATGCGCCTGAAGCCGTTGTCGCTGCGCTGATGCGTTTTTTGCCGCTGGATATGACGGCCTGACAGTAGAGAGTGTACATCCGCGAAAAGACCACTGGCGGCATTCGCCGCTGCCGAGCTAACGTAGAGCTATTGTCCAAACGGTTCTCTGAAAGGATCTGCCCGATGCACATCATCAACGCCCGGCTGCGCAACCAGGAAGGCCTGCATGAGCTGCACCTGGAAAACGGCCTGATCAGCAACATCGCCCGGCAGACCGAAGCGCCGACCCTGGGCCCCGACGATCTGGACGCCGGTGGCAACCTGGTGGTGCCGCCCTTCGTCGAGCCGCACATCCACCTCGACGCCACCCTGACCGCTGGCGAGCCGCGCTGGAACATGAGCGGCACGCTGTTCGAAGGCATTGAGTGCTGGGGTGAGCGCAAGGTCACCATCACCGAAGAAGACACCAGGGTCCGCGCCAGGAAAACCCTCCAGGCTCTTGCCGCCCATGGTATCCAGCACGTGCGCACCCACGTCGACGTCACCGACCCGCAGCTCACGGCGCTCAAGGCCATGCTCGAGGTGCGCGAAGAAAGCCGGCATCTGGTCGACATGCAGATCGTCGCATTCCCCCAGGAAGGTATCGAGTCATACCGCAATGGCCGCGAGCTGATGGAAGAAGCCATCCGCATGGGTGCCGACGTGGTAGGCGGCATTCCGCACTTCGAGTACACCCGCGACCAGGGCGTCAGCTCGGTGAAGTTCCTCATGGACCTGGCCGAGCGCACGGGCTGCCTGGTGGACGTGCATTGCGATGAAACCGACGACCCGCAGTCACGCTTCCTTGAAGTGCTGGCCGAAGAAGCCCGCAGCCGCGACATGGGCTCGCGGGTCACCGCCAGCCATACCACGGCCATGGGCTCGTACGACAACGCCTACTGCGCCAAGCTGTTTCGCCTGCTTGGGCACGCAGGGATCAGCTTTGTCTCCTGCCCTACCGAAAGCATTCACCTGCAAGGACGTTTCGACAATTTCCCGAAACGCCGGGGCGTGACCCGGGTCAACGAACTGCTGGAAGCCGGCATGAACGTATGTTTCGGCCAGGACTCGATCGTCGACCCCTGGTACCCGCTGGGCAACGGTAACATCCTGCGGGTGCTCGAAGCCGGCCTGCATATCTGCCACATGCTCGGGTATCGCAACCTGCAAAACGCCCTGGACCTGGTCACCGTCAACAGCGCCAAGGCCATGGCCCTGGGTGAGCGCTACGGGCTCGAACCCGGACGGCCGGCGAACCTGCTGATCCTCTCGGCGGAAAGCGATTACGAGGTGATCCGCAGCCAGGGCTTGCCGCTGTATTCGGTACGCGGCGGCAAGGTATTGATGAAGCGCACGATGCCGGTGGTGGAGTTCTCCAGCGAGCAGATCTGAAGGTTGCTGTGATTGGACTGACCCCTTCGCGAGCAGGCTCGCTCCCACAGTTTTGTGAACGACAAAAAACTACTGTGGGAGATTCTATGGTTGAGGGGAAGCCCTCAACTGGTTTTCGGTTGGTATTCACTCTGCCCCTTCAGCAGGG
>NZ_JBXAHO010000027.1:9359-81510 GCF_058795195.1 Pseudomonas sp. GW823-FHT06B06 | reverse complement strand
CCCCTGTAGGAGCGAGCATGCTCGCGAAGAACCGGAGAGCGCCACGGTATATCAGGCCCCAGCCTTATCGTTAACGATCATCGTCGAAACGCCGCCCGGAGCATGCTCGCTCCTACAATGAAACCGCTCAATTCCACTCCCCTCGCTTCAAGAGAATGCTACTGCCGGCCGATAACCTTTAGGTCGCAGCGAGCTTTACATCTCACAGCTTCAAGAGTCATCACGGTTTCGAGAAAAACCCCTTGATGACTAATGGCTAACCGCTATCATCTGCGCGCCGTAAAGGGCAGTGAAGCTGATCTTGTTCGTGCATTCGCCTCTCGGTTCTTCTTCTTAAATTGCCTGGAAATCTTCGATGCTGTCGTATCACCAAAAGAGTTTTCTGATCGTCGACGATTTTTCGGATTTCCGCAGTTCGGTAAGGTCGATGCTGCGGGAGTTGGGTGTCAAGGATGTGGACACGGCCGACACTGGCGAACAGGCGCTGAAGATGTGTTCGCAGAAATCCTACGATTTCATCCTCCAGGATTTCCACTTGGGCGATGGCAAGAAGAACGGTCAGCAGGTGCTCGAAGACCTGATGATCGACAAGCTGATCAGTCATGAAAGTGTATTCGTGATGGTCACCGCTGAAACCAGCCAGGCCATGGTGCTCAGCGCCCTGGAGCACGAGCCTGATGCTTACCTGACCAAACCCTTCAACCGATCCGGTCTGGCTCAACGCCTGGAGCGACTGGTACAGCGCAAGACGTTGCTCAAGCCGATATTGCAGGCCCTCGACCGTGGAAAGCCGGTGGAAGTGCTCAATGCCTGCATAGCCTTGTGCAAACAGGATATCCGCTATTCGCCGTTGTGCTTGCGCTACCGCGCTGATGCCCTGCGTGACCTCAATCAGAACGAGGTACTGGAGCGTCTCTACGACGGCATCATCGCCGATCGACCCTTGCCATGGGCATTTGCCGGACTGGGCAAGTTGTTGTTCAAGCGGGGCCAGGTCACCCAGGCAAAAGCTGTCTACGAAAAAGCGCTGAAAGTGTTTCCGATGATGCCGGCGCTCTACGATGGCATGGCAGAGGTGCTGATTGCCGAAGGCGATACCAAGGCCGCTCAACGCGTTCTTGAAGAGGCGATTCGCTTGTCGCCACTGGCGGTGCGCAGACAAGCGCAATTGGGAAAATTGGCAATGACCAATGAAGATTTTGACACGGCGTCCAAAGCTTACCGCCAGGCTGTTGCCCAAGGTGCCCAGTCACGCTTCAAGGATGCGGAAAGCAACCTCGGACTGGCTCATGCCTTGATCAGCAAGGGCAGTGAAAAAGGCCTTGATACCCGCACTCGTCTGGAAATCAACACGACCCTGAGTGCGGTGGCAAAGGAGAACCCGTCCGATCCCGGTCTGCAAATCAGGGCGCGGTTGATGAAGGCGACCAGTCTGCTGCTCAACGACGCCGAAACGGCGGAAAAGCTGACTGAGCAAGCCATCATGCGGCTCGATGGCATGGAGCAGTTCATGAGTGCCGAAGCGGCGCTGTTGGTAGCCAAGCAATTACAGATGCTGGGTCAGGCCAATGCGGGCGCTTCGATGTTGAAAAACTGCGCAGAGATTTACGGCGACGATCCTGCGGTCATGAAGGGCATCGCCAAGTTGACTGATGATCCGAGCATCCTCAACTCCGGCAACGTTGCAGCCGATCTCAATCGGCAGGGCGTGCGCGTGTACAAGACTGGTGACTTGGTGCAGGCCCGAGGGATTTTCCGCAAAGCCCTGGCGCTGCAGCCCAAGAACATCAGCATCGCGTTGAACCTCGCACAGGCGTTGCTGCATGGTACCGATACCAATGTCCCCTCAGAGGAACTGGAGGAATGCCGGGCCTGCCTGAAAATGGTCGGCTTAATGCCGGACACCGACTCGCGTTTTGCGCGTTATACGAAGCTCAAGAACAAGGCATTTGGCGAATGAACGAACACCAACAGGCACTGGATTTCTCGACGGTGATTGCGTCCACCGTACACGACATGAAGAACTCGCTGGCCACGCTGATGCAGGCCCACAGCCAATGCCTGGCGAGCTTGCCGGCGTCTGCCCGCCACACTCCTTCGCTGGGTGTGATCGAGTTCGAGTTCGCGCACCTCAATGGCATGCTGGTGCAGTTGCTGGGCCTGTACAAACTGGGCGTCAACCAGATGCCCCTGCAACCGGCCTACCACGAACTGGACGACTTCATCGAAGCGCAATTGGCGTGTCATCAAGACGTGTTCGCCAGCCGCGGTATTGCCGCCACGTTTGAAGTCGATCCCTTGAGTCCGTTGGGTTTCTTTGATCGAGAGCTGATCGCTTCGGTACTGGCCAATAGCATCAACAACGCGATCCGTTATGCCCGTCACGCAGTGTTGATCAGTGCCAGCGACGAAGCCGGGCAGTTGGTCTTGACCATCAATGACGATGGTGAAGGCTATCCTGCGCAAATGATCGAGCACCAGGCCGAGTATGTGCAGGGCATCAACCACAGCACCGGCAGCACCGGCCTGGGGCTGTACTTCGCCGGTCGGATTGCGGCACTGCATCAACGTAACGGCGTAGGCGGGCGCACGGAAATCAGCAATGGCGGTCCTTTGGGTGGGGGCGTCTTCAGGCTCTATCTTCCTTGAACCCTCGGGACCTACATATTTGAGAATCCTGCTTGATATTCTGAACACGCGGAGCCTATTTTGTACGAGTTGCCGCTCGCGGCTCGTATAAAAACAAGGATTGCGTCATGACAACCGATGGCCTGGGTTCACTCGCGCAGCGATTGACGGGCATTGATGAGATCGAATGCGTTACACCGGATTTGAATGGCGTGCCCCGAGGCAAGGTGATGACTGCCGAGGGCTTCCTCGAAGGACGTCGTTTGCAGATGGCGCGGGGAGTGATGCTGCAATGCATCATGGGCGGATATCCGCCGGCACGCTTTTACGGTTGCGATGACGGCGACCTCGCGCTCGTCCCTGATCCGGCGCAGATCCACCGCTTGCCCTGGAGCCAGCAACCTCGGGCATTGGCCATCTGTGATGCGGATGAATTGTCGGGCGAAAGCTCCAGTCTGTCGACCCGCGGCCAGCTCAAGGCGGTCATCGCGCGTTACGCGGCGGTGGGCCTTGCACCGGTGGTGGCGACTGAACTTGAGTTTTTTGTCTTCGCTCCCAATACCGATTCGACCCAACCCTTCCTGCCGCCGACTGGCTTGGACGGTCGACGCGAGGAAGGTCACTCGGCGTTCAGTGTCAGCTCCAACAACGGCCTGCGGCCGTTCTTCCGCGAGGTCTATGAGTGCATGGCTGCGCTGGGCTTGCCGCGCGATACCTTCATGCACGAGATGGGCATCAGTCAGTTCGAAATCAACTTGCTGCACGGCGATCCTTTGCTGCTGGCAGACCAGACATTCCTGTTCAAGCATTTACTCAAGGAAGTCGCGCTCAAGCACGGCCTGATCGTGGTTTGCATGGCCAAGCCATTGGCGCACACGCCAGGCAGTTCGATGCACATTCACCAGAGCATCATAGAGATCGGTACGGGGCGCAATGTCTTCAGTGACGAAGCCGGTCAACCGACTGCTGCCTTTCGCCATTTCATAGGGGGGCAGCAAGCCGGCATGGCGGATTTTACCGCGCTGTTTGCACCCAACGTGAATTCGTATCAGCGCTTGTGCCATCCCTTTGCATCACCGAATAATGCCTGCTGGTCCCATGACAATCGGTCGGCTGGATTGCGCATCCCCGCCAGCTCGCCGGTCGCTCGTCGGGTCGAGAACCGATTGCCAGGAGCTGACGCTAACCCATACCTGGCGATCGCAGCGAGCCTGGCCTGCGGGTTGTATGGCATTGAGCATCGACTGGAGCCCGACGAACCGGTTCAGGGTGAGTTCCAGGTACCGGATAAACTTTCATTGCCCTGTACCTTGCATGCAGCGCTTGAGCGTCTGAAACGTAGCCATTTGGCAATTGAACTGTTCGGCAAGGAATTCATCGAAGGCTACGTCGCTTCGAAGACCATGGAATTGACCAGTTTCCTTGATGAAATTACTCCCTGGGAACGGCGTGTCCTGGCCGCCCAGGCCTGATGAAATGTCGACACCGGGCTATCGTTTAATAGCCCGTCACCCACTGCAAGGAGTCGCTCGTTGCGCCTAATCTGGAAGTCCTTTCGAGCGCTTTATTTCGCGTCGCTGATGATGTTGATCGGCTCGGGCCTGCTGAGTACTTACCTGGCTTTGCGCCTGGCTGCCGATCATGTCGATAGCCTGTGGGTCGGCGCGTTGATGGCTGCCAACTATTTCGGCCTGGTGCTGGGCGGCAAGATCGGCCATCGGTTGATAGCCCGGGTCGGGCATATTCGAGCCTATTCGGCCTGCGCCGGGATAGTCGGCGCGGCGGTGCTGGGCCATGGCCTGGTGGACTGGTTGCCTGCCTGGTTGTTCCTGCGGGTGATCGTCGGTCTCGGCATGATGTGCCAGTACATGGTCATCGAGAGCTGGCTCAATGAGCAGGCCGATGCCAAGCAGCGCGGCCTGGTGTTCAGCGGATACATGATCGCCTCCTACCTGGGGTTGGTGCTGGGTCAGTTGATTCTGGTCATGCACCCGGGGCTGGGGTTGGAACTGCTGATGCTGGTAGCCCTATGTTTCACGCTTTGCCTGGTGCCGGTGGCCCTGACCCGACGGATTCACCCGGCGCCTTTGCATCCCGCACCGATGGAGCCGCGGTTCTTTATCAAGCGGGTGCCACAGTCATTGAGTACCGTCCTGGGCGCAGGCCTGATTGTCGGCTCGTTCTACGGTCTGGCACCGCTGTACGCCTCCCAGCAAGGGCTGTCCACGGAGCAGGTCGGCCTGTTCATGGGTAGCTGCATTTTTGCCGGGTTGCTGGTGCAGTGGCCGTTGGGATGGTTGTCCGATCGCTATGATCGGGCGCTGTTGATTCGCTGTTTTGCGTTTAGCCTGGCGTTGGCTGCCTTGCCGTTGGCGATCATGGAGCGGGTGCCGCTGGAGGTCCTGTTCGTTGCCGGGTTCCTTTGCTCGTTGGTCCAGTTCTGCCTGTATCCGTTGGCAGTGGCCTTCTCCAATGACCATGTCGAGGGCGATCGACGTGTATCGTTGACGGCGATGTTGCTGGTGACCTACGGCGTTGGCGCCAGCATCGGTCCGCTGGTGGCGGGCGTGCTGATGAAGTTGTTCGGCAGCCAGATGCTCTATGCGTTCTTCAGTTTCTTCGCGTTGGTGCTGGTGTGGCGAATTCGTCCGAAAGCGGTGACCAATTTGCATCAGGTGGACGACGCACCGCTGCATCACGTCGCCATGCCAGACAGTATGTCGAGTTCACCACTGGTGGCGGCCCTGGATCCAAGGGTGGACGAGCAGGTGGTGCAGGATCAGATGCAGAATCCACTTCCCTCCGATCCGAGTCCGGAACCGGAACCGGAAACCGATCCTCCCCCGCAAGAACCGGATTCTGGCAGGGAGCAGAGTTTTACCGAGGCCAGGCCCTGACATTCAGGCAAAAAAACGGGCAGTCACCGCAAGGGGCTGCCCGTTTTTGCTTGAAGCGTTGCCTCAGAAGTCGTCTTTGTCGAAGCGCCGCGCTTCGCGTTGCAGCTGGTAGACGAACCGCTCGACCTGACGTTGCACCAGTCCGCTCATGTTGTGGAAACGAACGCCAGCGAAAGTGGTGGAGATCTTTTCTTCAAAGTGCAGGTAGCGCAGTTCAACCGGTGCCGTCATTTTGCCGAAAGGCAGATCGGCGTTGAAACGGTCGTAAACCTGACCCAGTTGCAGGCTGCCGGTGATATCGCCTTCAAAGCGCAACTTGCAGCCAGTGGCGGAGATGTCCAGCAGCTTGCCGCTGATCGATGCCTTGAGTTTTTCACCGTCCAGATTGACGTTGACCAGTTGGGCCAATTTCAAGGCAGCGCGGAATGCATTGCGGCGCTGGTGGTAGACGACTTCATCGGGCAGGGTTCCACGGTAGCAACGGCTGCCGTTGGATTCGTCGATGGTCAGCGGGCCATTGCTTTCCCACGCGATGCGCACGCCTTCATGAAAACCTTCGACTTTGAAGGGTTCGCCGGCCAGCAGGAAACGTTCGCCATCGCGGGGAATCATTTCGTCCAGGGCAATCATGTTGCGCTCACGATCGAGGTCCACCAGATAGCTCTGGAAGCGCTGGCTGCGCTCGTGGAACGTGATGATCAGCGGGTCATGGCTGTCTAGCAGCTGGCGCAAATTGCCGGAGATCTCCAGGGGCGTTCTGAGCACCTTGGGAGGCTGCGGAGCATCTTCCGCGTTTAAGGCATTGGACACGGTTAATCAATCTCCAGACAAATGTTGACTACGGCAAGCGGCATTTTGCCATCATGTTTCGCGTCTTGATAGAGCGTGCTTATAGACAGGCTCAAGCCTGACTGAGCGGGCGCGGTTTCACTAACCGGGAGAATGATCCGCTGGCGTCATAGAGCGCGGGCTGGTCACCGCCGTTAAGGATTCTCAGCTGGGTGGCCGTGGCGGCCTGCTGTACAAGGATCGACTGTCCATTGTCGGCGTTGGCGGCGTGGCATTGAGCCAACAGGTCGGTCAGCGCATCACTTTGCACCAGCAGTTCTTGACCAATGCTCGATTGACTGGCCAGTTGCTCCAGACCGCTGCGGTTGGCTGGCAAGTTGAGGCTGGCGAGAATCTCACTGCGTCTGCGGCCATGCTGATCGAGTTCGATGACCAATGCCTGCTTGTGCGCCAGAATTTCTTCCAGCAACCGCATGTCGCGGCCGTGCAGGGCGAGGGATTCGGTTTGCAGTAATTCCAGCAAGCGTTGCGCTGGAGCAAGGTCGTCGGTGATCAGTTGCAGTAAATTAGTGTCGTGCATGGCTGGCCTTGGGGTTTAAGCGTCCAAAAGCCTGGCGCGGGCCTAGGCCTAGCGCTGGGCTTCGAAGTTGAGCAGTTTGCTGGCTACACGGTTGCTGTCGACTTTATAGCTGCCATCGGCGATAGCTGCTTTCAACTCAGCCACGCGGGATTTGTCGACGACAGGCTGATCACGCAGCGTATCGGAGATCTTTTGCAACTGTTGCGCCTCATTGCTCAGATGTACCGACTCCCCGCTTTTGACGGTACTGGCCTGTTCGGCCGCGGAGGTAGGCTCGGCAGGTTTGCCGGATTCGGCGGTTTCCCTGGCGGCGCTGGTACGTGTACTGCCCGTGACTGACGGGGAGCTGTTCAATCGGCTGAAATCGATAACCATGTTAAAAAACCTCTGGGAATTTGGACGCTTGCCATGTTTTCGGCCATTCCCTGAAAAACTTTAGGCTCATTCATCAAATGAGCTTGCGCGCGCCAGCGCTTGCCGTGCCTGGCACACAGTTTAGGGAACCGCCGAGGCCGGCGCCACATCTTCACCCACAGTAAATCCTACATGGACACTTCCACCTGGCCTGGTGCGATCACCTGTGCCTTGATGACCCGTTTGGAATTGAGATTCTTGACTCGAATCTGTTCGCTCAGGCCGCCACTGGCCAATGCCTCGCCGGGCATTCGCACGCTGAGCGTACCACTGCGGGCGGTAATCACTACCTGGTCGCCCTTGCGTATCACTTCCGCTTGTTCGATGTGCACCAGGCTGATGACCTGATCGTTGACCATTGGTCGGGTAAGTCGCTGCCCGACAGCCTGGTCCACGGCAGTCAGGTACCCCTGGTTAAGCAGGCTGATATCGCGCTCACGCAGCATGACGTCCTGCGGCTCGATAATACCGGCGCGGCGCAGTGGCCGGGTGGTCGTGACGACCTCGCGAAACAGGCGTACTTGAGCGGGCACGAAGACTGTCCAGGGGGATGTTCCCTCACAGCGAACCTTGACCGTTACGCGGCCCAAGGGCTTGGCCGGACTCTCCAGCGTGGCTGTCAATTCCTTGTCGCACATCGGCATGCGCAGACGCGGATCGAGCGGGTTTACCTGGATTTCATAGCGACCCTGGGTTTGACTGGTCGCCAGATAGTCCTCTACGGTGAATTCAAGAAAGCCCTGGGTGACGCCGATAAGCATGTCAGGCAAGGTAACCGCGTCAGCAAGGGCAGGGCTGCCAGCGTTGAACAGGCAAACAGCCGACAACACCCCCAGCCATTGGCGGCAGCGGGTGGTCAGGCGTCGGAATAATGTCGGTTCTGAGTTCATGACATGTAAAAAGCAAGCGCCGTGCCGTTTAGTGAAGAAGGCGCGTCGCAACAACACTTAGCGTTGGCGTAGGAGTCAGGCATGGCTGGTGTAATGGATTCGGTGAACCAGCGCACGCAACTGGTGGGGCAAAATCGCCTTGAGTTGCTGTTGTTCCGTCTCGACGGCCAGCAACTGTATGGGATCAACGTGTTCAAGGTGCGGGAGGTGCTGCAATGCCCCAAACTGACGCTGATGCCCAAGTCCAGTCCTGTCGTGTGTGGCGTGGCAAATATTCGGGGGGCGACCATTCCGATCCTTGATCTGGCGATGGCGACCGGTTCCGGTGGCTTGAAGGACAAGAACAACCCCTTCGTGATCATCACGGAGTACAACACCAAGACCCAGGGATTCCTGGTTCGCTCGGTGGAACGCATCGTCAACATGAACTGGGAGGAGATTCATCCACCACCCAAGGGCACCGGACGTGATCACTACCTGACGGCGGTGACCCGGGTCGACAACCAGTTGGTGGAAATCATCGACGTCGAAAAGGTACTGGCGGAAGTGGCGCCGACCCCGGAAGCGATCTCCGCTGGCGTGGTGGATGTCGAGACCCAGCACAAGGCGCTCTCCTTGCGCGTGCTGACGGTCGATGATTCGTCAGTGGCGCGCAAACAGGTCACCCGGTGCCTGCAAACGGTCGGTGTTGATGTGGTGGCGTTGAACGACGGTCGCCAAGCGCTGGATTACCTGCGCAAACTGGTCGACGAGGGCAAGAGGCCAGAGGAGGAGTTCCTGATGATGATTTCCGACATCGAGATGCCGGAAATGGACGGATACACCCTCACGGCGGAGATCCGCAACGACCCTCGCATGCAAAAGCTTCATATCATCCTGCATACTTCGTTGTCGGGTGTATTCAATCAGGCGATGGTCAGGAAGGTCGGTGCCGATGACTTCCTGGCCAAGTTCCGTCCTGATGACCTGGCATCCCGGGTAGTCGACCGGATCAAGGCAGCAGACATCAGCTAGGGGCGTTCGGCCCCCGGCAGTCAACACGATTTTAGAGGCGGCAGCATTGTCTACGGGTAATTTGGATTTCGAACAGTTCCGGGTGTTCCTGGAAAAAGCCTGTGGCATTTTGCTCGGTGAAAACAAGCAATATCTAGTCTCCAGCCGTCTCAACAAACTGATGGAGCAGCAAGGCATCAAGTCCCTGGGTGAGCTGGTCCAGCGCATTCAGACCCAGCCGCGCAGCGGGTTGCGCGAGATGGTGGTGGATGCAATGACGACCAACGAAACCCTGTGGTTTCGTGATACCTATCCGTTTGAAGTCTTGAAAAACAAGGTGCTGCCCGAAGCGATCAAGGCCAGCCCCGGTCAGCGTCTGCGGATCTGGTCGGCGGCCTGCTCGTCGGGTCAGGAACCGTATTCGCTGTCGATGTCCATCGATGAGTTCGAGCGGTTCAATGCCGGGCAGTTGAGAATGGGCGTACAGATCGTTGCCACCGACCTGTCGGGCACCATGCTGAACAACTGCAAGACCGGCGAGTACGACAGCCTGGCCATCGGTCGCGGCTTGTCTCCCGAGCGGCTGCAGCGTTATTTCGACCCCAAGGGGCCGGGGCGCTGGGCCATCAAGGCGCCGATCAAGAGCAGGGTCGAGTTTCGCTCGTTCAACCTGCTGGACAGCTACGCCGGCCTTGGCAAGTTCGACATCGTGTTCTGTCGCAATGTGCTGATCTACTTCTCCGCCGAAGTGAAGAAGGACATCCTTTTGCGCATTCACAGCACGTTGAAGCCGGGAGGTTATCTGTTCCTCGGTGCTTCCGAAGCGCTGAACGGATTGCCGGACCATTACCAGATGGTCCAATGCAGCCCGGGGATTATTTACCAGGCGAAGTGATGCAAGCGCGACAGGCATAAAAAATGGGAGCCCACAGGGCTCCTTTTTTATGCCTGTCGCGCTTGCATCACGTAGGAGCTGCCGAAGGCTGCGATCTTTTGGACTTGATCTTAAAAAACAAAATCAAAAAATCGCAGCCTGCGGCAGCTCCTACAGGGTATGTGTTGTCCACGGGAAGCGGCAGAAAAGCGGCATCCAGCGGAAACCGGTTGCCGCTTTTCTGTCGTTGCCGCATGGGTCGTTGCCCGCAAAGCCCCGGTTTATGGGGTTTTCTAAATTGGCATGACGCTTGCTTTGACCATCTCACGAAAAACAGGTCAGCCGAAGGTTTCCCGCCATGAGCATCAGCTTCGATAAAGCGCTCGGTATTCACGAAAAGGCATTGGGCTTCCGCGCTCAGCGTGCCGAAGTCCTGGCCAACAACATTGCCAACGCCGACACCCCCAACTACAAGGCTCGGGACCTGGAGTTCTCGAAAGTGCTCGAGGCGCAGAACGACAAGGCCAAGAATGGCACCTTCGCCTTGAACATGACCAACAGCCGTCACATCGAGGCCCAGGGCCTGGGCAATGGCGACGAGTCGCTGATGTACCGCACGCCGATGCAACCGTCGATCGACCAGAACACCGTGGACGCCCAGCTGGAACAGTCGAACTACGCAGAAAACTCGGTCAACTTCCAGGCCAGCTTCACCCTGCTCAACAGCAAATTCAAAGGGCTGGTGTCAGCCCTGCGCGGAGAATAAGTCATGTCTCTCTCCAGTGTTTTCAACATTGCCGGTAGCGGCATGAGTGCCCAGACCACGCGCTTGAACACCGTGGCTTCGAACATCGCCAACGCCGAGACCGTCTCGTCGAGCATCGACCAGACCTACCGTGCGCGTCACCCGGTGTTCGCCACCATGTTCCAGGGCGCTCAAGGTGCTGGCAGCGATTCTCTGTTCCAGAACCAGGACGCAGCCGGGCAAGGCGTGCAGGTACTGGGCGTGGTCGAGGACCAGAGCAACCTTGAGGCACGCTACGAGCCGAACCATCCGGCCGCCGATGCCAAGGGCTATGTCTACTACCCGAACGTCAACGTGGTGGAAGAAATGGCTGACATGATTTCCGCGAGCCGTTCGTTCCAGACCAACGCCGAAATGATGAATACCGCCAAAACCATGATGCAGAAGGTCCTGACCCTCGGTCAGTGATAAGGGGCGACTCAGATGAGTGTTACCGATACCACCAGTGGTCTGAGCCTCAACGACATCCTGGCCAACTCGTCGATCAAGACCAATACCAATTCCGACAGCCTCACATCGGCGGCCAGCAGTGCCACGGGCAAGAAGGCCCTGGGCAAGGATGCGTTCCTGCAATTACTGGTGACCCAGCTGAAAAACCAGAACCCGCTGGAGCCTCAGGGCAACGGCGAGTTCGTGGCACAACTGGCGCAGTTCAGCAGCCTGGAAGGCATCACCACGCTCAACGATACCGTGTCCGGCATCGCTGGCAACTACAACTCGTCCCAGGCATTGCAGGCTTCGGCACTGGTCGGGCGTTCCGTCATCGCACCGGGCGACAAGGCCGTGGTCGACACCACGAAGGGCATGACCGGTTCCGTCGTCATTCCACAGTCGGTGGCTGAAGTGTCGGTGAAAATCACCGACAAGGATGGCAAGACCATCCGTACCATCACCCTGGATGATCAGAAAGCCGGCACTGGCAGCTTCACCTGGGATGGTAAGGACGATGCCGGCAAGGTCGTGGATTCGGGTACTTATACCTTTGTGGCGAGCACCACCATCGATGACAAGGCCGTGGCACTGGTCACCAATCTGCCGGCAACGGTCAACAGCGTGACCATCAGCCAGACCGGCGGTGAGTTGATGCTCAACCTGGCCGGGCTCGGCAGTGTCGCCCTGTCCAAAGTGCAAACCATTGGTATATAGAGCCGACTAACGCGGCACAAAAGGAGTGGAATATGTCTTTCAACATCGGCCTTAGCGGTCTCTATGCCGCCAACAAGCAATTGGACGTCACCGGTAACAACATCGCCAACGTGGCAACCACCGGCTTCAAGTCGTCCCGCGCAGAATTCGAAGATGTGTACTCGGCGTCGAAGCTGGGTACCGGCAGCAAGGTCACCGGCAGCGGCGTGCGCCTGGCCAACGTTTCCCAACAATTTACCCAGGGCGACATCAGCGCCACCGGTAACGTGCTGGACATGGGGATCAACGGCTCAGGCTTCTTCGTACTGAACAACAGCGGCTCGTTATCCTATACCCGCGCGGGCACGTTCAAGGTCGACAAGGAAGGCTACGTCACCAACAGCGATGGCACCTCGCGCCTGCAGGGCTATGGTGTTGATAACAATGGCAAGATTGTCAAAGG
This sequence comes from Pseudomonas sp. GW823-FHT06B06, assembly GCF_058795195.1. Taxonomy (NCBI): domain Bacteria; kingdom Pseudomonadati; phylum Pseudomonadota; class Gammaproteobacteria; order Pseudomonadales; family Pseudomonadaceae; genus Pseudomonas; species Pseudomonas sp. GW823-FHT06B06. The sequence continues at coordinate 69,052 of NZ_JBXAHO010000027.1, read as the reverse complement.
CGTATTGACCGACCTGCGCATCGACACCTCCAACCTGGCGCCAAAATCCACCACCACGGTGTCGTCGACGATCAACCTGAACTCGACGTCTCCCGTGATCGATCAGGCAGTGGCAACCAACAAATTCGACCCTAGCAAATCCGAAACCTTTACCAACCAGTTCAGTACGCCGGTTTTTGATACTCAGGGCAACCAGCACACCATGGATCAATACATGGTCAAGACGGGGCCGAACACTTGGGATACCTACACCCTGATCGATAACCGTAATCCGGACGGCAGTGACCCGACGGACGCTGCGACGCCGCCAATCGCTTCGACCATGACCTTCGACACGTCGGGCAAGCTGGTGTCGGTCAGCACGCCGGTTCCACCCACCGTGCCTCCGACCGTTCCAACGCCTGCTCCGGTGATCAGCAATGAGCTGAAAGTCACCAACTGGACCCCGGGCACAGTCAAGGATGGTGTCTGGACGGCCAATGGTGCAGCCGCCGATCCGGCAGGCCTGACAATTGCCATGGATAACACGACTCAGTTCAACGCCGATACCGCGCGCTCTATTCCCGTGCAGAACGGTTATGCCACGGGTCAGATCACCAACCTGACCATCGACGGCAGCGGTGTGCTGTTGGCAAACTTCAGTAACTATCAGACCAAGCCGATTGGCCAACTGGCGCTGGCCAGCTTCACCAACGAACAAGGCCTGCAGGCAGTCGGCGGTACCAGCTGGAAAGAAACCTACGCTTCGGGCATCCCGGGCTACGACGCGCCGGAAACCGGCTCGCTGGGTACGATCCGCTCCAACTCCCTGGAAGAGTCCAACGTCAACGTGACCAATGAGCTGGTCGATTTGATCAAGGCGCAGAGCAATTACCAGGCGAACGCCAAGACCATCTCTACCCAGAGCACCATCATGCAGACCATCATTCAGATGGCCTGATGTGGAATAGCTCAAAGCTCTGCACAAGGAGCCCCTCGCAAGAGGGGCTTTTTTGTTGATCAAAAGATCGCAGCCTCGCTTCGCTCGTCAGCTCCTACAGGGATCGCATTTTCAATGTAGGAGCTGACGAGCGAAGCGAGGCTGCGATCTTTTTCGTGGGCAAAAGAAAACCCCCGACAAGCCGGGGGCCTGTCGGGGGTCTAGTGTTACCGGCTCAGCTTATTGGCAAGCTTCGCAATCCGGCTCGTCGATGGCGCAAGCCTTCGGCACTGGAGCAGGGCCGGCTGGTGCTGCCAGGACCGAGTCGTCACCGTGGTTGCCACCGCTGGAAACAGCGTTGAGCTTGCCGGTGTTGATGGTCGACTTCTCGGTGCTGGTCGCGGCCAGGGCACGGAGGTAGTAGGTGGTTTTCAGACCACGGTACCAGGCCATGCGGTAGGTCACGTCCAGCTTCTTGCCCGAAGCGCCAGCGATGTACAGGTTCAGCGATTGAGCCTGGTCGATCCACTTCTGACGACGGCTGGCCGCATCGACGATCCACTTGGTGTCCACTTCGAACGCGGTTGCATAGAGCTCCTTGAGTTCTTGCGGGATGCGCTCGATCTGCTGCACCGAACCGTCGTAGTACTTCAGGTCGTTGATCATGACCGAGTCCCACAAGCCGCGAGCCTTCAGGTCGCGAACCAGGTACGGGTTGATCACCGTGAACTCGCCCGACAGGTTCGACTTCACATACAGGTTCTGGTAGGTCGGTTCGATCGACTGCGAAACGCCAGTGATGTTGGCGATGGTCGCGGTCGGTGCGATGGCCATGATGTTCGAGTTACGGATGCCTTTCTGAACACGGGCGCGAACCGGTGCCCAATCCAGGGTTTCGTTCAGGTCGACATCGATGTACTTCTGGCCGCGCTGCTCGATCAGAATCTGTTGCGAATCCAGTGGCAGGATGCCCTTGGACCACAGCGAACCCTGGAACGTCTCGTAGGCGCCACGCTCGTCAGCCAGGTCGCAGGAAGCCTGGATCGCGTAGTAGCTGACCGCTTCCATCGACTTGTCGGCGAACTCGACGGCAGCGTCGGAACCGTAAGGGATGTGCTGCAGGTACAGCGCGTCCTGGAAGCCCATGATGCCCAGGCCGACCGGACGGTGCTTGAAGTTGGAGTTCTTCGCTTGCGGCACCGAGTAGTAGTTGATGTCGATCACGTTGTCGAGCATGCGAACGGCGGTGTTCACGGTGCGTTGCAGCTTGGCGGTGTCCAGCTTGCCGCCCACGATGTGGTTCGGCAGGTTGATCGAGCCCAGGTTGCAAACGGCGATCTCGTCCTTGTTGGTGTTCAAGGTGATCTCGGTGCACAGGTTCGAGCTGTGGACCACGCCGACGTGCTGCTGCGGGCTGCGCAGGTTGCACGGGTCCTTGAAGGTCAGCCATGGGTGGCCGGTTTCAAACAGCATGGACAGCATCTTGCGCCACAGGTCTTTGGCCTGGATGGTCTTGAACAGCTTGACCTTGCCTGGGTACTCGGTCAGGGCTTCGTAGTACTCGTAGCGCTCTTCGAAGGCCTTGCCGGTCAGGTCGTGCAGGTCCGGCACTTCGGACGGCGAGAACAGGGTCCACTTGCCGTCATCAAAGACGCGCTTCATGAACAGGTCAGGGATCCAGTTGGCGGTGTTCATGTCGTGGGTACGACGACGATCATCACCGGTGTTCTTGCGCAGCTCGATGAACTCTTCAATGTCCATGTGCCAGGTTTCCAGGTAGGCACAGACAGCGCCTTTGCGCTTGCCACCCTGGTTCACGGCGACGGCGGTGTCGTTCACTACTTTCAAGAACGGCACCACGCCCTGGGACTTGCCGTTGGTGCCCTTGATGTACGAACCCAGCGCACGAACCGGGGTCCAGTCGTTGCCCAGGCCGCCAGCGAATTTCGACAGCATGGCGTTGTCGTGGATCGCGTGGTAGATGCCCGAAAGGTCATCCGGCACGGTAGTCAGGTAGCAGCTGGACAGCTGTGGACGCAGGGTACCGGCGTTGAACAGGGTCGGAGTCGACGACATGTAGTCGAAGGACGACAACAGGTTGTAGAACTCGATCGCACGGTCTTCTTTCTGTTTCTCTTCGATCGCCAGGCCCATGGCCACGCGCATGAAGAAGATCTGCGGCAGTTCGAAACGCACGCCATCCTTGTGGATGAAGTAACGGTCGTACAGGGTTTGCAGGCCCAGGTAGGTGAACTGCTGGTCGCGTTCGTGGTTGATCGCCTTGCCGAGTTTTTCCAGGTCGAAGTCGGCCAGGACCGGGTTCAGCAATTCGAATTCGATACCTTTGGCAATGTAGGCAGGCAGGGCCTTGGCATACAGGTCGACCATCTCGTGGTGGGTCGCGCTTTCGGCAACACCGAGGAAGCCCAGGCCTTCGGCACGCAGGGTGTCCATCAGCAGGCGCGCGGTCACGAACGAGTAGTTCGGCTCACGCTCGACCAGGGTACGGGCGGTCATCACCAGGGCGGTGTTGACGTCGGTCAGGGCCACGCCGTCGTACAGGTTTTTCAGGGTTTCACGCTGGATCAGGTCGCCGTCGACTTCTTCCAGGCCTTCGCACGCTTCGGTAACGATGGTGTTCAGGCGGCCCATGTCCAGCGGCGCCAGGCTACCGTCTGCGCGGGTGATGCGGATCGACGGGTGAGCGTTGACCGCTTCTTCGGCAGGAGCGTGGGCGGCGCGTTCCTTGGAACGCGCGTCACGGTAGATCACGTAGTCGCGAGCGACTTTTTGCTCGCCGGCACGCATCAGGGCCAGTTCGACCTGGTCCTGGATTTCTTCGATGTGGATGGTGCCGCCCGATGGCATGCGACGCTTGAAGGTGGCAGTGACCTGTTCGGTCAGGCGCGCCACGGTATCGTGGATGCGCGACGAAGCGGCAGCGGTGCCACCCTCAACTGCGAGAAACGCTTTGGTGATGGCGACGGTGATCTTGTCATCGGTATAAGGAACGACAGTGCCGTTACGCTTGATCACACGCAGCTGGCCCGGCGCGGTGGCGGACAGATCCGAATTCGAATCAGCGGCCTGCGGCAAGGTGCCCTGCGGGTTCTCGCGAGTTGTGTCGGTTTGCATCGGGGGGTGTCTCCACATTCTCTATGTTTGATTGGGCACCATCTCGGTGCCCACCGTTCCGTCCTGAAGCACTACAACCGGCCAAGGCCGGGCATAACAACTTCGGGACAGTAGGAAGGGGGCTATTGGGCGCCGCTTCCATGCCGAAGTCTTTGGTCTCACGCCTTGGGCCTGAGACCTTGGTCCTTTGAGATGACAGTTGGGAGGTGGCAGTTGCACTGCAACACCCGTACCGTTTTTCACCCCATGGGCCGAAATACAGTAGCCATCCGCGCGCGCGGTTTTGGGCTTTGGAAATTACGTTTGGTTCAACCGGAAAGAGGCAATAAAAGCGCTTGAATTTGGTATCCGGTTTGTGTTTGGTATTTCACGAAAAACCCTACATCTAGGGTTTTTTTTACGCTGGGCTACAAGATAATGCGTTTTGGGGGGTGATTGCAACGTACTACCTGTGGATAAACCTGTGCGTAAATTGTGTGTTGTGAAAGGAATCGGCGTGCAGGCCGCGACGCTGCTGGACCCGGCTTTTTTTCATCGATTTTCAAGCCGCGAAAACGCCCGAGCGGATTTTTAAGGGCGCGAACCCTATCACAAAAAACTCTGTTGTCCGAACGTATATGCCGGCTTGTGTTCTGAGTGGGCGACGTTTATACAATCGGTCGGCGTGTACCCAATTTATCCACCCCTATCATTACAAAAAGACGGGCGGATCCTTCCTTATGAGCGTTCTGGCAAGTAGAGGTCACCGGTGGAACAAGAAGCCTGGCAGGTATTGATTGTGGAGGACGATCAACGTCTGGCCGAACTGACACGCGATTACCTGCAAGCCAATGGCCTGCGTGTATCGGTCGAAGGCAATGGTGCGCTGGCCGCGAACCGCATCATCAAGGAACAACCGGACCTGGTCATTCTCGACCTGATGCTGCCAGGCGAAGATGGCCTGAGTATTTGCCGCAAGGTTCGTGACCGTTATGACGGTCCGATCCTGATGCTCACCGCACGCACCGACGACACCGACCAGATCCTCGGCCTCGACCTGGGCGCCGACGACTATGTGTGCAAGCCGGTGCGCCCGCGCTTGCTGTTGGCGCGCATCCAGGCATTGCTGCGACGCAGCGAGGCGCCGGAGGTGACCCCGGAAAAACAACGACGCCTGCAATTCGGCCCGCTGGTGGTGGACAATGCATTGCGCGAAGCCTGGCTGCACGACAGCGGCATCGAACTGACCAGCGCCGAATTCGACTTGCTCTGGCTGCTGGTTGCCAACGCCGGACGCATCCTGTCCCGGGAAGAAATCTTCACCGCGTTGCGCGGCATTGGCTATGACGGCCAGGACCGTTCCATCGACGTGCGCATCTCGCGCATCCGCCCCAAGATCGGCGATGACCCGGACCATCCGCGACTGATCAAGACCGTGCGCAGCAAAGGTTATCTGTTTGTCCCCGAGGCCTGCGTAGACCCAACCCCGTGAACTCGATCTTCCTGCGTATCTACGGCGGCATGTGTGCCGCGCTGATATTGGTGGCGGTACTTGGCGTGCTGGCCTTGCACATGCTCAACCAGGTGCGCGGCGAGCAGTACCGGGAACGACTGGCCCACGGCACCTTTTCGCTGATGGCCGATAACCTGCAGCCGATGAACAAGACCGAGCGCCAGCGGGCGTTGCTGGTGTGGGAGCGGCTGCTGGGGATTCCGCTGGCGCTGAAAACCTTTGCCCAAACCGATCTCGACCTCACCCAGCGCACCCGCGTCTTGCGTGGCCAGGCCCTGGTGGAGAAGACCGGCCCGCATGCGGCCCGAGTCTATCGACTGGTCAGTGACCAGGAACAGCTTGTGCTTACGGGGGATGTCCAGCAGATCAGCGAACAACTCGCCCGAGCGACGATTTACCTCCTGGCGGACGAGCTGGTGCGCTACCCCGTGGGCGAGCAGCCGGTGCGCCTGGCGCAATTGAAAAAGGACAAGGGTTTTGGCTTCGATTTACGTCTGGTCACGGTCCAGGAAGCCGACATGGACGAAGACCAGAGCCGTCGGGTGTCCGAGGGTGACACTGTGATGGCGCTGGGCAAGGAGGGCGATTCGATCCGGGTGTTCGCCGGTATGGTTGGCACGCCGTGGGTGCTGGAAATCGGCCCGTTATACCAGATGAATCCGTATCCACCCGAGTGGCTGGTGCTGATTGCCGCACTGGGGCTGAGCCTGATCGGCCTGATCGTCTACCTGCTGGTGCGGCAACTGGAGCGCCGTCTGCGCGGGCTGGAAGCGGCGGCCACGCGGATCGCCAAGGGCAGTCTGGAAACCCGTGTGCCGACGCGGGGCGCGGACTCGGTGGGGCGACTGGCGTCGGCGTTCAACGGCATGGCCGAGCACCTGCAACAACTGCTGGCCATACAGCGCGAGCTGGTACGTGCCGTGTCCCACGAGTTGCGCACGCCGGTGGCGCGCCTGCGCTTTGGCCTGGAAATGATCGGCTCGGCCAAGACACCGCAAGCCCTGGAAAAATACTGCGAAGGCATGGATCACGATATCGAGGACCTCGACCGCCTGGTCGACGAGATGCTGACTTACGCGCGGTTGGAGCAGGGCTCGCCGGCACTGAATTTCCAGCGTATCGACCTGGACGCCTTGGTCAATCAGGTGATCGAGGAGCTGGCGCCCTTGCGCGCCGACGTCACGGTGCAACGAGGATTGTGCCTGTCGGCCGCCGACTGTGACGACGCGTGGGTCGAGGCGGAGCCGCGCTACCTGCACCGGGCGCTGCAGAATCTGGTGAGCAATGCCATGCGCCATGCTCATTCGCGGGTCACCGTCAGTTATCAGGTGGGGCAACAGCGCTGCCGGGTGGATGTCGAAGATGACGGGCCGGGAGTTCCGGAAATGGCCTGGGAGAAAATTTTCACACCATTCCTGCGACTCGACGACAGCCGGACCCGGGCCTCGGGCGGCCATGGATTGGGATTGTCGATCGTGCGGCGGATCATCCATTGGCACGACGGCCGGGCGTTGATTGGCAAGAGCAAAAGCCTGGGCGGCGCGTGTTTCAGCTTGAGCTGGCCGAGGAATCAGGAGAGGCGGTGAGCGGTTTTTTGTCGAACCTCATGTTGTGATCGACGTAGAGCCGTAGGCGCGAGGCTTGCCCGCGAAGAGCCCCTTACAAGCTGCAGAAGTCTTCAGGCCTTGATGCTGACCAGACTCAACAACTGCCCATCCTTGACCCCGAACTGTGCCTCGAGCTCGGTACCGTTGCGCCACTCGCCGGACAGGTCGGTCAACAACCGCAACCGCACTTCACCTGATTCGCTCCACTCCAGCACCTCGGCGTGTTCGAAGTAGAAGCGTTGTTGGACGATCGGGTAAAGCGCCTTGAACAGGCTCTCTTTCACTGAAAAAGTCAGGGTGACCAGCAACGCCAGTTGATCACGACGCCCAGCGGCCATGCGCTGCATTTCCGGCGGAGTGAGGATTTCCCCGGCCAGGCGTTCGGCACGTTCGGCATTGAGCAAGTTTTCCAGGTCCATCCCCAACCCTCGCCAATGGGTTTTCCTGGCGACAATCGCCGCGGCCCGACCGGTGCTGTGGGTGATCGAACCGGTGATGTGCGCAGGCCACACAGGTGCCCGGTCATCACCGATGGCCGGGCTGAAGTTCAGGCCTTCCAATTGATGCAGGGCTGCGCGGGCGCAGATTCGCCCGGCGAGAAATTCTGCCTGGCGTTTGGCGACCGAGCGCTGAATGCTCGCGGGCGCCTCGATAGCGCTGAGCTGGAAGTCATCGCTGTGCAGTTGCGAAGTATCGAAGTGGGTACTCAGCAGCACTACGTCGGGCAGCACCAACGGCAGCGGCCAATGGGCATCGAGGGGCGTGCAGCAAACGGGCAGGGCAGGGACGGAATTCATGTCGGGCATTTTGCCGGGTTGCCTTGATGCTGGGTAGTGCTTGCCACAAAAGCCCCTCAATACGGGATCTACTTGCTAAAGATCTTCTTGAAAAATGCCTGCATATCCGCCCACGATTTTTCATCCGCCACTTTGTTGTAGCCAATATCCGGCCCGCCATGATCGCCATGGCTCAAGCGATCAGCATCGGGGTTGCTGAAACCGTGCTTGGCGCCGTCGAGGCTGACAAACTGGTAGTCAGCGCCGGCCTGGTCCATCTCGGCCTTGAAGGCCGCGACGTTTTGCGGTGTGACCAGGCTGTCCTGGGCGCCGTGTTCGACGAGGACTTTCGCCTTGACGCTGCCTGGTGTCGCAGGGGTATTGGTCGCCAGCGCGCCATGGAAACTCACGACACCCGCCAGAGGAACACCCTGGCGAGCGGCATTGAGCACCACGCCGCCACCGAAGCAGTAGCCAATGGCGGCAAGCTTTTTCGGATCGGTTTGCGCCTGTCGCTTGAGCAATTCGAGTCCCGCCTGAAACCGCGCACTGGCAATTGCGTTGTCCCTTTGCACGGCCTGCATGAAGGCCATTGCGTCCTTGGGATGCTCGGTATTCTTGCCGTCGCCATACATATCGATGGCCAGGGCGCTGTAGCCCAGACCGGCGAGGTCGCGGGCGCGACGCTTGGCGTAGTCGTTCAACCCCCAGAATTCATGTACCACCACGACACCGGGACGCGGACCTTTTATTGCGTCATCAAAGGCGTAGTAGCCAAACATCCGTGTGCCGTCGGGACTTTGGTACGGGATTTCCTGAGTCTTGATGGCGGCCTGGGCCAGCCCGCTGGCGGCGAGTAAGAAGAGGGCGAAGAGCATGCGCATGGTCGGTCTCCTGCAAGAAAAACCTCGAAACATCTGGGTGGATATGGTTCAGCTCAGGTTAAGCGGGTGTTCAGGGTGGGTTCAGGGCCGCGTGGTTAATCTTGCCTCGTAGCCAAAACAACGCTAACTCTTGAGGAGCTTCACCCATGACTGGATTCAAAAAACTGCTGCTGGCATTCACCGTCTTCGGCGCTAGCACCGCAGCGATCGCTTCCAACGACAGTTTCGCCAGCCTCACTTATGGGCAGACCAGCGACAAGATCAAAAAATCCCACGCCTTGAACGATAACCTGAATAGGCCGAACGCCGACGGCGTGATTGGCAAGGACAACACTTGGGGCTTGCGTGTAGGCCAGCAAAACAGCCAAGGCCGCTACTACGCCACTTACGATAACGTGTCGGGCTCGCACAATGGCATTAAACTGCGTCAGGAAAACCTGCTGGGCAGCTTCGACCTGTTCCATCCGCTGGGTACTGATACCAGGCTGTTCGGCGGAGCCTCGGCCGGATTGACCAAAATGACCCAGGAATCACCAGGCTTCAGTCGCGACAGCAACATCGGTTACGCCATCGGTGCACAGGCAGGCATTCTGCAACAGGTTTCGCAAAACACTTCTGTTGAACTGGGGTACCGTTACCTGCGCAGTAACGCCAGCACCGAAATGAGTGAGCGAGGTGGTAGCAAACAAGGTTCGCTGAGCTTGACCAGCAGCGCACAGACCTACCTTTCAGCCAACTACGCTTTCTGAAAAGCGAGTGTGACCGCCGCGCCGGGTCAATCCAGGAGATTGATCCGGCGCGGCCCGTCAACCATGGAGGTCCGTCAATCGTGCCTCTGGAGTATTTGATTTGCCTGGGAGAGCGAGATGAAACTGCTGGTCGTCGAGGATGAAGCGCTGTTGCGTCATCACCTGCAAACCCGCCTGACGGATAGCGGCCATGTGGTCGAGTCCGTGGCCAACGCCGTTGATGCGCTGTACCAGACAGGGCAGTTCAATCATGACCTGGCGGTGATTGATCTCGGGTTGCCGGGCATGGGCGGGCTGGATCTGATCCGTCAGTTGCGCTCGCAGGGCAAGACCTTTCCGATCCTGATCCTCACAGCACGTGGTAACTGGGAGGACAAGGTGGAAGGTCTTGCTGCCGGTGCCGACGACTATGTGGTCAAGCCCTTCCAGTTTGAAGAACTGGAAGCTCGGCTAAATGCATTGTTGCGTCGCTCCAGCGGGTTTACCCAGTCAACGATCGTTGCCGGGCCGCTACTGCTGGACCTCAATCGCAAGCAGGCGACCCTTGATGAGCAACCCCTGGCGTTGACCGCGTATGAATACCGGATACTCGAGTACTTGATGCGCCACCACCAGCAGGTGGTGCCCAAGGATCGTTTGATGGAGCAGCTTTATCCCGATGATGACGACCGCGATCCGAACGTGATTGAAGTGCTGGTTGGCCGGCTGCGTCGCAAACTCGAAGGTACCTCCGGTTTCAAGCCAATTGATACGGTGCGTGGGCTGGGCTATCTGTTCACCGAGCGTTGCACTTGATCGGTTCTCTTCGCGTTCGCCTGATGCTCGCCGCCACGATCCTGGCGGTATTGTTCATGCTGGCATTGTTGCCGGCGATGCAGGGAGCATTCAGCCTGGCACTGCAGGATGCCATCGAGCAGCGATTGGCGTCGGACGTCACCACGTTGATCTCCGCCGCACGGGTTGAGAACAACCGCTTGCTGATGCCGGAACAGTTGCCCGATGAGCGCTTCAACCTGGCTGATGGCAATTTGCTCGGTTACATCTACAGCCGCGAGGGCCAATTGGTGTGGCGTTCGAAGGACACCCTTGACGCGAATATCAATTACAAGCCGCGTTACGACGGGCGCGGTAATGAATTTGCCAGGATTCGCCAGGACAATGGCCAGGAATTTTTCGTCTATGACGTCGAGGTCAAACTCCTCGGTGGCAAAAGTGCGGCGTTCAGCTTTGTCGCGTTGCAACCGGCGCGTGAATACGACGCCACGCTCGGCGGCCTGCGAGACAACCTGTACTTGGGTTTCGGCGCGGCGTTACTGGTGCTTCTGGCGTTGCTTTGGGTCGGCTTGACCTGGGGGTTGCAGGCATTGCGCCGGCTGAGCCAGGAACTGGATGAGATCGAAAGCGGAACCCGCGAAAGCCTGAGTGAACAGCACCCGCGTGAACTGCTGCGCCTGACTGGCTCTCTCAACCGTCTGCTGTTCAGCGAGCGCGAACAGCGTAGCCGTTATCGCGATTCACTCGACGACTTGGCTCATAGCTTGAAAACCCCACTGGCGGTATTGCAGGGTGTCAGCGAAGGCATGGCGCAACGCCCTGAGGACCGGGAACAGGCCTGGGTGCTGCAGACCCAGATTGAGCGCATGAGCCAGCAGATCAGTTACCAACTGCAACGAGCCAGCCTGCGCAAAAGCGGTCTGGTGCGTCATCAGGTGCGCCTGCAACCGGTGTTGCAGAGCCTTTGCGACACACTGGACAAGGTCTATCGCGACAAACAGGTACAAGTAACCTTCGATTTGCCGGAGCCGTGTCTGGTCCCTATCGAGCAGGGCGCCTTGCTGGAAATGTTGGGCAATCTGCTGGAGAACGCTTATCGACTGTGCCTGAGCGAGGTGCGCGTCAGCGTGCGCGCCCTTAACGGAATCGAGATATGTGTAGAAGACGATGGTCCAGGCGTCCCGCTCGATCAGCGCACACGGATCCTGCAGCGCGGTGAGCGCCTGGACCGACAGCATCCGGGGCAGGGTATTGGCTTGGCGGTGGTCAAGGACATCATCGAAAGCTATAGCGCAAGACTTACCCTGGGTGACTCGCCCCTGGGCGGTGCGGCTTTCCGTATTCAGTTTCCGCAGGCGTGATGCTCTAGGAGACAGCTTGCTGGCGATGGCGATCGTACAGATGCTATCGCCAGCAATCCGGCTCCTACAAATCCCGAGCCCGATAGGCCCCTGGCGTCAGTCCGGTCCACTTCTTGAATGCCCTATGAAACGCTGACGGTTCGGAAAATCCCAATTGCTCAGCGATCTGTTGCAATGGCAAGTCGTTGCGGCCCAGGTGATAAATGGCGATGTCGCGGCGTAGTTGGTCCTTCAGCTCCTGAAAACTGGTGTTTTCTTCACGCAGATGCCGGCGTAGCGTTTGCTGGCTGATATGCAGGTGCGCAGCCACGGCCTCCAGATCCGGCCAGGGTGACCGGTCGCGACTGAGCAAGCGTCGCAACTGGCTACTCAGGCTGTGGCCGTCATCGGGGCGTGATAACAGATCGGCAGGCGAGCGTTCAAGGAACTGCTTGAGCGTGCGTTCGTCTTGCAGCAGTGGCATGTCCAAGTAGCGGCTGTGAAACAGCAGGCTGCTCTGTTGTGCCGAAAACTCGAGTGGGCACGAGAACAACAACTCGTATTCGGCACCATGTTCCGGTCGCGGATAGCTGAACGTGGCGTGCTCCAGCCGAATAAGCTGGCCGATCAACCAGCTGGCGAAGCGATGCCAGATCACCAATAGACTCTCGGTGAGGAAATGTTCCGGGTCCCAGAGGTGTGAATCATCCAGGCTCAGTCGAATCATTTCGTCTTCGCGCGCCAGCGTCAGGCGCGGGGCGTCCGGGAATAGGCTGTAAAACATTAATCCGCGATGCAGTGCCTTATCCAGATTGCGGCAATGGATAACGGCATGACACATCATCGCGAAGCTGCCTGGCTTGCTGACACCTTGCCCGAAACCCAGGTACTCATCGTCCAATGCCAGCCAAAGTCCCTGGATCAGGCGGGTGAATTGTTCCGGAGGAATGCGCGCTCGAGGCTCGTCGAGCAATTCGGGGCTGATCCCCAATTGCTGCAGCAGTCCTGAATAATCGTAGCCACGCCGTTGCGCCCCACCGAGAACGGCGCGGGCGAAATGACTGGCGATGGTGCGTTCGCGCATAGCAGGCAAGTCCGTCCATTGAACGACGGATGGTAGCCGCGCTTCATACCCATGAACAAGGCGGATATCCGCCAGATTACCGGGGTGTGATTCGACGAGTGGGCGGAAATCCGCCATGGCTCAAACGTCGTGCGCGGCCCTGGAAAAACCTGCAGCCCTTGTTGTCACAAGGCTTACAGACTTTTCGTACAAGGTGGCACGGGCCTTGCGATGGAACCAGCAGATGCCTGCCGTCGCGCAGCTCGAAAAAACAAATCCCTCCAGTGCAGGAGGGTTCGCCATTGAGGTGGGGTGGGCAACAGATGGATGTTGACGCCGCGCACTCTTGAGGAACTTTGCAATGACGACTCGTCAGCCACTGTACAAATCCCTGTATTTCCAGGTGATCGTTGCAATTGTCATCGGTATTTTGCTCGGTCACTACTATCCACAGCTCGGTGTGGCCGTAAAACCGCTGGGTGACGGGTTCATCAAGCTGATCAAGATGATCATCGCGCCGATCATTTTCTGCACCGTGGTCAGCGGTATCGCTGGCATGCAGGACATGAAGTCGGTCGGCAAGACCGGCGGTTACGCACTGCTGTACTTCGAAATCGTTTCGACCATCGCCTTGCTGGTCGGACTGGTAGTGGTCAACATAGTCCAGCCGGGCGCCGGCATGCACATCGACGTGTCCACGCTGGATGCCTCCAAAGTGGCTGCCTATGTCTCGGCCGGTGCGGATCAAAGCGTCGTCGGCTTCCTGCTCAACGTGATCCCATCCACCATCGTCGGTGCGTTCGCCACCGGTGACATTCTGCAAGTGCTGATGTTCTCGGTGATCTTCGGTTTCGCCCTGCATCGCCTGGGTGCCTACGGCAAGCCGCTGCTGGACTTCATCGATCGCTTCGCCCACGTGATGTTCAACATCATCAACATGATCATGAAGCTCGCGCCAATCGGTGCCTTCGGTGCCATGGCTTTCACCATCGGTGCCTACGGTGTCGGCTCGCTGGTGCAACTGGGTCAGTTGATGGCCTGCTTCTACATCACCTGCCTGCTGTTCATCCTGATCGTGCTGGGCGGTATCGCCCGCGCTCATGGCTTCAGCGTGTTGAAGCTGATCCGCTACATCCGTGAAGAGCTGCTGATCGTGCTGGGTACGTCCTCTTCGGAGTCGGTGCTGCCGCGCATGCTGATCAAGATGGAGCGTCTGGGGGCGCAGAAGTCCGTGGTTGGCCTGGTAATCCCGACCGGCTACTCGTTCAACCTCGACGGTACTGCGATCTACCTGACCATGGCAGCCGTGTTCATTGCCCAGGCCACCGACACCCACATGGACATCACGCACCAGATCACCTTGCTGGTGGTGTTGCTGCTGTCTTCCAAAGGCGCTGCAGGCGTGACCGGTTCGGGCTTCATCGTACTGGCGGCCACCCTGTCCGCCGTAGGCCACCTGCCGGTTGCCGGTCTGGCGCTGATCCTGGGTATCGACCGTTTCATGTCCGAAGCCCGTGCATTGACCAACCTGGTCGGTAACGCCGTTGCCACCATCGTTGTGGCCAAATGGGTCAAGGAACTGGACACCGACGTGCTGCAAGCAGAGCTGGCCTCGGGCGGCCGCGGGATTGCCGACGAGCCTAAAGACGATGTTCTGGGCCACGTCGAAGGGGCTACCCCGACTAACGCCCGGTAAGCCTTGTTGTCATGAAAAACCCGCTTCGGCGGGTTTTTTCTTGCCCGGGATTTGAGCACAACGGTCATTGCGTTTGGCGCATAAGGTGATTGCTGCAAAGCGCTTGGCTGCCTAGGCTGGGGAATCATCCAGGGAGAACGCTCATGCTCGGTCCACTGGCATCACTCAAGGTTCTGGATTTCTCGACACTGCTGCCGGGGCCGTTCGCTTCGCTATTGCTGGCGGACATGGGCGCCGAGGTGCTGCGCATCGAATCGCCGGCCCGCATGGACCTGCTGCGCGAGCTGCCGCCGCACGATCAAGGTGTATCGGCCAGCCATGCCTACCTCAATCGCAACAAACGCAGCCTGGCTCTGGATCTCAAGCAGCCCGAAGCGATGGAAGTGATCAGGCAATTGTTGCAGGACTACGACATCGTGCTTGAGCAGTTCCGCCCCGGCGTCATGGAACGCTTGGGTCTGGGTTATGAGGCTCTGAAGGCGATCAAACCAGGACTGATCTATGTATCGATCACTGGTTACGGCCAAACCGGCCCCTATAAAGACCGTGCCGGCCATGACATCAATTACCTGGCGCTGGCCGGGCTTTCGAGCTACAGCGGTCGCGCCGACAGTGGGCCGCTGCCGTTGGGCATGCAGGTGGCAGACATTGCCGGTGGTTCGCTGCACGGAGTCATCGGCCTGCTGGCTACCGTGATCGCTCGACAGCAAACCGGACAGGGTCAGCACCTGGACGTGAGCATGACCGACTGCGTGTTCAGCTTGAATGCCATGGCGGGCGCCGGGTACCTGGCTTGTGGTGTCGAGCCGGATCGGGAAGACCAGATGCTCAATGGCGGCAGCTTCTATGACTATTATCGTTCCCGGGATGGGCGTTGGCTGTCTGTAGGCAGCCTGGAACCGGGGTTCATGAAACAGTTGTGTGCGGCGCTGGGGCTGGAGGAGTGGGCCAGCCTGGGGCTATCTGCGCAACCTGCGCAGCAACGCAAGCTCAAGGATGCGCTGAAGACTGAATTTGAAAAGCATGATTTTGCCGAGCTGTGTGCGCTGTTCGCCGAACTGGACGCTTGTGTCGAGCCGGTACTGAGCCTGGGTGAGGCGGTGCGGCATCCGCAGTTGCAGGCGCGGGAGCTGGTGACACAAGTACCACGGGGTGATGGGGCGAGTCAGGCGCAGATGGCGTGCCCGTTGAAGTTTTCAGGCGGGTTGCCAGAGCCCAGGCATATTGGCGCGGCGCTGGGGCAGCATACGGATCAGGTGTTGGGAGAGTTGGGGTTCACTGCTGAACGGATTGCCGAGTTGCGACGTGCCAAGGTAATTCTTTAGCGCCTGCCAGTCCGCCTTCGCGAGCAAGCCCGCTCCCACATCGGATTTGAGCTGGAGCGAAAATTCCCTGTGGGAGCGGGCTTGCCCGCGAAGAGGCCGGCGCAGACACTGAAAATCCTGTTACTCAACCCGCATTTCGCCACTGAATACCAAGGTGTTGCGACACCGCCGACACAAATAGCGCCGCCCTTGGCGCACCAGGCCGTGACGTTGCGCCGAGAACGGGAAATCGCTGTCGGCGCACGGGCACTTGTAGATGTAGCGGGTCACGCTGCGGCGCTTGACGTCGTAGGTGTGGCAGCGGTTGGGCGGCAATTCGTAAACGCCGCGCATGATCAGTTGCCACTCTTCGCCATGGGGCTGGATGCGGTCGCCGAACAATTGATGGGCGATCAGGTGCGCGACCTCGTGAGCGACTGTCTGCTTGAGAAAGTCTTCGGTATTTTCACGGTACAACTGCGGATTGAAGCGCAGCAGGTTCTCGTGCAAGTGCGCGACACCGGCTTTTTGCCCACGCAGCTTAAAACTCACCACGGGGCGCTTGAAAGGTCGTTTGAAAAAGGATTCGGCTTGTTGGAAACAATCTTCGACGCGGTTATTGAGTTGCTCGGGCATGCTTGATGGATCTCCAGAGCGGTCGAGTATGCCGCAAGCCAGGGGCCTTGCGAATCTGCGAGGTGCCGAATGGTCTTCGGACTCTTTGTGCCTGGGCATTAAAAGGCCGCCTTGCGGCGGCCTGTGTCGGCAGATCTGATTTTTTTGTGGTGAGCTGTTAATTGGTATAGACCGGCCCCACGCCGAGTCCCCAGACAATCACGGTGAACGCCATGATGGCGACCAGCACCACCAGGCCTACGGCGAGCACCGAACTTGAAAACAGAAAGCCCTCGTCAGATGGAATGTTCATGAATGTTGGCAATCCCACATACAGCAGGTACACCGTGTAGCAGATGGCCGCCGTGCCGACGATCATCCCCAGCCACAAGTGGGGGTACAAGGCCGCGAGGCCGCCGATGAACAGCGGAGTAGCGGTATAGGTTGCGAACGCAATGCAGCGTGCGAGGCTCGGATTGGCGTCATAGGTGCGGGCCATCCAGTGGATGAACGCGCCCATCACCGCCACTCCGCCGAGCATCGCCAGGTACGACATGACTGTCATCCATAGTGCGCTTTCCACGGTCAGCATTACCGGGGGACGATTGCCGATGACCCAGCCCACCTGTGTGGTCCCGATGAATGCCGATACCGCAGGTATCGCCGCCAGGATCAGCGTATGGGTCAGGTACATGTGGCTGATACTTTCTTCCTGATCGCCACGAATCTCTTTCCATTCTTGGTCAGGGTGGGTAAATAGCCCCACTACGTGATGGATCATGCCAGTCACTCCTCTTGTTTTTACCGTCGCCCCCCAGTGGAGCGCCCTACGGGCCAATGAGGCCAAGTAAGTACTAGGTCTGTATGTGATTGCGACCTTATGTCGCAGTATAGGAAGGACTTAACCCTACAGGGGGTGTGGCTTAGAGCAAATTGCGCTGTAAAGCGCCGGGGTAATCGCTGTTGCATCTGTAGGGCGGGCGATCCGTCGGGGCACTTCGCCCCTGGAGGGTTTTTGCGTAAAATGCCGGCCTTTCGTCACACCTCACGGATTTCGCGTCATGGGCACTCTTACGGTCAACCAGAACAAACTGCAAAAGCGCCTTCGCCGACAGGCCGGTGAGGCGGTCGCCGATTTCAACATGATTGAAGACGGGGACAAGGTCATGGTCTGCCTGTCCGGCGGCAAGGACAGCTACACCATGCTTGATGTGCTGATGCACTTGCAGAAGGTCGCGCCGATCAAGTTCGAGATCGTGGCCGTGAACATGGATCAGAAACAGCCGGGTTTTCCCGAGCATGTGCTGCCGGCCTACCTCAAGGAATTGGGTGTCGAGTATCACATCGTCGAGAAAGACACTTACTCGGTGGTCAAGGAGCTGATTCCGGAAGGCAAGACCACCTGCTCCCTGTGCTCACGCCTGCGTCGCGGCACGCTCTACACCTTCGCCGACGAAATCGGCGCGACCAAGATGGCTTTGGGGCATCACCGCGACGACATCGTCGAAACGTTCTTCCTGAACATGTTCTTCAACGGCTCGCTGAAGGCCATGCCGCCGAAGTTGCGTGCCGATGACGGGCGTAACGTGGTGATCCGCCCCCTGGCCTACTGCAACGAAAAAGACATCCAGGCCTACTCGGACCTTAAGCAATTCCCGATCATCCCTTGCAACCTCTGCGGCTCCCAGGAAAACCTGCAGCGCCAAGTGGTCAAGGAAATGCTGCAGGACTGGGAGCGCAAGACCCCGGGCCGTACCGAAAGCATTTTCCGCAGCCTGCAGAACGTGATCCCGTCGCAATTGGCGGACCGCAACCTGTTCGATTTCACCAGCCTGAAGATCGACGAATCCGCCGCTTCGCGCTTCGTCAACGTGGTCAACCTCTAAACACGATCACTGTGGGTGCCAGCCTGCTGGCGCCCACAGGTGTTGTTTCAAGGGGGGCCGTTTATTTTTCAATCCTCAGGAGAGGGCATGCGCGACTACAAGTGGCTGAACGAATACTGCTTGAACCGCTTCGGTTCGGCGGCTGAACTGGAAGCCCATCTGCCCGTTCCCAAGACTGCAGCACAACTGCGTGACATCACCGACGATCGTTACTTGTCGACCATGGCACTGCGCGTATTCCGCGCCGGGCTCAAGCACAGCCTGGTGGACGCCAAGTGGCCGGCTTTCGAAGAAGTGTTCTTCAAATTCGACCCGGAAAAAGTCGTGCTGATGAGCGCCGAACACCTGGAGCGGCTGATGCAGGACACGCGGATCATCCGCCATCTGGGCAAGCTCAAGAGCGTACCGCGCAATGCGCAGTTCGTGCTGGACGTGGCCCATGAGCAGGGCAGCTTCGGGGCGATGATCGCCGATTGGCCGGTGACCGACATCGTCGGACTGTGGACTTTGCTGAAAAAACGCGGTCATCAATTGGGCGGCTTGTCGGCGCCACGATTCTTGCGCATGGTCGGCAAGGATACGTTTGTGCCGAGCTATGACGTGGTGGCGGCATTGAATGCGCAGCAGATTGTCGACAAGGTGCCGAGCAGTCTGCGCGACCTGGCATTGGTGCAGGACGTGTTCAACCAGTGGCATGAAGAAAGTGGCGGGCGGCCGATGAGCCAGATTTCGATGATGCTGGCCTACACCGTCAACCATTAGGACCGAGTTGCCCCGTTCGCTGGCAAGCCAGCTCCTACAAAAACACCAGACCTGTAGGAGCTGGCTTGCCAGCGAAGGCGTCGGATCAGGCGACGGAAATATCCCCCTCGCCAGCCAATTTGCGGTTCAATTGATATCGCCACCGCACATACAACAGTGCCGAACAGAACACCGCCAAACTCGCGGCCATCTCCAGCACGCCGAAGATCTGGCGATTCGGGTCATAAGCAGCCAATGCGCCCTTGATGAAATACAGGTTCACCACAAAGCACATCCACGAATGCCCGCGGGCATTGCCGACTATCATCCCCGGCGCGAGCAGTAACAACGGCACCAGCTCAATCAGCAAAATCACCCACGGCCGTGCTCCGTGCAGGTCGGCGACCATCAGGTAGTAAACGCACAGCAACCCCACCAGGCCGAAAAAACACAACAGGCTGATAACGCGCATGGCCCGAACCCGTGGTTCAAGCCATTCGATAGCGGGCAGGACCTTCGGTTTCTTGGCCACCCTTAACCCTCCAGTTTCTGAGCTGTCTTGGCCAAGCGCATGCCCAAGGCCCGGCACAGTGCAACTTCATGGGCATCCAGCCCGCTTTTGCCATCGGCCCCGGCGTGATGGCTGGCGCCGTACGGCGTGCCGCCGCCCTGGGTTTCCAGCAATGCCGACTCGCTGTAGGGCAGGCCGGTGATCAACATGCCGTGGTGCAACAGCGGCAGCATCATCGACAGCAGGGTGGTTTCCTGCCCGCCATGCAGGCTCGCGGTGGAGGTGAACACACCGGCGGGTTTGCCCACCAGGGCGCCGGTCAGCCACAAGTTGCTGGTGCCGTCGAGAAAGTACTTGAGTGGCGCCGCCATGTTGCCGAAGCGGGTCGGACTGCCCAGCGCCAGGCCGGCGCAGTTCTTCAGGTCATCGAGGCTGGCATAGAGCGCGCCTTCATCCGGGATATCCGGCGCGACGGCTTCGCACTCGGTGGAAATCGCCGGTACCGTGCGCAATCGGGCTTCAAGGCCGGCCTGTTCGACACCGCGGGCAATTTGCCGGGCCATTTCGTTAGTCGAACCGCTGCGGCTGTAATACAGCACCAGAATGTACGGCGCAGTCACGGCAACAACTCCAGGATTTGCTCTGGCGGACGGCCGATGATGGCCTTGTCGCCGACTTCGAGGATCGGTCGCTCCATCAGTTTCGGATGGGCGGCGATGGCGGCGATCAATTGCGCCTCGCTCAGGCTGCTGTCGGCCAGGGCGAGGGTCTTGTATTCGTCTTCGCCGGTGCGCAACAGTTGCCGTGCACTGATCCCGAGTTTGCCCAGCAGGCTCTGGATTTGCGCGGCGTCCAGCGGCGTTTCCAGGTAGCGGACCACCGTCGGGGCCAGGCCGCGGGCTTCCAGCAGTTCGAGCGCACCGCGGGATTTCGAGCAGCGCGGGTTGTGATAAAGCGTCAGATCGGTCATGAGCGGGTCGCATCTTGCGTAAGGTGGCGGCTATTCTAACTGGGCAGCGCGTAATCCTGAACCTTGCCGGGCGATGGGTCGCAGGCGCTTTCAATTTTTGACAAGGAACACGACATGACTAGGCGACTGGCAGCGGCATTGACGATTATCGGGGCGTTGATGCTGGGGGGCTGCGGTAACGACTACGGGATCGATCAAAACGGACAGAAGGTCGCCGCCGAGCGCCTGGATGGAAAATGGCTGGTGATCAACTATTGGGCAGAATGGTGCAGCCCGTGCCGTACCGAGATTCCGGAATTGAACGCGTTGGCCGACCAGCTCAAGGACAAGAAGATCGGCGTGTTCGGGGTCAACTTTGACAACGTGCAGGGCGAAGAGCTGAAAAGTGCCAGCGAGAAACTCGGAATCAAGTTCACCGTGCTGGCGCAGGACCCTTCCGAGTTATTCGAATTGCCGCGCAGTGAAGCACTGCCGGTGACCTACATCATCGATAACAAGGGCAAGGTGCGCGAACAGTTGATGGGCGAGCAGACGGCGGCGGGGGTGGTGGCGAAGCTGGAGGCGTTGCAGGCTAAAAACTGATCGCGGGGCTGCTGATCGTTCCCACGCTCTGCGTGGGAACGCCGCCCGGGACGCTCCGCGTCCCTGTGACGCAGAGCGTCACTTGATGCATTCCCACGCAGAGCGTGGGAACGATCAGGTAGAGGAGATCAACCCTCTTCCAGCCACCAGCGCAACGGCTTGCCTTCAGCTGGCCAGAAGCGCATCTGGTCGATCGACGAGACGTCCCAGCGCTGCACGCTTTCCAGCGCCTGGAGGAAGCGTTTTTCCTGCTCCATCAGTGCCGGCGCACAGAGCTTGCGAGTGCTGCCGATCTTGCCGAAGCTCAGCTTGTCGCCTTCCAGTGTGTACGGCGCAAACCAGTGGTTGCAACCGCCGCTACCGTAGGCGCGACCGTCTTCACCCAGGGTAATGGTCAGGTGGCTGTAGTCCATCAACGGCCGTTCGCCGATCCACTCCAGGATATAGCTGCGATTTTGCTGCAGTTGCACCGGCTCGGCGGCGCAGCCCAGCAGGCTTGCACCGGCCATCGCAGTCAGGGCGAGGCGTTTCATCACGCAGGCTCCTGGCATTTGGGGCACAGGTGTTTCTCGCCAACGGTGGTCCAGCCCAACTCGGCAATCCGCGCGGTGGCAGCAGGCTTTTCGGCCTTGTTGCCGAGCTTGGCGTCAACGGCGAATTCGAAACTCAGCTCCTTGGCGCAGCTGTCGCAGTTCACCTGCCAGGTATGGATCGCCAGTTCGCCGAACACTGGACCACTGGCCACCGCGACCCATTGCCCTGGCGGGTTGATCAGGTGGCGAACCGTTTCGACGGTCAGGCGCATGGACAGGTCCTTGGCGCCCTTGAGGGTCACGACCAGCACGTCGTTATTACGAATCGAGCCGCCGTTGCCGGTGACTTGATAACGTCCCGGCACCAGGGCGCGGCATTCAGTGAGGGTGTGTTGCGGGTTCATCAGGGTGTAGCGGAAATCGTGTTCGACCATGGGTCCTCCAAATATGCGCGATATGCTAGCACGGGCATAAGCGCAGCATGGCGCGGGCATATGACCTTCGATCAGGTTCAATCACCCTCGACCTGATTCTCCGGGGTTCCTGCCGCCCAGGCCGCGATGTTCTGCAAGGTGGTCGCGGCAATAGCGCCCAAGGCTTCGCGGGTGAGGAAGGCCTGGTGTGCCGTGACGATCACGTTGGGGAAGGTCAGCAACCGCGCGAGTACATCGTCCTGCAACGGCAGATCGGAACGGTCTTCGAAAAACAGTTGCGCTTCCTCTTCATACACATCCAGTCCCAAATAACCCAGTTGGCCAAGCTTCAAGGCATCGATCAGTGCCGGGGTGTCCACCAGGCCGCCGCGGCCAGTGTTGATCAACATGGCGCCAGGCTGCATGTGCGCCAGGGATTGGTGGTTGATCAAGTGCTTGCTCTGCTCGTTGAGCGGGCAGTGCAGGCTGATGATCTGCGACTCGGCCAGCAGCTGCGGCAAGCTCAAGTAGCGGGCGCCCAGCGCTTCGACCTGCGGATTGGGGAAGGGGTCGTAGGCCAGCAACTGGCAACCGAAGCCATGCATGATTTTCGCAAAAGTCGCGCCGATCTGCCCGGTGCCGACCACGCCGACGGTCTTGCCCACCAGGTCGAACCCCGTCAACCCGTGCAGGCTGAAATCGCCTTCGCGCGTGCGGTTGTAGGCGCGGTGCAGGCGTCGGTTGAGGGCCAGGATCAGGGCTACCGCATGCTCGGCCACGGCGTGGGGCGAATAGGCCGGGACGCGCACGACCGCCAGCCCCAGTCGCTTGGCCGCCGCCAGGTCGACATGGTTGAAACCGGCCGAACGCAAGGCGATCAGACGGGTACCCGCCGCAGCCAGGCGTTCGAGCACCGGGGCGCTTAGATCATCGTTGATAAAGGCACAGACCACCTCGTGGTGCTCCGCCAGCGCGACGGTATCGAGGCTCAATCGTGCCGATTGGAAGTGCAACTCGATACCCGGTGGCAGGCTGGCGGCGAGAAAGCTGTCGCGGTCGTAGGTCTGGCTGCTGAAAATAATCGTGCGCATGCTGTCCTCCTGGAAAGTGCATCAGGCGTTGATGCGCGCCTGGGCGGCCAGGCGATTGATCGCCCGGTCGAGATCTTCAAGTGCGCCGAAGGCCTTCGGGTCTTGCTGCTTGAGCAAGGTTTCGCTGCGTTGGCAAGCGGCGCGCAATTGCGGAACTCCGCAATAGCGGGTTGCGCCATGCAGGCGATGAACCCGTTCGATCAGGGCGTTATGATCGTTACTTTGTCGAGCCTGGCGGATGGCTTCGCGGTCGGCTTCCAGAGATGCCAGCAGCATTGCCAGCATGTCAGCCGCCAGATCGGCCTTGCCGGCGGCCAGGCGCAAGCCTTCTTCGTGATCGAGCACCTGCAACTCGTAGGTGCTGGCGTGGCCATCGCCTGCACGCTCGGGCGTATGGTTGCGCAGTGCCAACCCGCTCCATTTGAGTACCACTTGCGCCAGTTGCCGCTCGCTGATCGGCTTGGTCAGGTAATCGTCCATGCCGCTTTGCAGTAATGCGCGTTTTTCGTTGGCCATGGCATGCGCCGTGAGGGCCACGATCGGCAGCGGCGTGCAATGCCGCTCGCTTTCCCACTGGCGGATCGCTTCGGTACTTTGGCGCCCATCCATGCCGGGCATCTGCACGTCCATCAATACCAGGTCGAATGTCTCGTTCTGCACCGCCTTGATCGCTGCGTAGCCGCTTTCCACGGCGAGCACCTTGGCGCCCATGTCTTCGAGCAGGGTTTGCACCAGCAGCAAATTGGCCGGGTTGTCGTCGACGCACAGCACCTTCGGCGCGCGGCTCGACAGCGGCTCGCTGGACTCGGTGCGCGACTGCCGCGGGTTGACCAGGTCGGACAGCGCGCGCCGCAGCTTGCGGGTACAGGCAGGCTTGGCCTGGAGCTGGCTGTGGGGGTTGGGCACCGACAGGTGGAATAGCGTCTGCTCCGTGGTGGGGCACAGCACCAGCACCTTGCAACCCAGGTGCTCGAGGTCCCAGATGTGTTGGTTCAGGCGTTCCGGTGGCATGTCGTTGCTGGTGATGCCCAGCACCGCGAGTTCGATCGCCTGATCGGTCTGATGCACGCCGGTGACGCCGTTCGTCAGGTTTTCCAGGGTATTGAACGTGGTGACGTCCAGGCCACAGTCTTCCAGTTGATGCTGCAACGCCTGGCGTGCCAGCTCATGATTTTCCAGCACGGCGACCCGCCGTCCGAGCAGCGGCGCACCCGGCAGGTCCTCGGCATCATCGCGGGTCTTGGGCAGGTTCAGGCTGATCCAGAATTCCGAACCCTCGCCCGGGGTGCTGTCGACGCCAATCTCGCCCCCCATCTGTTCGATCAGGCGCTTGGAGATCACCAGGCCCAGGCCCGTGCCACCGGGTTGCCGCGACAGCGAGTTATCGGCCTGGCTGAAGGCCTGGAACAGCGCGCGCACGTCCTGGTTCGACAGACCGATGCCGGTGTCCTGGATGCTGATGCGCAATTGCACGCTGTCTTCGTGCTCTTCTTCGAGCATGGCCCGGGCGACGATGGTGCCCTCGCGGGTGAACTTGATCGCATTGCTGACCAGGTTGGTCAGGATCTGCTTGAGCCGCAACGGATCGCCCACCAGCGACAGGGGCGTATCGCGATACACCAGGCTGATCAGCTCCAGCTGTTTGGCGTGGGCGGCCGGGGCGAGGATGGTCAGTGTGTCTTGCAGCAGGTCTCGCAAATTGAACGGAATATGGTCGAGCACCAGCTTGCCCGCCTCGATCTTCGAAAAGTCGAGGATCTCGTTGATGATCCCCAGCAGGCTGTCGGCAGACTTTTCGATGGTGCCCAGGTAATCGAGCTGGCGCGGGGTCAGTTCACTTTTTTGCAGCAGGTGGGTGAAGCCGAGGATGCCGTTGAGCGGCGTGCGTATTTCATGGCTCATGTTGGCCAGGAACTCGGACTTGATCCGGCTCGCCTCCAGGGCCTCCATGCGCGCCAGGTCCAGTTCGATGTTCTGGATCTCGATGGTCTCGAGGTTCTGGCGCACGTCCTCGGTGGCCTGGTCGATGCTGTGTTGCAGTTCTTCCTGGGCATTCTGCAGCGTGCCGGCCATGCGATTGATGCCGGAGGCCAACTCATCCAGCTCCTGGCTGCCCAGGGGGGGCAGGCGGGTTTCCAGATGACCGTCCTTGAGTTGCGCCACGGCTTGTTTGATCTGGGTCAGCGGCCGATTGATCGTGCGGCCCATGCGCAATGCCAGCAGCGCCGCGCCGCCGAGACCAGCGCCGATCATCAACAGGCTGGCGAACAGGCTGCGGTAGCCACGCAGCAGCATGCCGTTGTGGGACAGTTCGAGTTCGACCCAGCCCAGCAGGCGATCGGCTTCATCGGGGATCACGTCGCCGGCCAGGTTGCGGTGTTTGCCGAACACCGGCAGCAGGTAACGCGTTGCTTCGTTGCCACTGCGACGCTGCATCTGCGAGCCTTCGCCCATTGGCGCCTGGGTCAGCATGATCGGCCCGGCGTGGGCCCGCGGCGTGCGGTCTGGCGCAAGAAAGGTCACGGCCCGCACGTCCGGTTGTTCCAGGGACTGGGTGGCGATACGTTCCAGCATTTCGTTGTTGTTGTGCCCCATGGCTGGCGCCACCAGCGGCGCCAGTTGCTCGGCGATCATTTCGCCGCGCTGCAGGAGTTGGGTTTGCAGGTCCGATTGCTGCATCCAGGTGAAATAGCCGCCCAGGACCAATGCCATGAGGCTGGTCGGCAGCAACGTCAGCAACAGCACACGGCCCTTGATTCCCAGTTTCGTCAGCACGCCACTCTCCTGCAACCGGCTGTTTATCGAGCTGCGCGTGCGTCTGGCACGCGCCACTTGCGCAGTGTAGCGATTTGCAGGCGGGCGATCCTCGATAATTGATGCCGTCACTCGTCGGTTGGTCGTGCGCTTTTGCACCCTGCGCAACCCTTGGGTTGCCCCGGGAGAAGCAATCTTGAATAATTACCAACTGAGAATTATTTGCAGATACTAATGACGACCATCAACGCTGGCCATCCCCGTATCCTCTCCATCGAAGACGACCTCGTACTCGGTGCCTATGTGCATGAACATCTGGGCCGTAGCGGCTTTCAGGTGACGTGGTGCCAGAATGGCCGCGAGGGCCTGGACATTGCCCGCGAGCAAGCCTTCGATGTGGTGTTGATGGACATTTTGTTGCCAGGTATGGACGGGCTGGCGGTACTGACGCAACTACGCCGCAGCCATTCCACCCCGGTATTGCTGATGTCGGCACTCGGTGCCGAAGCCGATCGAATCAGCGGCTTTCGGCTGGGGGCCGATGATTATCTGCCCAAACCCTTCAGCATGATCGAGTTGCGCGTGCGCATCGAAGCCATTCTGCGCCGCGTAGCGCTCGATCGCCGGCCGACGCCTGTGGCGATGGTGGCCGAGGTAGACAGTCTGCGTTTTGACGACGATCACTTCGACGTTTTTCATGGACAACAACCTGCCGGCCTGACTCGAACTGAGTATCGCCTGCTGGAAACCCTGAGCCGCAGCGTCG
This sequence comes from Pseudomonas sp. GW823-FHT06B06, assembly GCF_058795195.1. NCBI lineage: Bacteria > Pseudomonadati > Pseudomonadota > Gammaproteobacteria > Pseudomonadales > Pseudomonadaceae > Pseudomonas > Pseudomonas sp. GW823-FHT06B06. The sequence goes on along the minus strand of NZ_JBXAHO010000027.1, from coordinate 42,451 downwards.
ATGAAGTGCTGAGCAAAGCCTTTCTTTATCAACAGGTACTGCAACGCGGTTATGCCGCCCACGATCGTAGCCTCGACATGCACATCAGCCAGATTCGCCGCAAACTCAAGGCCATCGGCTATACCGAGCGGGAGGTACGCACGGTCTGGGGCAAGGGCTATATCCTGAGTGCCGTCGATGAGATGTAACGTGCCGGGCCGGCACTCGCTGTTCTGGAAACTGGCGTGCCTGTTGGTGGCGTTCTGTCTGCTGATGATCTGGTTGAGCTGGTCCTGGGGCCGCTACATGGAGCAGCGCAACCAGTTCCTCTCCGATGAGGCCCGTGGCACCCTGGCGCGCTATGCCGCCGAAGCCGAACAAGCTTGGCAGCAGGGCCAGAGTGTCGGCGTCGATGACTGGCTGCAGGGCATGCATCAGCGGGAGAAAGGCTGGGTCGGTGTCATCGGCGGTGATTTGCAATCCTTGAGCAACCAATCGCTGACGGACAAGGAAGTCGAGCGCCTGACTTTTTTGCGCGGCCTCGATTGGCCGATCCACAAGAAAGGCCGGCCGTGGATGCGCATACCGTTTCCCAGTGACCCGTCCGTCGGCAGCCTGGTGATCGAACTGCCGCAACGCTTCGTGCCCGGGCGCTACCGGGTGTTCTGGCGGGTGATCACCAACGGCGTGATTCCGGGCTTGTTCACCTTGCTGTTGTGCGTCGGCCTGTATCGCTTGTTGGTGGTGCCACTCAATCACTTGCGCGAACAGGCCAATGCCTGGCGTGCCGATCAACTGAACGTACGGCTGTCGAGCCGCACCACCAATCGTTCCGATGAGTTGGGCGAATTGGCCAGGGCGTTCGATCACATGTCCGAGCGCCTGCAAAGTACCGTGGCATTGCAGCAACAACTGTTGCGCGACCTGTCCCATGAATTGCGCACGCCGTTGAGCCGCCTGCGGGTGGCCAGTGAAAGCGAGCAGGGGCTTGAACAGTTGCGCGAGCGCATTGGCCGCGAAGTCGATGGCATGCAACGGCTGGTGGAGGACACGCTGCAACTGGCCTGGCTCGATACCGAACGTACGCGATTACCCGACGAATCGATCCAGGTCGAGGCCCTGTGGGAAATGCTCACGGAAAACGCCTGTTATGAAAGTTGCTGGCCGGATACGCAGTTGCAATGCTCGGTGGACGCCTCCTGCTGGGTGCGCGGCCATCTCAATACCCTGGCCCAGGCCCTCGAGAACATGCTGCGCAACGCCATTCGACATTCGCCCGAGGGTGGCATTGTTCATTTGGGCGGGCGGCGTGACGGCGACTTCTGGCACCTGTGGCTGGAGGATCAAGGTGGTGGCGTGGCGGAGGCGGATCTTGAGCGGATCTTCCTGCCCTTTACCCGCCTCGACGGCTCGCGGCCGGGGGATGGCGGATTTGGCCTAGGCTTGAGCATCGCCAGGAATGCGGTGCGGCGTCAGGGTGGAAGGCTTTGGGCACAGAACACAGGGAGCGGGTTGCGGATGAATATGCGGTTGGTGGCGGATGATGGAACTGTCAGTGACGATGCCATCGCGAGCAGGTTCTCCCATCCTGCAACGCACTGATTTTGCCGGAGCGTTCCTGAGTTTCTGTACGACATTTCCCAAAGGGTATCACCGGTCATTTCAAGCAGCCTTGACGGTTTAAGCTCAGGCTCTAACTCGTGTCCAAGGAGCCATTGCATGACTGTAACCCAGGCGCCCGGCAGTACCACCGACGATCGCTTCAATGAAGTGCTTGCACTGATTCAAAGTGCCAGGCGCCAGGCCGTGCAGGCGGGAATACTCAACTGATCGAGCTCTATTGGCAGGTTGGTGCTTATATAAGCCGCAAGATGGAGAAGGCGGAGTGGGGTGATTCCGTTGTTGGTCAATTGGCGGAGCATCTCAGTCAGAACCAGCCGGGGCTGCGTGGTTTTACTCGGCCCAATCTGTTTCGCATGCGTCAGTTTTACGAGACGTACCGGGGCGATGAGAAAGTCTCACCACTGGTGAGACAATTACCCTGGACCCATAATCTGGTCATCTTCAGCCAGAGCAAACTTCCGCAAGAGCGGGAGTTTTACTTGCGTTCGGCGATCCAGGAAAAGTGGTCAAAGCGCGAGCTGGAGCGCCAGTTCAAGGCGGCGCTGTTCGAGCGCAGCGTAACCCAGCCGGCCAAAGTCTCCTCAGTACTGAAACAGACTCATCCCTCTGCGCTTGAAATATTCCGCGACGCCTACATGGTCGAGTTTCTCGACCTGCCCGGCGCCCACGGCGAAACCGATTTGCATCGGGGCTTGCTGGCGCGTCTCAAGGAATTTTTGATCGAGCTAGGTCGGGATTTCTGTTTTGTAGGCTCCGAATATCCGCTACAAGTCGGCGGGCGTGATTTTGCCCTGGACTTGCTGTTCTTTCACCGTGGTCTTAACTGCCTGGTGGCCATCGAACTCAAGGTCGGGCGTTTTGAGCCGGAGTATTTGGGCAAGCTGGGCTTCTATCTGGAAGCCCTGGATCGCGAAGAGCGCAAGCCTCATGAAAACCCGGCAATCGGTGTCCTGCTCTGTGCCAGCAAGGATGACGAAGTCGTCGAATACGCCCTTAACCGCAGCCTGTCACCCGCGCTGATCGCGGAGTATCAGGTCCAACTGCCGGACAAACAGTTGTTGCAGGCCAAGCTGCATGAGTTCTACGCCCTGAATGTCGCTCAATCGGAAGAAGGCTGAATCAGACGCTTATTCCCATAAACCATAAGCACCACACTTTGCGTGATATGGCCTTGCGAGGTTTGCCGGTATGATAGGCGCCCCCGCAGTCTGGATTGCGAATACGCCATGACCTTGCAGTACCCAACCATCGCCGATTGCGTCGGCAACACTCCGCTGGTCCGTTTGCAGCGCCTGCCCGGCGAAACCAGCAACACTCTTTTGCTCAAGCTCGAAGGGAACAACCCGGCGGGTTCGGTCAAGGACCGTCCGGCGCTGTCGATGATCACCCGCGCCGAGTTGCGCGGGCAGATCCATGCCGGCGATACGTTGATCGAAGCGACCTCCGGTAACACCGGCATCGCGCTGGCCATGGCCGCGGCGATCAAGGGTTACAAGATGATCCTGATCATGCCGGACAACTCCAGCGCCGAACGCAAGGCTGCCATGACCGCTTATGGTGCCGAACTGATTCTGGTCAGCCAGGAACAAGGCATGGAAGGCGCCCGCGACCTCGCCCAGCGCATGGAAGCAGAGGGTCGCGGCAAGGTGCTGGACCAGTTCGCCAACGGTGACAACCCGGAGGCGCACTACACCACCACCGGTCCGGAAATCTGGCGCCAGACCCAGGGCACCATCACCCATTTCGTCAGTTCCATGGGCACCACCGGCACCATCATGGGCGTCTCGCGCTACTTGAAAGAACAGAACGAGAACGTGCAGATCATCGGTCTGCAACCGATGGAAGGTTCGGCGATCCCGGGTATCCGTCGCTGGCCCCAGGAGTATCTGCCGAAGATCTACCAGGCCGATCGCGTGGACCGTATCGTCGATATGGCCCAGAGCGAAGCCGAAGACGTGACCCGTCGGCTGGCTCGCGAAGAAGGCATCTTCTGTGGCGTGTCATCCGGCGGTGCCGTGGCAGCGATGCTGCGCCTGTCCAAAGAAGTTGAAAACGCGGTGATCGTCGCGATCATCTGCGACCGTGGCGACCGATACCTGTCGACCGGCATTTTCGACGCGCCCAACTGATGGCCAAGCATGAGAGAGGCCTGCGCTTCCAGCCCACGGGCGGCAGCAAGGCCCCGCAAGTCCCGACCGGCAAAAAGCAGCGCCTGAACATCGAGCGCCTGGCCAACGACGGTCGCGGTATCGCGTTTTTCGAAGGTCGCACCTGGTTCGTCATCGGCGCACTGGCCGGTGAAGAAGTCGAGGCACGCGTGCTCGGTGCCCACGGCAAAGTGGTCGAGGCGCGTACCGAGCGCGTGTTCAAGTCCAGTGAACTGCGTCGCCCGGCACCGTGCGCCCATGCTGGTCGTTGTGGCGGCTGCAGCGTGCAACACCTGCCCCATAGCGAACAGCTCGCCTTGAAACAGCGCATGCTCGCCGAGCAATTGTCGAAGGTCGCCGGTGTCGAGCCCGAAGAGTGGGTTGCGCCTTTGAGCGGTCCGGAGTTCGCTTATCGCCGTCGCGCGCGGGTAGCGGTGCGCTGGGACATGAAAGCGAAAAAACTCGAAGTCGGTTTCCGCGCCGCCGGCAGCCAGGACATCGTCGGCATCGATGATTGCCCGGTGCTGGTACAGCCCTTGCAGCCGATCATGGCCCACTTGCCGCAGATGCTGCGACGATTGAGCAAACCTCAGGCCCTGGGGCACGTGGAATTGTTCAGCGGCTCATCGCTGGCGGTATTGCTGCGCCACATGGCGCCGTTGTCCGAAAGCGACTTGACCATCCTCAAGGAATTCTGCGCGCTCCATGAAGCCCAGTTGTGGTTGCACGGGGACGGCGAGCCGCATCCGGTCGAGGCCGATCAGTCCTTGGGCTATCGTCTTGAACAGTGGGATTTGAATCTGGCGTATCGGCCCGGGGATTTCATCCAGGTCAATGCGGGGGTCAACGAAGCGATGGTTGCCCAGGCGCTGGATTGGCTGAAACCGCAAGCCGATGAGCGAGTTCTCGATCTATTCTGTGGGTTGGGTAACTTTGCCTTGCCATTGGCTAAAGCTGTTCGCGAAGTCGTTGCGGTGGAGGGTGTGCAGGTGATGGTCGATCGCGCAGCCGCGAATGCTGTCAGCAACAATCTGCATAATGCGCAGTTTTTTCAGGCCGATTTATCCCAGCCGTTGACCGATGCTGAATGGGCGCGTGAAGGCTTTTGTGCGGTACTCTTGGACCCACCGCGTGACGGCGCTTTCGAGGTCGTGCGCAAGCTCAAGTCCCTGGGGGCCGAGCGGTTGGTCTATGTGTCGTGCAACCCGGCAACCCTGGCGCGCGACACGGTCGAATTGATCAAGCAGGGCTACCGGTTAAAACGTGCCGGGATTCTCGATATGTTTCCTCAGACGGCACATGTCGAAGCCATGGCGTTATTTGAAGCGAGCTAGGATGCTCGTCTGGTCCGACTGGCCCGCCCGTGCAGCCGCGTACCAGCCCGACGTGGGCTCATGGGCAACGAAGGTCAGCGATTTGACGCATTGAATCTGCGTCGTAGGGAAGGTAAGCAAGATGGTACAGGTGAGAGCACACCAGCCGATCAACACCGACGGCAGTATCAATCTCGAGGCTTGGCTCGATCACGCGGTCAGTGTCGATCTGGCACTGGATCGCGAAGCCTTGAAAGAAGCCTGCGAGTACGCTCGCGAGGCCGAACAACAAGCCAATGCGGCGAAGAATTTGTGGTCCGAAGGGACCTCGAGTTTCCGCACCGGCCTTGAGATCGCCGAGATCCTCGCCGACCTCAAGCTCGATCAGGATTCGCTGGTTGCCGCGGTTCTCTACCGCGGTGTGCGTGAAGGCCAGATTCCGTTGCCGGCGGTCAGCCAGCGCTTTGGTCCCGTAGTCGCCAAACTCATCGACGGCGTGCAACGCATGGCCGCGATCAGCGACAGCCTGAGCCCGCGCAAGTCCATGGTGATGGGTACTCAGGGCCAGGTGGAAAACCTGCGCAAGATGCTGGTGGCCATGGTCGACGACGTTCGCGTCGCCCTGATCAAACTGGCCGAGCGAACCTGTGCGATCCGTGCGGTGAAAACCGCCGATGACGAAAAGCGCAACCGCGTTGCCCGCGAGGTGTTCGACATCTACGCGCCGCTCGCTCATCGCCTGGGTATCGGCCACATCAAGTGGGAACTGGAGGACTTGTCCTTCCGTTACCTGGAGCCGGACCAGTACAAGCAGATCGCCAAGTTGCTCCACGAGCGGCGACTCGATCGCGAGCGCTTCATCAGCGACGTGATGAGCCAGCTGAAAAACGAACTGCAGGCCACCGGGGTCGATGCCGATATCAGCGGCCGGGCCAAACATATCTATTCGATCTGGCGCAAAATGCAGCGCAAGGGCCTGGAGTTCAGCCAGATCTACGACGTGCGCGCCGTGCGTGTGCTGGTGCCGGAAATGCGCGACTGCTACACCGCGCTGGGCATTGTCCACACCCTGTGGCGGCACATTCCCAAAGAATTCGACGACTACATCGCCAACCCCAAGGAAAACGGCTATCGCTCGTTGCACACGGCGGTGATCGGTCCTGAGGGCAAGGTGCTGGAAGTACAGATCCGTACCCACGCCATGCATGAGGAGGCCGAACTCGGTGTATGCGCCCACTGGCGCTACAAGGGCACCGACGTCAAGTCTGGCTCCAATCACTACGAAGAAAAAATCTCCTGGCTGCGTCAGGTGCTCGAGTGGCACGAAGAGCTGGGTGACATTGGCGGGTTGGCCGAACAGCTGCGGGTCGATATCGAACCCGACCGGGTCTACATCTTTACCCCGGACGGTCACGCCATCGACTTGCCCAAGGGCGCGACGCCACTGGACTTTGCCTACCGTGTGCACACCGAGATCGGTCACAACTGCCGTGGCGCCAAGATCAACGGGCGCATCGTGCCGCTCAACTACAGCCTGCAGACCGGTGAGCAGGTCGAGATCATCACCAGCAAGCACGGCACGCCAAGCCGCGACTGGCTGAACCCGAACCTGGGTTACGTCACGACGTCACGGGCACGGGCGAAGATCGTTCACTGGTTCAAGTTGCAGGCCCGCGATCAGAACGTCGCCGCCGGTAAAACCCTGCTGGAACGGGAACTCAATCGCCTCGGCTTGCCAGCGGTGGATTTCGACAAGCTGGCCGACAAGGCCAACATGAAAACCGCCGAGGACATGTTTGCCGCGCTCGGTGCCGGCGACCTGCGCCTGGCGCAACTGGTCAACCTGGCGCAGCAACTGGTCGAGCCGGAACGTGGCAACGAACAGCTGGAACTGATTCCACGCAAGGCCACCGGCTACAAGCCAGGCAAGCGTGGTGATATCCAGATTCAGGGCGTGGGCAACCTGATGACCCAGATGGCAGGTTGCTGCCAGCCGTTGCCGGGGGATGCGATCGTCGGCTACATCACCCAGGGGCGTGGCGTCAGTATCCACCGCCAGGACTGTGCCTCGGTGCTGCAATTGGCCGGGCGCGAGCCTGAACGGATCATTCAGGTCAGCTGGGGGCCGGTACCGGTGCTCACCTACCCGGTGGACATCGTCATCCGTGCCTACGACCGTTCCGGATTGCTGCGTGATGTCTCGCAGGTGTTGCTCAACGAGCGAATCAACGTGTTGGCGGTCAATACCCGCTCGAACAAGGAGGACAACACCGCGCTGATGTCCCTGACCATCGAGATTCCAGGGCTGGACGCGTTGGGGCGGTTGCTGGGGCGGATTTCCCAGTTGCCGAACATCATCGAAACCCGGCGTAACCGTACGCCATGAACCTCACCCCTGTAGGAGCTGCCGCAGGCTGCGATCTTTTGATCTTGATTTTTTAAGATCAAAAGATCGCAGCCTGCGGCAGCTCCTACAGTGCGTTTGAATGGGATTAATGATGTACAGCCTTGAAGACTTATTGCACCTGATGAACCGCCTGCGCGACCCGCAGTACGGCTGTCCGTGGGACATCAAGCAAACCTACGCCACCATCGTCCCGCACACCCTCGAGGAAGCCTATGAAGTTGCCGATGCCATCGAGCGGGGTGATTTCGATCACCTGCAGGGTGAGTTGGGCGACCTGCTGTTCCAGGTGGTTTACTACAGCCAGTTGGCGCGGGAAGAAGGGCGTTTCGAATTCGCTGGCGTGGTCGACAGCATTACCCGCAAGCTGATCCGCCGTCATCCGCATGTATTTCCCACCGGTGATCTGTACGCGCCGCTGGATGTACCGCGCTTGAATGAAGAGCAGGTCAAGCAGCGCTGGGAGGAGATCAAGGCCGAAGAGCGTGCGGAGAGATCCGCTGCACCGCAACAGCTGTCCTTGCTCGACGATGTCCCGGCAGCCTTGCCGGCACTGTCCCGTTCGGCAAAATTGCAAAAGCGCGCAGGGCAGGTCGGCTTCGATTGGCCCGACGCCTTGCCTGTATTGGACAAGGTTCGCGAAGAACTTGATGAAATACTCGAAGCGATGGCCGACAACGACTCGGTGGCGATTGCCGATGAAGTCGGCGATCTACTATTTTCCGTGGTTAATCTGGCGCGTCACCTCAAGGTCGATCCGGAAACTGCGCTGCGTGGTGCCAACAGCAAGTTCGAACGACGCTTCCGTTTTATCGAACAGGCATTGCGCGACACCCATCGTCCCATGGAAGATTGCACCCTCGAAGAGTTGGACGCCCTGTGGGGCGAAGCCAAACGCCAGGAAAAGAATGTGCCCAGCTGCGGTTGAGCAGTTGCCTAAGTGAGTAATAAGCACCATGAGCATTTCCCTTCGCGACCAGTTGCTCAAAGCAGGGCTGGTCAACCAGAAGCAGGCCAAGCAGGTCAGCAAAGACAAACAGAAGCAGCAACGCCTGGCCCACAAGGGGCAGATCGAGCTTGATGATTCCCAGCAGCGTGCAGCCCAGGAGGCCATGGCCGAGAAGGTCAAGCGCGATCAGGAGCTCAACCGTCAGCAACAGGAAAAAGCCGAGGCCAAGGCCCGTGTCGCGCAGATCAAGCAATTGATTGAAGCCACGCGCCTGCCGAAACTGACGACCGAGGACTACTACAACTTCGTCGACGACAAGAAGGTCAAGCGCCTCTCGGTCAACACGCTGATGCGTAACAAGCTCAGCAACGGTTCGCTGGCCATCGTGCATCACGCCGGAGGCTACGAAGTGATCCCCCGAGAAGCTGCCCTGAAGATCCAGGAGCGCGATCCACTGCGCATCGTGCAACTGAATGTGCAGACCGAAGAAGTGGCCGCCGAGGACGATCCGTACGCGGCCTATCAGATCCCGGATGACCTGATGTGGTAAGCGGTTAACGGCTGCAATAACGACAAACCCCGCTCATGGCGGGGTTTGTCGTTTTTAATGCGGTCATTGCTCAAGCGGAGCGTAGCGCTCGTTGCTGCTCCAGAGTTTCCAGTTCGGCCTTGTAGTTGTGGGCGTCAGTCTCGCTATGGAACATCCCGACCAGCAGGTCCTGTTGGTACACATCCCAGATGCGGACACCGGCGGCTACGCCTTCGTGTGACATGCGTGAATCGTCGCGTTCAGTTACTTTTACAGTCATCTGCTAGCTCCAATTTCTATTATCTGCAGCAAGGCATGTGCAGGACTCTGTTATAGAGTTTGGTAGCTAGCTAAGTAAACGACTGAGTCTGGAAAGAGTTTGTTGCAGAATTGGAAACAGTCCTGCTGCCCGCGTAATCCGCGACATTCAGTCGCAGGCTGTTGAGTTCCATGACAAAAGCTTCATGTTCACGAGGAAGATTCGCGGCCTAAAGGCCGATCTTGTGGGAGCGAGCCTGCTCGCGAAGACGGCATCACATTCAACATCTTTATCGACTGTCAGGCCGCCTTCGCGAGCAGGCTCGCTCCCACAGGGTTTTGCGTTTTTGAAGGCAAAAAAACGCCCCGAACCAGTCGGGGCGTTTTCATGTGCGGCTCAGCAGCGGGGAATTACTTGCCTTCCCAGCGCTTCAGTACCAGCGTGGCGTTGGTGCCACCGAAACCGAAGCTGTTGCTCATCACAGTGTTGATGGTGGCGTTTTCGCGGGTCTTGGTCAGTACCGGCAGGTCGGCCACTTCTGGGTCCAGCTCGTCGATGTTGGCGGAACCGGCAATGAAGTTGCCTTCCATCATCAGCATGCAGTAGATCGCTTCGTGAACGCCGGCGGCGCCCAGGGAGTGACCCGACAGGCTCTTGGTGGAGCTGATGGCCGGAGCCTTGTCGCCGAACACTTCACGCACGCCTTTCATTTCCGCGACGTCGCCGACCGGAGTCGAAGTGCCGTGGGTATTCAGGTAGTCGATCGGGGTGTCGACGGTGGACAGCGCCTGCTGCATGCAGCGGATCGCGCCTTCGCCGCTTGGGGCGACCATGTCGTAGCCGTCGGAGGTCGCGCCGTAGCCAACGATTTCCGCGTAGATTTTCGCGCCGCGGGCCAGAGCGTGTTCCAGCTCTTCCACCACGACCATGCCGCCACCGCCTGCAATGACGAAGCCGTCACGGTCTGCGTCGTAGGCGCGGGAAGCTTTTTCCGGAGTGTCGTTGCGCTTGCTGGACAATGCGCCCATGGCGTCGAACAGGAACGACTGGCTCCAGTGTTCTTCTTCACCGCCGCCGGCGAAAACGATGTCCTGCTTGCCCATCTGGATCTGTTCCATGGCGGTACCGATGCAGTGAGCACTGGTGGCGCAGGCAGAAGCGATGGAGTAGTTCAGGCCCTTGATCTTGAACGGAGTGGCCAGACAGGCGGAAACGGTGCTGCTCATGGTCCGCGTGACGCGATATGGGCCAACGCGCTTTACGCCTTTCTCGCGCAGGATGTCCAGCGCTTCCATCTGGTTCAGTGTCGATGCGCCACCGGAACCGGCAATCAGGCCGGTGCGCGGGTTGGACACTTGCTCTTCGGTCAGGCCGGAGTCAGCAATGGCGTCTTTCATGGCCAGGTAGGCGTATGCCGCCGCGTGGCCGACGAAGCGATAGATCTTGCGATCGATCAGTTCTTCAAGGTTGAGGTCAATGGAGCCGGAAACCTGGCTACGCAGACCCATTTCGGCATATTCCGGGTTGAACCGGATGCCAGGGCGGCTTGCACGCAGGTTAGCGGAGACGGTCTCTTTGTCATTGCCCAGGCACGAAACAATGCCCAGACCAGTGATAACGACGCGGCGCATGCGGATAACCCTTAGAAGTTGTCAGTGGAGGTGAAAACGCCGACCCGGAGGCCTTCGGCGGTGTAGATTTCGCGACCGTCGACAGTCACCGAACCGTCGGCGATGGCCAGGTTCAGCTTGCCCTTGAGGACGCGCTTGATATGAATGTTATAGGTGACTTTCTTGGCGGTCGGCAGGACCTGGCCGAAGAATTTCACTTCGCCCGAACCCAGCGCACGGCCACGGCCCGGCAGGCCTTGCCAGCCCAGGAAGAAACCGACCAATTGCCACATGGCGTCGAGGCCCAGGCAGCCCGGCATCACCGGATCACCTTCGAAGTGGCAGGCGAAGAACCACAGGTCCGGAGTGATATCCAGCTCGGCGACCAATTCACCTTTGCCGTACTTGCCACCCTCTTCGCTGATCAGGGTGATGCGATCGACCATCAGCATGTTCGGGGCGGGCAGTTGCGCGTTACCTGGGCCGAACAGCTCACCGCGACTGCAGCGCAGCAGGTCTTCCCGGGTAAAGGCGTTTTGTTTGGTCATGCGAGCTCCTCAATAGTCCCATGCGGCAGGTGGGGCAAATCATCCCGGCCGATCGAAGCGTTCATGCCTCGAACCGGCAGCCTACTCATAGACTATTGCGTTGTAGTGAAAGTCACAGCACCAAGGACATGAATGTACACTTGTGCACTGAAATTTTTAATCAAGCCCCTTTTCGAGCTTGTTCGGGTGCCTAAGACTGCCGCACTTTCGCCTTTCACGCCAGTCACAGATGCTCGAAAGGCCTGTACTACTGCACCCATCGCTGCAGAATTTGCTGAAGATCAGTGCGTTTGAAGGGCTTGGCGAGGTAATCGTTCATTCCCGCCGACAAACAAGCTTCGCGATCCCCCTGCAAGGCGTTGGCGGTCAGGGCAATGATCGGCAAGTCGGTACAGCCGGGCAGTTCACGAATCTGCCGGGTGGCTTCATAACCGTCGATGACCGGCAGTCGGCAGTCCATCAGTATCGCCTCGAAAATCAGGCTCTCGGCACTGCGTACTGCCTGTGCGCCATCGGCGGCGACGCTGACAGTAAAGCCGAGGCTGCGCAGCATGGCTTCGATCACTGTCTGGTTGACCGGATTGTCTTCGACCAGCAGCACATTGCGCCCTTCGCCATCCCCCTTGTGGGTCGGTACGCGCGGTGCCCGAGCCGGCAAGGCTTGCTGATACAACGCCAGCGGAATCTCGAGGGTAAATATCGAGCCACGGCCTTCCTCGCTCTGGGCGCGCAAGGTGCCACCCATGCGTTCGGCGAGTGTGCGTGCAATCGGCAGGCCCAGGCCGGTCCCACCATAGCGTCTTGATATGGAGCTGTCGGCCTGCTGAAACGCGTCGAACATCAATTCCAGGCTTTCGGGGGGAATGCCAATCCCACTGTCGCGCACCGTGCAGGTGAACCACAGCAGTTCGTGATCCAGGGACTGCCACTGCGATTCGATGCGCACGCGTCCCTGTTCGGTAAACTTCAGGGCATTGCCGACCAGATTGACCAGTATTTGCCGGATGCGCGTCGGGTCACCCTGAACCTGCAGCGCGCGCATGTCTTGTGGGATCTGCAACTGTAGATCGAGCCCGCGTTGGACGGCGCTGTGCTGGAACGACTGGGCGCAACTGCCGATCAGGTCTGCGAGATTGAAGGGGATATGCTCCAACTCCAGTTCTGAGCGTTCGATACGCGAAAAATCCAGAATGTCATTGATGACTTTGAGCAGGTGCTCGGTGGATTCCGAAGCCAGAGCCGCGTATTCGAGCTGTTCTTCGGTCATCTGGGTGGTTTCCAGCAATTGCAGCATGCCAAGCACGCCATTCATCGGCGTGCGCAGTTCGTGGCTCATCATGGCGAGGAAGTCGGACTTGGCGTTATTGGCCTTTTCCGCTTCCTCGCGGGTCTGGATCAACTGCGCCATGGCCTGGTGCTGTTCGTGGCTGGCCTGCTCGAGCCCCTTGGCGAGGTTGTTGATATGTTGGGACAGGGCGCCGAGTTCGGTGTCGTCAACGATGGGCAGGGGCGTCTTGTAGTCGCCGGCCTGGATCGCCTTGACCGCATTGCCGATATCGCGGATCGGTTGCGACAGGCTCGCGGCCAGGCGCCGGGCGACCATGAAGGTAAACAGCAGGGCGAACAGCGCCAGAATGCCGGCCTTGAGCAGGATTTCCTGTTGGCGCTGGCTGAACGCATCATTGGACAGGCCAACGATCACCCGACCCAGGTAATCCTCGGCGGGCGCCGTGGGGGGCACGCTGCCGTCCTGGAAAAAATCATTGTGCAGCGCGATCCGTTGCAGGCGCACGGGGGCCTGGAAGACTTCAACCTGGTGCGGCTTTTGATAGCTTGCCGAAGGTTGCTCGACATACACCAGAATCCGGTTGGCGCTGTCCTGCACCTCCAGGAACCGTACGTTGGGCGTTGCCAGCGTGGCCTTGAGCAGGCTTTCGAGCACCTCGTTATTGCCCGAAATCACCCCGTATTCGGTGGCCGGCGCCAGTTGGTTGGCAATCAACTGGCCGGTGTGGTTGAGCTCCTGGCGCAGGTCCTGGATCCGCACGAAAGTGAAGAAACTGATCAACAGTAACGTCAGCAGCAGGGCAGGGCCGAGGCTGATGATCTGGGTACGGGTACTGATGTCCCAGCGGCGACGGAAGGTCATGGCTGGCGTTCTCCTTCTGCCAACAGCGTTGCGACAGCCACTTCATTTACCTGTTCAAGCCCCAGGGAACGAGACACCTGCCGATTGCTGGAGACTTTGAAGCGGTGTGGATATTGCGTGCGTGGCCACGTGGCGGGTGGCAGGTCGAGCAGCTCATCGAGAATCGCCAGCCAGTCGCTTTGATCGCTGTAGGTACTGGCCAGGCTCCCGGCCTTGACGAACCCTGCATTGGGACCGATCAAGGCCAGCTGCCGCGCATAGCTGCTGAGCAACAGGTTTTTCGCGGTTTTCGGGTTGTACAGATCGGGGTCGTCGAGGCCCAGTACTACATCGCTGTTGTCCAGCAAAGCCTGCAAGGGACGACTGTCCTGGGTGTTTTCCCAACGTTCGGTGACCACTTCAAGACCCAGGGGATAGGCGGCCTGGCGCAGTTCCCGCAACAGGAACTCGCTATGGCTGTCGTACAGGACGCCAACCCGCTTGGCCTCGGGCAGCAGGACACGGGTGAGGCGCAATTGCCGGTCCAGTGGCGGATCGCTCCAGAGCAGGCTGAGGTGCGGGGGCAGGGCGTGCCCAAGGTGTTGTCGCGCCTGCAGGCGGCTGATGCGCAGCACCAGTGTCGCCGGGCCGCGAGGGTCCTGCAGGCGCCAGTCCAGACTGGGCAGATCGAGCAGGATCAAGCGGGTGTCCGCCGCCAGCTTGCCCGGTGGCGGCAGGCTGGCCAATGGCTGGAAGTGCACGTTGTCGGCCGGTCGCAATTGCACCAGGGCCTGGACGAAGGATTGCACGCCGGGGCTATCGTCGACACCGGTCAGGAGAATGTCCGCGGCGCTGGCCGAATGGCTGGGTAGCCAGCCACCGAATACCAGGCAAGCCATGGCCAACAGATGGCCAAGGATTGACGGCTTGCGTGGCGGGCGATGCGGCATCTTAAAACGCCAGCTGCGCGCTGAAATACATCAAGCGACGCTCGTCATAGTTGTTGTCGACAAAGGAAGTAGGCTGGTTGTCGAGGCGCTGCTGCAGCACACCGGCCAGTTCCAGATGAGTCTTGCCCAGGCGGATGCGCCTGGCGATGCGCGTGTCGAGGCGTTCGAAGCGGTAGCCGTTGAGCGCGTCGTCAGCATAATAGAAGAGCGCGCTGTTCCAGCCATGGCCCCAGTCGCGCAACCAGGCGGCAGAACCACTGTTGCCTGCAGTCTGTTGTGCATCTAGCAGGTTGCTCGCGTCAGCGTCGACGTAGGCATACGTCAGGCGCAAGCGGTCGGCGCTGCTGATTTTCCAGTCGAGTTGGGTTTCCGCTCCGGTGTAGCGCGCGGAGTTGGCATTGCTGGCGATGTACTGGTTATTGCGCAGCGGCTCACTGATCATCCCGGTGATCTCGTCATAGAACAGCTTTACATCGACGGCCAGGCCCGATTCGGCGAAGTAACCGTTATAGCCCAGCTCCCGGGAACGCATGTGTTCCTGGTCGAGGTCACCGGGGCCGCGGGTTTTGACGAAATAGCGGGCACTGGACTGGCCATAGGCGCCGGGTTGCAGGTGGGTGACCTGGTAGCTCCAGTTAACGTTGTTCTCGAACATGTCCGGCGAGCGGACGGCTTGCGAATACACCGCACGCAAGCCGTGGCGCGGATTGATCAGGTAGTTGACCGCCATCCGTGGGCTCAGAGAGCTGCCGATCAACCGCGTGTCTTCGAACATGGCACCGCCCTGCAGGAGCCAGTGTTCGCTGGCGCGCCATTCGAGCTGGCCGAACGCTCGCCAGGTGGTGTCATCGAGAGTGCCATTGAAGTAGGTCTCGGAATCTGCCCGGTCGTAACGATAGTTCAATCCGCTGACCAGCCGCAGGTTATCGGACAGGCTCAGGGTATCCTGCAATTCAAGGTCATAGCGCGATTCCCGAGTGCTTTGATCGATATCGCCGCAGACCGTTCGCCGGGCGCCGTTGCGCCACTGGTCGAGGACTTGATTGGCCAATGCGCGTTGGGTCGGATCGGCGTCAGGGGCTCCGGAGACCAGAAAGCTCTCGATGTTGCGCGCCAGGCGTTCCGTGTAGTTCGGGTTGAGTTGCCAAAGCTCGCTGAGTTCGGGGCTGAACGATACTTCGGCATCGCAGGCGCGCCAGGTTTGCTGACGGTCCCAGTGCTGGGCCGAACCCTGGATGTAAAGGCTGTGCTCGGTGTTCAGGTCGAGATTCCAGCGCAGCGAGCCGGCGTAGTCCTTGGCGCTGACGTCGGAATTGTCCCCAGCGCGGGTAATCCCTGAAAACACCGGGCGGTAGGTATAGGGGCGTTGGTTGGTGCCGTCCTTGGCATTCACCTGCCATTCGATACTTTGCCGTTCGTCGAGCGCTTGACTAACGGCAAGGTTGAAGCGCTTCAAACGTCGACCGTCATGGTAGTCGCCGCCCCAACGGTCGGTATCAAAGCCATCGTCTTGCTGGCCAGACAGCGACAGGCGTAAATCGCCGTCCTCCCAACCCACGCCCTGGCTGGCATAAAAGTCGTCGATGCCACGCTGGCCGCGGGTGACTTTCAGGCGCGTACCGTGGCTGTCGGCCGGATTGCGCGTGATGATGTTGACCACCGCCATCAGCGCATTGGCGCCATAGCTGACGGTGTTCGGGCCGCGGAAAACCTCGATACGCTCGATGTCCTCCATGGCCACCGGAATGTCGCTCCAGTCCACCGTGGCCAGACCCGCGCGGTACACCGAGCGACCGTCGATCAACACTTGCAGGCGCCGTGCTTCGGTGGCGCTGGTGCCGTGGTAATTCACCGTGGCCTGATTACCGCTGATATTGCCGACCATCATGCCGGGTACCAGGCGTAGCACTTCACTGATGTCGCGCGCGCCGCTGGCATTGATCAGCGCGGTGTCGAGCACCGTCATGCTCCCCGGCACGGCAGCCGGCGATTGTTTCAGGCGCGTGGCCGTGAGTACTTGCGGCAACGGTTCGCTGTCGAGAAACAAGTCGTCGGCCATCGCCGGCGAGCTGAACACCAGCGCCAGGACCAACGGCGAATGGGGTGAAGTCGAACCCAGGGACACAGCACATCCTTGTTAACCATCGATGGCGCGCATGTTAACCGAGCCCGTTGACTTTTCCAGTCACGATGTAAGCATTTTCCTAGGTATTACCGGACTTCTTCCTACCCATGTCGGTAATTGACGCGGGGACTGGCCGACACGGGGGCGCTCCGTATAATGCCGACATTGCCACTGGTATGGATTAACGGATTACATATGACTCAACAGCGCCCGATCGCGGTTTTGGGAGGCGGAAGTTTTGGTACCGCCGTGGCTAACTTGCTGGCCGAAAATGGTCATCAAGTCCTGCAATGGATGCGTGACCCTGAACAGGCCGAGGCCATCCGGGTCAATCGCGAGAACCCGCGTTACCTCAAAGGCATCAAGATCCTGCCCGGTGTCACGCCGGTCACTGACCTGCTGGCCACCCTGGATGCGTGCGACCTGAGTTTTGTCGCGCTGCCCTCCAGCGCGTTGCGCTCGGTGCTGGCCCCGCATGCTGATCGACTCAGCGGCAAAATGCTGGTGAGCCTGACCAAGGGCATCGAAGCCCACACCTTCAAGCTGATGAGCCAGATTCTCGAAGAGATCGCGCCACAGGCACGCATCGGTGTGTTGTCCGGGCCGAACCTGGCCCGTGAAATCGCCGAACATGCATTGACCGCCACGGTGGTCGCGAGCGAAGACGAGGCGCTCTGCCAGCATGTCCAGGACGTGCTGCACGGCCGCACCTTTCGCGTGTATGCCAGCGCCGACCGGTTTGGCGTCGAACTGGGCGGTGCGTTGAAAAACGTCTACGCGATCATTGCCGGCATGGCGGTGGCGATGGGCATGGGCGAAAACACCAAGAGCATGCTGATTACCCGGGCGCTGGCGGAAATGACCCGCTTCGCGGTGAATCAGGGTGCCAACCCGATGACATTCCTTGGCCTTGCGGGCGTGGGTGACCTGATCGTGACCTGCTCGTCGCCAAAAAGCCGTAACTATCAGGTCGGGTTCGCCCTCGGCCAGGGCTTGAGCCTCGAAGAGGCAGTCAATCGCCTGGGCGAAGTTGCCGAAGGCGTGAACACGCTCAAGGTGCTCAAGGCCAAGTCCCAGGAAGTTGGCGTGTACATGCCGTTGGTCGCCGGGTTGCACGCGATCCTGTTCGAAGGGCGCACGCTTGAGCAGGTGATCGAACTGTTGATGCGGGGCGAGCCGAAGACCGATGTCGACTTTATTTCCACCAGCGGCTTCAACTGAACCCCCACTTCACAGGAACGGAGCGAGAAATGAGTGATCCAAAAGTAGAAGCCAAATACGAGTCCATCCTGCTTCGAGTGCTGTGGATGGTGGTGTTCCTGCTGGTGTGGCAGGTGGCGCAGTTCATGCTTGGCGCCGTGGTGCTGGTGCAATTGATCTATCGTTTGATCTATGGCGCCCCGAGCGCCAGCCTGATGAACTTCGGCGACAGCCTGAGCCAGTTCCTGGCCCAGATCGGTCGTTTCGGCAGTTTCCACAGCGACCAGAAACCCTGGCCGTTCGCCGATTGGCCGACGCCGCGTACGCCGGAAGGTGAAGCGCCGCACGTCGTGGCACCTGCGCCACATCCGGCCCGAGATGAGGAACCCAAGCTATGAAACTCTGGGTATTGCGTCATGGTGAAGCCGAGCCACACGGCTCCAAAACCCACGATTCGGAGCGGGAGCTGACTGCCAATGGTCGTGAAGAAGTGCTGCGCGCCGCCGCCAACCTGGTTGGCCAGCCGCTGACAGCGATCTATGCCAGCCCCTACACGCGAGCGCAGCAGACCGCCCAGCTGGTTCGGGATGCCTTGGGTTTCGGACCGGAAATACGCACCGTCGAGTGGCTGACTCCGGATTATGATCCCGACAGGGTCACTGACCAGCTGAAGTCGGTCACCAATGCACTGCTGGTTTCTCATAACCCACTCGTGGGAAACCTGCTCAGCTACCTGCAACATGGTGCGGGTCATCCGCCAGAGAAGGTCAGCACCGCTGGTCTGGCCGAGCTGGAAAACTCTGAATTGCTGATTGGCGCGATGAAGCTCAACAGCATCAAGCACCCTTAAAGGCAAAAGACCACAGCCAGCGGCGGCGCCTAAAAGGGCTTTCAGCGTTCCCCCGTAGGAGCTGCCGCAGGCTGCGATCTTCTGATCTTGAAAAATAGCCAACCAAGCATTTGCTTGGTTGGCTACGCTTGCTCCAGACCAAGAAACAAAGGAGCGAGTCCCATGCCTGCTGCTTCCCGTTTGCCCCTGGACGTTTTCTACGAGCGCGAGGCCCGTCATCCTCGCCAGCGCTTTCTCGTCCAGCCTGTGGGCGGTGGCCGTGTCGAGACCTTGAGCTGGGAGGACGTCGGTCATCAGGCACGCTGTGCGGCCCATTGGCTGCGATCCCGGGAACTGCCCCAGGGCAGTCATATTGCCCTGGTCTCGAAAAACTGCGCGCACTGGATCATTGCCGACCTGGCGATCTGGATGGCCGGGCATGTCTCGGTGCCGTTGTACCCCAACCTCACCGCCGAATCGGTGGCCCAGGTGCTCGAACACTCCGAAGCGGCGCTGGTATTCATCGGTAAACTCGATGACTGGCCTGGCATGTCCCATGGGGTGAATCCCGAGCTGCCGACCATCAGCCTGCCGTTACATCCAACCGGCACTTTCGATTTCAGCTGGGACGACCTGCAACGCAGCTCGCCGATCCAGGACGATCCCAAGCCCGCCGCCGATCAACTGGCAACCATCATCTACACGTCCGGCACCACCGGCATGCCCAAGGGCGTGATGCACAGCTTCGCCAACCTGGGATTCGCCACCACGCGCGGCACGCAGTTGTTCGGTCTCAATGAGTCGGATCGACTGCTGTCGTATTTGCCGTTGTGTCACGTCGCCGAACGGATGTTCGTCGAACTGGCATCGATTTACACCGGGCAAACCGTGTTCTTTGCCGAAAGCCTTGACACCTTCCTGACGGACTTGCGCCGTGCCCGGCCAACGGCGCTGTTTGGCGTGCCGCGCATCTGGACCAAGTTCCAGATGGGGGTGTACAGCAAGATCCCGGCAAAGCGCCTGGATTTCCTGCTCGGGCTGCCGATTATCGGCAAGCGGGTCGGGCACAAAGTCCTCGCCGGGTTGGGGCTCGATGCCTTGCGCGTGGCCTTGTCCGGTGCGGCGCCGGTGCCCCTGAGTCTGCTGTTGTGGTATCGCAAGCTCGGACTGGACGTGCTGGAGGTCTACGGCATGACGGAAAGTTGCGGTTACTCGCACATTTGCCTGCCGGGGCAGAACAAACCAGGCTGGATTGGCATGCCGTGCCCGGAGGTCGAAGTGCGCATCGACGAATCGGGCGAGGTCATGGTACGTAGCGGCGCGATCATGCTGGGGTATTTCAAGGAGCCGCAGAAAACCGCCGACACCATCACCGAGGACGGCTTTCTGCGCACCGGCGACAAGGGCGAGGAAGATGCCGAAGGCAACTTGCGCCTGACCGGGCGCCTGAAGGAAATTTTCAAGACCAGCAAAGGCAAGTACGTAGCGCCGGCGCCGATCGAAAATCGCCTGGCGGTGCATTCGCGCATCGAGCAGGTGTGCGTGGTCGGTGATGGCTTGAATGCGCCACTGGGCCTGTGCGTGCTTTCGGCCGTCGGGCAGCAGGAGACACGGGCCGGGTTGCATTCAAGCCTGGAAAAGCTGCTGGAAGAGGTCAACAGCGTCCTCGACAAGCACGAACGCTTGCGGCGGTTGGTGGTGGTCAAGGACAACTGGGCGGTGGAAAACGGTTTTCTCACGCCGACCCTGAAGATCAAGCGCAACGTCATCGAAGCCACTTACGGCGCTCGCTTTGAAGAATGGAGCGAGCACACCGAAGCGGTGCTGTGGCAGGATTGAGCCACGATAAAACCAACAAGGAAAACCTGCTATGAGTCTGTGGCGTACCGTTCCCAACATCGAACAACTGAACGCAATTCAGAAAAACACCATTGGCGAACTGTTGGACATCCGTTTCGAAGCCTTCGATGAAGAGTCCTTGACCGCGAGCATGGTCATTGACCATCGCACCCACCAGCCTTATGGCTTGCTGCATGGCGGCGCTTCGGTGGTGCTGGCTGAATCAGTCGGCTCCATGGCCAGCTACCTGTGCATCGATGCCAGCAAGTTTTACTGCGTGGGGCTGGAAATCAACGCCAACCACCTGCGCGGCTTGCGCAGCGGCCGAGTGACGGCGGTCGCCAAACCCATTCACATCGGGCGTACGACCCATGTCTGGGATATCCGCTTGACCAGTGACGAAGGCAAGGCCAGTTGTGTGTCGCGGCTGACCATGGCCGTGGTGCCGCTGGGTGATAATCCGCCAGCACGTTGATCTCCCCGTTCCTTTATTCGCATGGCCGGACTGTCATCATTCCTGTCAGTTACGGTCATTGCTCAAGAACGCGGTCTTGCGGACAATCGGGTTTGTTTTCGCTGATGGATCGATCGGTATGTCGCAACAGATATTTTTCGCCCACGCCAATGGTTTTCCTTCGGGAACCTACGGCAAGTTGTTTGCGGCGCTGGCACCCGAATTTCGGGTGACGCATCTGGAGCAACACGCCCACGACCCGCGTTTCCCGGCGGACGACAACTGGTACAACCTGGTGGATGAACTCATCCACCATCTGCAGCAGCAGTCACAGCCGGTGTGGGGCGTCGGTCATTCCTTCGGTGGCGTACTGCATCTGCACGCGGCGTTGCGTTGCCCCCAGTTGTATCGCGGTGTGGTGATGCTCGATTCGCCGGTGCTGACGCGCACCGATCAATGGGTCATTCGCGCAGCCAAGCGCTTGGGTTTCATCGACCGCCTGACCCCGGCCGGCCGCACCCTGGGGCGTCGTGAAGAATTCGCCGATCTCGAGAGCGCCCGCCGTTATTTCGCCGGCAAGAGCCTGTTTCGCAGCTTCGATCCAGAGTGTTTCGATGCCTACCTGCACTATGGTTTGCATCAGGACGGCGACAGGTTGCGCTTGCGTTTCGACCCAGCCACGGAAATCAGCATCTACCGGGGCGTACCACACACCAGCCCCGGCCGCCTGCGGCAGTTGCAAGTGCCGCTGGCGGTCGTTCGCGGGCACGAGAGCCGGGTGGTGATGCGTCATCACACCAGTTCAGTCGGGCGCATGCCAAATGGCGAGGCGCTGAGCATGCCTGGCGGGCACATGTTTCCTCTGGAACGTCCGCAGGAGACGGCCGTACTGCTGAAAAACCTGTTCGAACGCTGGACCTCTCGCCAGCAACGGGATTGCGCATGAGCCAGGTCGTCGAAGAAGTGCGCCTGAGCCTGCCGCATATCGAGTTGGCGGCGCATTTGTTTGGCCCCGAAGACGGTTTGCCGGTCATTGCCCTGCATGGCTGGCTGGACAACGCCAATAGCTTCGCCCGCCTGGCACCCAAGCTCAAAGGCTTGCGCGTGATCGCCCTGGACATGGCCGGTCACGGGCACTCAGGACACCGCCCACCTGGCGCCGGTTACGCCATGTGGGACTATGCCCACGATGTGTTGCAAGTTGCAGAGCAGCTTGGATTGAAGCGGTTTGCGTTGCTGGGGCATTCGATGGGTGCCATCGCCTCGCTGATCATTGCCGGTTCGTTTCCGCAGCGAGTCACTCACCTGGCTTTGATTGACGGTGTCATCCCTCCCACGGACAAAGGCGAAAACGCTGCCGAACGCATGGGCATGGCCCTGCAGGCGCAACTGGATCTGCGGGAAAAACGCAAACCGGTCTACAGCACCCAAGACCGCGCCATCGAAGCACGCATGAAAGGCCTGGTGGCGGTCAGTCGCGAAGCCGCCGAACTGCTGGCCCAGCGTGGCTTGATGCCGGTGCCGGGCGGTTACACCTGGCGCACCGACAATCGCCTCACGCTGCCATCGCCGCTGCGCCTTACCACCGAGCAGGCCATGGCCTTCGTCCAGCGGGTCGCCTGTCCGGCGAAACTGGTGGTCGCCGCTGACGGCATGCTCGCCAAACATCCGGAGTTGCTGGAGCGTCTACCCTTTAGCCTAGAACAGCTGCCAGGCGGCCATCATTTGCACTTGAATGATGAACCCGGTGCCGACCTTGTCGCAGACTGTTTCAATCGGTTCTTCGCCATTCCTTGACTTGCGCCGGGCAACTGTCGAGGCTGGGTGGGTTGAAAAGGGAGACAACCATGATAGACCTCTACACCGCTGCGCCCCCGAATGGCCACAAGGGCATGCTGATCCGATGAGTCTATCCATGCGCTCATTCAGTTTGCTGATGCTCAGTTGTTTCAGTCCACTCTCATTAGCCGTCGATCTGCCCGGCAGTCAGGACTTGCCGATCGTGCCGCGCATGACCGATGCGCAGATCGTCGACTATCGCCCCACGGCCGAGCTTGAACGGATCTACCCGCTCGGCTCGATCCGCAAGATCAGCGGTCAGTTGCGCTTTGACGGGCAGGTCAGTGCTCGTGGGCATGTCACCTCGGTGACCTATGAATTGCCGGCGGAACATTCCTCGACCGAGGCCTTCACCGCTGCGCGCGAAGCGCTTCAACAGCAGGACGCCCAATTGCTGTTCTGGTGCCAGGCGCGAGATTGTGGCGAAAGCAGCCTATGGGCCAACGAAGTGTTCGGCAACGCCAAGCTCTATGGCTCCGATAGTGAGCAGGCTTACCTGCTGTTACGCCTGGCCGCACCGAAGGACAATACGCTGGTGGCGCTCTACAGCATCACCCGTGGTAATCGCAAAGCCTATCTGCACGTCGAACAATTCGACGCCGTCGCCCCGCTGGGGGATTTGCTGCCGACGTCCGCAACCTTGCTGCGCGAGCTCAAGAGTACCGGTGAACTCGACTTCCCCAAGTTGACGCAAACACCCGATGACAAATGGCTGCGCCTGATCTCCCGGGGCCTGAACCTGGACACCACCTTGCGGGTCAGTGTGTCCGGGCCCAACGCTGAAGCCTGGCGTCAATCGTTGATCGAGCAGGGCGTACGTGCGGCGCGGATGGAAACCGGTGGTGTCGACGGTCCTGGATTGCATATCAAACTGCTGCGATAAGCGTCATCCGGCGAACACGCGTGGCGTGTTCGCCTACTCTTTTTGCTGAATGATTTTTTCGAGACTGTGATGATCAATAACGATCGGCTGTTGGTGCAGATCCTGCTCCTGGTGCTGTTTGGCGCGAGCTTATGGGTGATGGCGCCGTTCTGGTCGGCCCTGTTCTGGGGCGCGGTGCTGGCGTTCGCCAGTTGGCCGCTGATGCGCCTGCTGACCCGCTGGCTCAATGGCCGCGAATCCCTGGCGGCGGCCCTGCTGACCGTGGGCTGGATGGTGCTGGTGGCGGCGCCGCTGGTGTGGCTGGGGTTCAACCTGGCGGATCATGTGCGCGACGCCACGGCGTTCATCAAGGATGTGCAGGTCGACGGCCTGCCTGAAGCGCCGACCTGGCTGGGCAGCATTCCCCTGGTGGGCGAGCGGCTGGTGGTCATCTGGAACAGTATCGATCAGCAGGGCGCGGCGATGATGGTGTCGCTCAAGCCTTATCTGGGCCAGGTCGGCAACTGGTTGCTGGCGCGTAGCGCGCAGATTGGCGGCGGTATCCTCGAGCTGACCCTGAGCATTGTCTTCGTATTCTTTTTCTATCGCGACGGCCCACGGTTGGCGGCCTTTGTTCATGGTTTGCTGGAGCGGCTGATTGGCCACCGTGCCGGGTACTACATCGAACTGGTGGCGGGCACCGTGCAACGGGTGGTAAACGGCGTGATCGGCACCGCCGCGGCCCAGGCGGTCCTGGCGTTGATCGGCTTCCTGATTGCCGGCGTCCCTGGGGCACTGGTGCTCGGTATCGTGACCTTCCTGCTCAGCCTGATTCCCATGGGGCCGCCGCTGGTATGGATTCCAGCCACTGCCTGGCTGGCCTGGAAGGGTGAGTACGGGATGGCGGTGTTCCTCGGCGTATGGGGCATGTTCATCATCAGCGGCGTGGACAACGTGCTCAAGCCTTACTTGATCAGCCGGGGTGGGAATTTGCCGCTGGTGATTGTGTTGCTAGGGGTGTTTGGTGGTTTGATTGCATTCGGATTCATTGGCCTGTTTATCGGGCCGACGTTGTTGGCCGTGGCTTACAGCCTGTTGACCGACTGGAGCAAAAGCCAGTCGCGGGTTGATGACCGTCGTTGAATTCAATCCTTGCGCTGCACTCAGGTCCTGGGCAGGCGGATGATCGCCGTCAGCCCACCACCGGGGGTTTCTTCCAGGCTGAGCCGCCCGCCCTGGCGTTGCGCCGCCTCGCGAGCAATGGTCATGCCCAGGCCGACGCCGCCGGAGTTGCGATTGCGTGAGCCTTCCAATCGGAAGAACGGTTCGAATACGGCTTCACGTTTATCCGCCGCGATCCCTGGACCATGGTCGATGACCCTGATCACCAGGTGTTGGCGATTATCTTCGAGCGTGATCAACGCATTCCCGGCATAACGCAAGGCGTTGTCCAGCAGGTTGTTGATACAGGAGCGCAGTGCCATCGGCTGGACTTGCAGCGGCGCGCAATGACCGCTGGCCTGGACGTTTGCCCCCTGGTCCTGGGCGTTTTCGCTCAGGGACTCGACCAGCGCCTGCACATCCATCCACTGTGACGCCTCGCTGGTACGCTGTTCGTGCAGGTAGCCGAGCGTCGCATCGAGCATGCTGATCATGTCGTCCAGATCCTGGCGCATCTGTCCTTGCAGCTTGTCGTCGTCAATTTGTTCCAGGCGCAGTTTGAGACGCGACAGGGGCGTGCGCAGGTCGTGGGATACCGCGCCGAGCATGCGCGAGCGCTGCTTGACCTGCTCGATGATGCGTTGCTGCATTTTGTTGAACGTGTGCGCCGCTTGTCGCGCTTCCCGTGGGCCGGATTCCTCCAGTGGCGCACTGTCGAGGTTTTCACTCAGGCGCTCGGCCGCGTCGCTAAGGCGTTGAATCGGCCGGCTGAGTAATTTGGCGCCGTACCAGGCTGCAATGATCAGCGAGATCAGCTGAAACGTCAGCGGTACCAGTGGTCCGCCAAACCATGGCCTGGCAGGGCGGGGGGCCAGGCGCGGGTCCATCGGTGGGCGTTGACCGTCCATGTCTTCGGGAAACGCCGGCGGGGGAGGGGGAGGCGGCGGGCCGTAGTAGTGAAACCATGCAAATGCCAGCAGGTGTGCCAGGACAATCGCGATCAGCAGTACTCCAAACAGACGGCCGAACAACGTATCGAAGCGCGCCCGCATCAACCGATATCCCGGGCGTCAAACAGGTAACCCTCACCACGCACGGTTTTGATCAGTTGCGGGGCCTTGGGATCGTCACCGAGTTTCTGCCGCAGGCGCGACACCAGCAGGTCAATGCTGCGATCGAAGGCTTCGATCGAACGGCCACGAGCGGCATCCAGCAGTTGCTCGCGGCTGAGGACCCGGCGCGGACGTTCAATAAACACCCACAACAGGCGAAATTCGGCATTGGACAGCGGCACCACCAGGCCATCGGCTGCAACCAATTGGCGCAGCACGCTGTTCAGACGCCAATTGTCGAAACGGATGTTCGCCCGTTGTTCGCTGCGGTCGTCCCGCACCCGGCGCAGAATGGTCTGGATGCGTGCGACCAGTTCGCGGGGTTCGAACGGCTTGGCCATGTAGTCGTCGGCGCCGAGCTCGAGACCGATGATCCGGTCGGTGGGTTCGCAGCGGGCCGTGAGCATCAGGATCGGAATATCCGATTCGCCTCGCAACCAGCGGCACAGCGACAGGCCGTCTTCGCCGGGCAGCATTAAGTCGAGCACCACCACGTCGAAATGCTCCGCCTGCATCGCCAGGCGCATGGCGGCGCCATCAGTGACCCCGCTTGCATGGATGTTGAAACGCGCCAGGTAGTCGATCATCAGCTCGCGGATCGGCACATCATCGTCGACGATCAGGGCGCGAATGCTCCAGCGTTTTTCATCGCCGGGCGCTTTTTGATCGTCGTTCACGGGGGCTGGAGTGTTGTGCATGCGTGGGTTCATCTGCCAGGTAGGCTGCCAACCACAAAGATAGGCTGCGAGGTTGTGGTTCCAGCATAGGCGTCCTGCCCGGAGGCGGGAAGTGCTGAGCCAAGGACGTATTGCGGTTGCCGAGGGTAGCGGACAAGGATGTTGGGGGCGTGTCGTGACTGTACCGAACTCGACACAATTGCCGCAGAGGCTAGTCTTGGCGGAGCGATCTCGACGATTTACCGATCATCGGGTCCCGCAGGGCCATTGGTTCCGCTACAATGCGCGCCGATTTCGACTTGCCTGAGAGCCCACTCATGTCCGCCTGCCAGACTCCTATCATCGTCGCCCTGGATTTCCCTACCCGTGACGCCGCACTGAAGCTGGCCGATCAATTGGACCCGAAACTGTGCCGGGTCAAAGTCGGTAAAGAACTGTTCACCAGCTGTGCTTCGGAAATCGTCGGCACCCTGCGTGACAAGGGTTTCGAAGTGTTCCTGGACCTCAAGTTCCACGACATCCCCAACACCACGGCCATGGCCGTCAAGGCCGCGGCGGAAATGGGCGTGTGGATGGTCAACGTTCACTGCTCCGGTGGCCTACGCATGATGGCGGCTTGTCGCGAAGTGCTGGACCAGCGCACTGGGCCAAAACCGCTGCTGATCGGTGTGACGGTGTTGACCAGCATGGAGCGTGAGGATCTGGCGGGTATCGGCCTGGACATCGAGCCGCAAGAGCAGGTTCTGCGCTTGGCCGCCCTGGCGGAAAAAGCCGGTATGGATGGCCTGGTGTGCTCGGCCCTGGAAGCCCAGGCGCTGAAATCGGCGCACCCGTCGCTGCAATTGGTGACCCCTGGGATTCGCCCGGCGGGCAGCGCCCAGGACGATCAACGCCGTATCCTGACTCCGCGCCAGGCGCTGGATGCCGGTTCCGATTACCTGGTGATCGGCCGCCCGATCAGCCAGGCCGCAGATCCGGCCAAGGCTTTGGCCGATGTGGTGGCCGAACTGGCGTAAAAGATCGCAGGCTGCGCCAGCTCCTACAGGGGGCCGCATTTCCCTGTAGGAGCTGTGTAGGAGCTGTCGAGTGAAACGAGGCTGCGATCTTTTAATCGATCACTTTTAAACCTTTAGAACCAACTTGCCGAAATTCTCCCCGCTGAACAACTTCATCAGCGTCTCCGGGAAGGTCTCCAGGCCTTCGACGATATCTTCCTTGCTCTTGAGCTGCCCCTTGGCGATCCAGCCAGCCATTTCCTGTCCGGCGGCGGCGAACTGCGCGGCGTAGTCCATCACCACAAAACCTTCCATGCGTGCGCGGTTGACCAGCAGTGACAGATAGTTGGCCGGGCCCTTGACCGCTTCCTTGTTGTTGTACTGGCTGATGGCGCCACAGATCACCACCCGTGCCTTGAAGTTCAAGCGGCTCAATACCGCGTCGAGGATATCGCCGCCCACGTTATCGAAATACACGTCGACGCCTTTGGGGCATTCGCGCTTGAGACCGGTCATGACATCTTCGTTCTTGTAGTCGATGACGCCGTCAAAACCCAGTTCGTCGATAAGGAACCTGCACTTGTCCGCGCCGCCGGCGATACCGACTACCCGACAGCCCTTGATCTTGGCAATCTGCCCGGCAATGCTGCCCACCGCACCGGCAGCGCCCGACAGTACGACGGTATCGCCGGCCTTGGGCGCACCCACGTCAAGCAGCGCGAAGTAAGCGGTCATACCGGTCATGCCCAGTGCGGATAAATAGCGCGGTAGCGGCGCCAGTTGCGGATCGACCTTATAGAACCCACGCGGCTCACCCAGGAAATAATCCTGTACGCCGAGGGCGCCGTTGACGTAGTCGCCCACCGCGAAGCCAGGGTTGTTTGAAGCCACGACTTTGCCCACGCCCAACGCGCGCATCACTTCGCCAAGACCGACCGGCGGGATGTAGGACTTGCCTTCGTTCATCCAGCCGCGCATGGCCGGGTCCAGGGACAGGTATTCGTTCTTGACCAGGATCTGGCCTGCAGCCGGTTCGCCGACCGGTACTTCCTGATAAGTAAATGTTTCCCGGGTCGCGGCACCCACTGGGCGTTTGGCGAGCAGAAATTGGCGATTGGTCTGGGACGTCATGGCAGGCACTCAGGATGAATGAAACCTTGTTGATAGACCCTCGAGGTCGATGCCGCAAGTTCGGCTGATCCGGCGAATACAGTCTTATCCAGTACAGTGATAGTTGGTACGGTAGTTCAATCACTGCCACTCATGGTGGCTCAACCGGCCGTTTGATAGTGCTGCCGGGCCTTGGGGGCTGTGGCTATGCTGGGAACTCGCGATCCCCCGCAAACTACTCTTCGAGGACAGCACAATGAGCATGACGTTTTCCGGCCAGGTGGCAGTGGTGACAGGCGCGGCAGCCGGCATCGGCCGGGCCACTGCCCAGGCGTTTGCCGCCGCAGGCTTGAAGGTGGTGGTGGCCGACATGGACACGGCGGGCGGCGAGGGCACGGTCGCGCTGATCCGTACGGCTGGCGGTGAAGCGACCTTCGTAAGGTGCAACGTGACAGTGGAAAGCGATGTAAAGAACCTGATGGATGAAGTGGTCAATACTTACGGCCGTCTCGACTATGCGTTCAACAATGCCGGTATCGAGATCGAAAAAGGCAAGCTGGCCGAAGGTACGGTCGAGGAGTTTGACGCGATCATGGGCGTCAACGTCAAGGGCGTCTGGTTGTGCATGAAATACCAATTGCCTTTGTTGCTGGCCCAGGGCGGCGGTGCAATCGTCAATACCGCGTCAGTGGCAGGTCTCGGGGCTGCGCCGAAGATGAGCATCTACGCGGCGTCCAAGCACGCTGTCATCGGCCTGACCAAATCGGCCGCGATTGAATACGCCAAGAAAAAAATCCGCGTCAATGCCGTGTGCCCGGCGGTGATCGACACCGACATGTTCCGCCGTGCTTATGAGGCAGACCCGAAGAAGGGCGAGTTCGCCAATGCGATGCACCCGGTCGGCCGCATCGGCAAGGTCGAGGAAATCGCCAGCGCGGTGCTGTACCTGTGCAGCGATGGCGCGGCCTTTACCACGGGGCACTCATTGGCCGTGGACGGCGGAGTTACCGCGTTTTGATAGCGGATCGACCTCCAGCGTTCTGAAAACGACGCGGGCGTAGCTTTTTGCCATTATTCAGGCGCCAGAGTCTTGTGTTGATACGGGGCCGTTGCGACTCTGCTGTTACTGATAATGGCGGGGGACTGAGTGCAATGAATTCGGCCGTGCAAGGACGTTTTGCCAACCTCGGTATGGCAAAAAAACTGGGTGTAGGGTTTGCGCTGGTGTTGCTGCTGACGGCCCTGGTGGCGGCGATCGGTGTATGGTCGCTGCAAACCATCAGTCAGCGCTTCGACGGGCTCAAGCAGATGTCTTCGCTCAACAGCGGTTTGCTCAAGGTGCGACTGCTGGAGCAGGAATATGCCTTGCATGGCAGCCCGAAAACTGTCGATGCCCTGCACGCAGGCGTTGACGGCCTGATCGCCCTGGCAAACCAGCTCAAGTCAGCATCGGCGGCCAATGTACCGGTCATGAATGATGTCGAGCAGTCCCTGGGGGCTTACCGCAAGGCGTTTGACGAGTTTGTCTCGCTCAGCCAGGCCAAGGACCTGGCGCTGGAAATGGCCAGTTGGTCGGTGTCCAGCGTGGCCAACAATCTCGACGTCCTGCAAGCCGGGCTCGCCGATGACGGCGCTTACACGCTGAAGGAAACCGAAGGCAAGGACGGGGCCGCGTTCATCGAGCAAGCCAGTCAGGTCAGCCAGGTTTCTCGGTTGATGTTGCAAGCCATGAACGAAGCACACGTGCGTCTGGCCCAGAGCCGCAAGGGCGACGACAGCGCCGGGCAGGGCAAGATCGAGCAGGCCAGCCAGGCGCTGGCCCAGGCCGAGCAACTCAAGACCACGGTCAAGGATGAGGGTTACCAGACGGTCCTCAATGAAGTCACCGGCCATATCGCCAGTTTCAGCGACAAGCTCGCTGAGTACACCGGCCTGCTGGAGCAGGAAAAAACCGTCTACCAACAATTGCACCAACGCGCTGCCCAGGTGGTGGAGCGGGTGGATCAGGCCTATGTCGCCGAAGACCAGTCGATGCAGGCGCAACTGAAAAACAACTCGCTACTGATACTCGGCTCTTCGGTGCTGGCCTTGCTGGTTGGCTTGATTGCAGCGTGGGTGATTACCCGCTTGATCGTGGCGCCGCTGCGCACTGTGATTCGTGTGGCGCAGCAGATCGCTGCAGGGGACCTGAGTGCGAAGGTCGAGGTGACCCGTCGTGACGAGATCGGTCAGTTGATGGAGGCCATGCAGCAGATGGGCGCAGGGCTGAGCCAGATCGTCAGCGGTTTGCAGGCGGGCATCGAGCAGTTGGCCACTTCAGCGCAATCCTTGTCTGCCGTGACTGAGCAGACCAACCTCGAAGTCAGCAGCCAGAAGGAAGAAACCGAGCAGGTTGCCACGGCCATGAACCAGATGACCGCCACCGTGCACGACGTTGCGCGTAACGCCGAAGAGGCCGCGCTGGCGGCGCAAACAGCGGATGGCAAGGTTGAAAGCGGGCAGCAGGTGGTGCGCCAGAGTATGGTGCGGATCGAGCAACTGGCGGATTCCGCGACTTCGGCCAGTTCAAGTATCGAAAGCCTGAGCGCGGAAATCCAGAACATCGGCACGGTGCTCGGCGTTATCAAGAGCGTGGCGGAGCAGACCAACCTGTTGGCCCTGAATGCGGCCATCGAAGCAGCCCGGGCGGGCGAGCAGGGCAGGGGGTTTGCGGTGGTGGCCGATGAAGTGCGGGCCCTGGCCAAGCGCACCCAGCAATCGACCGAAGAGATCGAGCGACTGGTCAGCGCCTTGCGCGCGGCGGCGCAGGCCTCGGTGCAGCAGATACAAAGCAGCGGTGAGTTGGTGAAACTCGCCGTCAGCGATGCACTGCAGACTGAAAGTGCGCTGGGGAGTATCGCGGCGGCCGTGTCCTTGATCCAGCAGATGAACCAGCAGATCGCCGCTGCTGCCGAAGAGCAGAGCTCGGTGGCCGAGGAAATCAATCGCAGCGTCACGAGTATTCGTGCGAGTGCGGATCAGTCTTCGCTGGCGATGCAGGGCAATGCGGCGTCGAGTATCGAGCTGGCGCAGTTGGGGGTTGAGCTAAAGGGAATGGTGGGGCATTTCAGGCTTTAATGCTGGCCTGACAGCCGCTAAAAAATCGCAGCCTGCGGCAGCTCCTACTGGATCACGTTTCATGTAGGAGCTGCCGCAGGCTGCGATCTTTTGATCTTCGTGTGTATTACTGCTTTTTTACGTTCGTTCTGTGATCAGTCGTAGATCACTTTCTTCTTCCAGTCCGCATCCGCCTCGACGTCCTTCAGGCCTTCGGTCAATTGGTTGACGTCACCCTCTACCGGAGCGATACGGTCCATGACCTGGTCGTTGGCGCGGGCCAGGAGTTTTTCCAGGTATTCCAGTTGTTCGGCGTAGACCTGGGGTTCCTGTTGTTTGCGCAGGTACTGCACGCCGCGTTCGAACGCCAGTCGCGCTTGGCCGGGCTGGTTCTGCTGCAGGGCATGCTGGCCGAGGTTGTTGAAAAACTCGATGTGAAGCAGCACAAGGATATGGCGCACTTGACGAATCCATCCCTTGGCTTCATTGGGTGGCAAAAAACCATCCTGGGCAGCGCGGGTGATTTGGCCGTGCAGGGCTTCGAGCAGGAAACGCACGTCCTTGGCCTTGGCTTCGGTCTGGATCGGTGCCGGTGGGTTGTTGACTGGAATTGATTCGCCCTGGCCAACCAGAGCCTCAAGTTCAGTAATCCGGGCCTTGAGGTTGGCGCTGGTCTTTTCCAGATTCAGCAGGCGTTGGCAAACATTCAGTTCCAGGCGCGTCAGCAACAGTTTAAGCGCTGGCGTCATCAACTGGCCGGGAAACGTCTCGGTGATCTCCCCACAGCGACGCAGGCGATCATTGAGTTCAACCTTGGTGCGGGCCCTCTCCAGCTTATTGTTTTCCACCACATGGTTGATGTAGCCAATGGCGATCAAGAGTGCGATCCCGGCTACGACGAGCAGGGTGATCATGAGTGGTGTCACCGGTAAGACCTCTTTATAGGGTTTGCGTGCGAGTGAAGTGGCCTGGCCTTCAGGCGCCGGCTCGGCGTGGCTGAAGGTTTATCGGCCGCGATCCGCGTATATAAATGCTGGCACTCTGAAGCATATTGCCATCACTCATGGCGTCGACTATAACGTCTTGGCGAGTGTCAGAATATAGGCGCCAGACCCCAGGCGACAGAAAAGCCGGGAGGGGTCGCAAAGCAGCGCGAAGTCATTGATTTAAATAAATTTATAACAGGGGGTTGACGACCTCTCAATCCATCCATAGAATGCGCGCCACTTGCAGCGTAAAGCGAACAGCGAAACGAAGCAGGGAGTGAATGTTGTAGTGTGTCCCCTTCGTCTAGTGGCCTAGGACACCGCCCTTTCACGGCGGTAACAGGGGTTCGAGTCCCCTAGGGGACGCC